>NZ_CP151951.1:4060000-4405000 GCF_038592985.1 Paenibacillus sp. FSL R10-2782 | reverse complement strand
CCAAGGGTACAGATTTCGCACAATTCACAGATGAAGCATTGGAGCGTTCCCTGGATTTAATCAACCATCGTCCACGAAAATGCTTGGGTTGGAAAACTGCTCACGAATCGTTTACAGAGGAACTGTCGCACTTGTTTTGACAATCCATCAATAAAAAACGTACCATTACTTAACAGCAGAGAAGTATGCAAAGGAACCTTCAACACCACTATAAAAGTGGAACTGGAGGTTCCTTTTTATCAGTCTGGCTTTACTATTAAAGCGGACAAGGATTGAGAGGAAAACGTATAAGAACGTGACATTTCCGGTGTAGATGTTATATAGATGGGGGCGTTCTCAATCTTTTTTATATAAAAGTATTGAAAACATTGACATGAATTGCGTTCCAACATTAGGAATGAATATTCATTCCTAATTGATTTGGAAATTGAATTTCAATATATGGTTTTTTAGGTTTAAAATCTAAAATTTATCAAGTTGTGTCCCAAAATTGTAAGCGCTACAATTAGAGATGGGAATAAACAATTAGTTTGGAATCACAATCCAAAGGAGGGTAATGATGTTTTTTATATGGGAGGAACTCAGGAAGCGGGGCCCTACATATTTTTAGCCTCTTCGCTACTCGAAATGGGTAAATAGACTGCGATTTTATGGAGAATAATGGTCAAGTAGATCCGTGAATGGGAGGCTTTCTTTTGAAAAAGCTAGGGATGGTATGTAAAATCGTTCTAATTCTTGCTTTCTTATTGCCAGTAACACCGGTTTTTCAACAACGTATTGATGCATGGACAGGTATGCCTATGGGCAAACTCCATGTCAAGGGCAATCAATTGGTGAATAACAGCGGACAACCTGTTGTTTTGAGCGGTTGGCATCAGCCGTCGGGTGCATACTGGACTTATCAAAACAGTAATTATTATCTTAAATTGAATGGTAACAATCGTCATGCGGCGACTTTGGCGTATTTGAAGGATATCACCGACACCTTTACAGACACCAGACCGAAGTATGGAAGCAGCCACGGCTGGAATATGAATCAGATTCGATTGTTTATTGACCGTGAAGATATGGGAGATGTGGCCGCAGGGTCATACAACTTCGCCGGTTTACAGGCAGCTACGCAAAATGTTATTATTCCGTATATCAATTATGCAAAAACAAAGGGCATTTATGTTACCATTGGTCTTGATTTTACTCTGGCTAACGACGAGGCTACAACACAATCCAATTTGGACAAATTCAATCAAATCTGGGGTTATCTTGCCTCACAGTCGGCTATCAAAAGCGCGGATAACGTCATGTTCGAACTGATCAATGAACCAATTAAGTCGTATGCGAACGGACATTGGGGAGGCTATGCCGGCGAGAATGATTTTCTTGACCATTGGAATGACCTGAGAAGATTTCAAAACTCTATCATTTCCACGATTCGAAGCAAAGGTGCGGATAATGTCATCTGGGCTGCAGGGCTTGGATACAACCAATTTTACAGCCTGACGGCAAAACATCCGCTGACAGATCCCTTGAACAATTACGGCTATGCTGTTCACTGGTATCCAGGCTACGGAGCTTATGACAACAAAGACATTCTGCAATCACAATGGAATTCCAACATTAAGGCGGCAGCTCAAGCCTATCCGATAAATATGACAGAATTCACCTGGTTTAAAACACAGCCCGGTGATTCAGAGTACTGGAATTTGTTTAACGGCTCCAATGACGGATTTGGGAAAAACACTAAGTCCATTTTTACAGCAGCCGGAAATGTCAGCATGACCGCACACATGAATGGCTTTCTGCTGGAGCCTGGAACAAGGAGCTCGTTCGCGGACCCAACTGCTGGGTTAAAATGGGATGGCAATGCTAGCCGTCAGGCAATGGCCCGCTTCTTGTTCGATTGGTATTATGAGCGTGCACAGGCTTATCCGAGAGCTACGCTACAGAACAGTGAATCAGCAACGGCTGATGCCCCAACTGATACATCCATTGATGAAACGACTGATATACCCACTGATGAAACGACTGATGCCCCAACTGAGGCACCTACTAATGCACTATCGGAATGATATTAAAATAACCTCAGCTATTGACAGCCTGTCCAATTGGATAGGCTGTCGCATTAGTATAAATCTTAGTATGGCGTTCTTTCCATACGAAAGAGACTAATTTTATCATTTGGAGCAATAAGTGGGGCAGTGACCCACAGGAGGTTTATCTCTGTTCTGCAAAACAACGGAAGATAAATTTCCTGAATTGCTGACCCGCATCAGAGATGTACCGTCCTTTAATCCAGTTCAATCCCATGGTTCCTTCGCATTTTGGGTTTGTGATACGAAGATAATGCACCGAAGGCAACGTAATAAATTTGACAGGTTCCCAAATCTTTGTTAGAGTTTCATCAAATACGTATAACCTTTTCATGGGATGTTACCGTTAGGGCATAACCTGAACCGGCTTGTTTACACTACGCGTGTATCTGGGCCAGTTTGGGTTTTTTTATTTCATTTAACCCTTTCGGCTTTCCCCATCACACATTTGGAAGGAGAACGTTTATGTCCAGCTTTGTTTTTCCGAAAGACTTTTTATGGGGTGGTGCTCTTGCTGCCAATCAGGCCGAGGGTGCCTATCTGGAAGACGGCAAAGGATTGAGTCTGGTGGATTTGTTGCCGTCTGGAGAGAAGAGAAGAAATATCATGAAGGGGAATGTTCCCTCGCTCACTCCACTCGAAGGCGAATTTTATCCTTCCCACGAAGCGATTGATTTTTACCATCGCTATCGCGAGGATATTGCGTTATTTGCGGAAATGGGTTTTAAGGCGCTACGTGTTTCCATTGCATGGGCTCGTATTTTTCCAACGGGAGAAGACGCCACGCCGAATGAAGCCGGGCTACAATTTTACGATGATCTGTTCGACGAATTGCTTAAACATGGCATCCAGCCAGTGGTTACCCTCGCTCATTTTGATGTACCGGTAAATCTGATTGATAAATATGGAAGCTGGCGAAGCCGAAAACTGGTAGCTTTATTTGAAACATATGCCAAAACAGTATTCGCCCGTTATAAGGATAAAGTGAAATACTGGATGACGTTCAACGAAATTAACATGCTGCTCCATTTGCCGTTTATTGGAGCCGGGCTTGTTTTCCAGGAAGGTGAAAACGTCAAACAAATTCAGTACCAGGCTGCACATCACCAGCTTGTTGCAAGTGCACTGGCTGTAAAAGCGTGCCACGAGATCATTCCAGATGCCAAAATTGGCTGTATGCTGGCTGCCGGCAGCTTCTATCCGTATACGTGCAATCCCGAAGATGTTTATCAAGGAATGGAAAAAGACCGCGAGTCCTACTTCTTCATCGACGTGCAGTCACGCGGTGAATATCCAGGTTATGCGAAGCGCTTCTTCAAGGATCATGGACTCTCCATCGAGATGGAACCGGACGACGCGGATATTTTGAAGCATCATACCGTTGACTATATCGGATTCAGTTATTATTCTAGCCGGACGACCAGCACAGACCCAGAAGTTGTCAAAAACATGACGAGCGGCAATGTGTTTGGCTCCGTATCCAACCCGTATCTGGACAAGTCCGATTGGGGCTGGACGATTGATCCGAAGGGGTTCCGTATCACGGCAAACCAATTGCACGACCGCTACCAAAAGCCTCTGTTTGTGGTGGAAAACGGCTTTGGTGCCAACGACGTGGTTTCTCCTGAAGGAGAAGTCAACGACGATTACCGGATCGACTATTTGAAGCGGCATATTGCGGAAATGGGCGAGGCCCTTCAGGATGGGGTTGAGATTATCGGTTATACGAGTTGGGGTCCTATTGACATCGTCAGCGCTTCCTCTGGAGAGATGAAAAAACGCTACGGCTATATTTATGTGGATCGGGACAACGAAGGCAACGGCTCGCTGAACCGGATTAAAAAGAAAAGCTTCCACTGGTACAAAAACGTAATTCATTCTGATGGCGAGAATCTGGGCGAGTAAGAATCTCATAAGAAATAGATCGGACATCCCGATTGTAAAGGGGATTTCCGGTCTATGTTTCTTGATTGAAAGCGTTGACAATCTCTCGTCTTCGGGCTATACTTGACGCAATTCCATCATTTTTAGGATTGTTACTGCATAGGCAGGCAAAACCTAAGCCACCAATAAGCGGATTTTACAGTCTTGTTTATTTGTTGAGCTTCGGTTTTTTTGTTTGCCATAAACAGGATGGAACAGGAGTGGCTCTTGCTGGCATATGGGGGGATTTAGATGAAAATAGCAAAGGTCATCAACAACAATGTAATCAGCGTCTACCAGACGGACGGTACAGAACTCGTCGTGATGGGCCGCGGGGTTGCTTTTAAGAAGAAGCCCGGAGATAAAGTAGACGAAACCAGAATTCAGAAAGTATTTGCCCTGAAAAACAAGCAGACTTCCGACAACTTCAAAATGCTGTTGCGTGAGGTTCCGCTAGATCTGATTGTGATTGTGGAAGAGATCATTAATGATGCCAAGCACAATTTAAACAAAAAGCTGAACGAAAATATTTATGTTTCCTTGACTGACCACATCAATTTCGCCGTTGAAAGATACCAGGAAGGATTGGAGATCAAAAACGCGCTATTGTGGGAAGTCAAGCAGTTGTACAAAGAAGAATTTGCGATCGGTCTGAAAACGCTGGAACAAATTAAACAAAAACTCGATATTGAACTGCCTGTGGACGAAGCGGCTTTTATCGCGATTCACATCGTGAATGCCGAAATGAACGAGGAAGTTATCACCACAATGAGTATTACAAAATTTATGCAGCAAATTATTAATATAGCGAAATATCATTTTAAGGTCGATTTTGACGAGGACTCTCTGAGTTATTTCCGCTTTATTACTCATCTGAAATTTTTTGCCCAGCGTGTGTTTAAGGGGAATCACTACGAAAACAACTACGATCATTTGTATGACATGATCAAGGAAAAGCACAGAGACGCGGCTGCTTGCACGGAGAAAATCGGAGCTTTTGTGGAAAAAGAATACAACCACGAATTGACGAACGAAGAAAAGCTGTATCTGACTGTGCATATTGAGCGGGTGGTTAACAGATAAGCTGGACGTTTCCAGGAAACAGGATAGAGAATATATGACTAAATATTTTTATTGACAGATATGGTTGATTAATTATATTATGAGAACAACAGGAATTTAATAAGTTTTAACTGGGATTGTTACTGGTTATGCAGGCAAAACCTAAGTCATGAAAAATTGCGGGACAAAAAGCGCCCACCATTTTTCAAGGCTTAGGTTTTTTGTGCGCCTAAATACGTAAAATGCCCATTAGAACATGGAGGTGTCTAGCATGAGTTATGAAAAATTGGCTAAGGAAATCGTTCAGCTGGTAGGCGGTGAAAAAAATGTGGTATCACTCGTTCACTGCGCCACCCGCTTGCGTTTTGTGCTAAAGGACGAGGCGAAAGCGGACAAAGAAAAACTGGAAAAAACCGATGGGATCATCACGGTTAAGCAGAGCGGTGGTCAGTTCCAGGTCGTAGTCGGCAACAAAGTACCAGAGGTATATAATGCAATCGGCAAAGTATCCAACATTTTGAATGAAACTGGAAAAGAAGATCATCCAGCTAAGGGAAACAAAGGATTTGGCGCCGTAATCGACGTAATTTCCAGCATTTTTGCACCTTTGCTTGGAGTTATGGCGGGGTCCGGTATTCTGAAAGGTCTGCTGCTGATTGCGAGCAACCTCGGCTGGTTGCTACCGAAAGACACTACCTATATGATTTTGTATGCTGGGGCCGACAGCTTGTTTTATTTCCTTCCTCTCTTGTTGGCGGTTACAACGGCACGGAAATTCGGAGGTAATATCTTCGTTGCCCTGACCATTGCCGGAGGATTGCTTTACCCGTCCATCGTCACGTTGAAGACAGAAGGTACACCTACTGACTTTTTCGGTATTCCAATTGTCATGATGAGTTATTCGTCTACGGTTATTCCCATTATTATTGCTATCATTGTCATGAGCAAGCTGGAAAAATGGTGTAACCGGTTAATCCATGAAAGCGTCAAAAATTTTATTACGCCATTGATCCTGCTCGTGATTATGCTTCCTCTGACTTTGATCGTGTTTGGTCCATTCGGAGTCTATGTGGGCAACGGCATCGCAACTGGACTCATTGCCGCGTTCGGCTTCAGCCCGTTGTTGGCTGGCGCAATCATGGGTGCTTGCTGGCAACTACTCGTTATCTTCGGTGTCCATTGGGGCCTCGTACCTGTATTCATTAATAACATTGCTGTTAACGGCAAAGACGGAATCAAGCCTTCCGCTGCGGCTTCCATCTTCGCCCAAACCGGTGCTGCGTTTGGTGTTATGCTGAAAACAAAAAATAAAAAGCTGAAGACATTGGCGGGTTCCGCTACGCTTACCGCATTGTTCGGTATCACAGAACCAGCTGTCTATGGAGTCACGCTTCCATTGAAACGTCCGTTTATTGCAGGTATTATCGGCGGCGCGATCGGTGGTGCAATTATAGGCCAAGCAGGAACGCAAGCATTCGCTTCCGGCGCTCCGGGACTGTTGACCTTGCCTATCTTCTACGGCCCTGGCGGACAAGGCTTCCCGGGACTGATTTTAGGAATTTCGGTATCGTTTCTGGTTTCGGCCATTCTGACTTATATTTTAGGGTTTGAAGATCCGGTTGAAGCGGAAGAATCAATTGAAAGTTCGACTAAAGAACCAGTTCATGCAACAGATGTTTCTAACGAAGAGGTATTTAGTCCGATTGAAGGAACCGTTGTTGCCCTCTCGGAAGTTCCCGATCCTGCATTTGCGTCGGAAGCTATGGGTAAAGGTATCGCCATCGAACCGACATCGGGCAAGGTTGTAGCCCCTTTTGACGGGACGATTACTGTGGCGTTCAAGAAAAAACATGCACTTGCGATTGTTTCGCCCAAAGGTGCAGAAATTTTGATTCATGTCGGAGTAGATACAGTTAAGCTGGACGGTAAACATTTTACCTCCTATATCAAAGAAGGCGACCAGGTAAAAGCAGGAGACCTGCTTCTCGAATTTGACGTTGAGCAGATCAGGGCAGAAGGCTACCCTACGATTACACCGATTATCGTTACGAATTCTTCCGCTTACTCAGATATCCTTCCAACCGCCAAAGGACAGGTACAGATACATGACCCACTGTTACAGCTGTTCGGCGGTACGAACGAGAAAGAGTGAATTATCTGAATACGTCTGTTGAATAACCAGAATAAGTGATTTAGTGAGTTGAACAAGCCGCGCTTTTCGGGATTAGTAGGATACAAACCTATAACCGAGGAGGCGGCTTTTCGTATGATCAGATAGCTGGTTTTTATGGATAGGTGGCTCCGATGGAGTCATCTTTTTTTCGTTATCTTGCCTTTACATTCCAAGAGGGGTACATACGTTCACTGTTTGGTTTATAATTTAGATATGTGGGAGGCCACATTGTAAATGAGAGGTGAACTTAAATGAAGAAATCCGAGTTGCCCATAACTAGCGAGAAGTGGAAAGCTATTGTGGAGAACGACAAGTCTTATGATGGTGAATTTTTTTATGCTGTGAGGACAACAGGAATATTTTGTCGCCCCTCCTGCAAATCCCGTCCTCCCAAAAGAGAAAACATCCGCTTATTCAAAACAGCAGAACAGGCTTTAGCGGAGCATTTTCGACCATGCAAAAGGTGTAAGCCGACGGGGCAGCGCTTGCCTGATCATGAATGGATCGCGCTGGTTACAGAGTATGTGGATGCTAACTACAAGGAAAATTTAACGCTGCATTTGCTTGCAGAGATGAGCCATGGGAGCCCGTACCATCTGCATCGTACCTTCAAGCGGGTCATGGGTATAACCCCTATGGAATATATACAGCAAACCAGATTGGAACAAGCCAAGCAACAGCTAATGAACTCGGATAAATCCGTTGCGGAAGTGGGGGAGAGCGTAGGTCTGTCCAATACCCCTTATTTTTCTACGTTATTTAAAAAGAATACAGGCTATACGCCTTTGCAATATCGTCAGCTTAAATCAGCAAAATTACAAAATGGAGGTATACATCATGTTAACTCAAACCCCTAAAACAATCTATTGGTCATTGTTAACTCATGAAGAATGGAATTTATATATTGCAGCTACATCGGATGGAATATGTTACGTAGGCTCACCCGATAAACCTTTAGAGGAATTAACTTCATGGGCAGGGAGCCGATTTCCTGGCAGTCCATTGGTTGAAGATGATGAGGTCTTACAGCCCTATGCCACAGAACTTATTGAATACTTTCTAGGGAAGCGCACAAGTTTTACCGTTCCTTTTGACTTTCGGGGGACTGTGTTTCAAATGGCGGTCTGGAACGCGCTGTGTGACATTCCGTATGGAGAGACACAATCCTACTCAGACATTGCCAACGCTATTCAGAAGCCCGCATCTGTTCGGGCGGTGGGGGCTGCAATCGGTGCTAACCCAATTCTGGTCACCGTCCCATGCCATCGGGTCATTGGCAAAAATGGTGCTTTAACCGGATATCGTGGTGGTTTGGATATGAAAGTAAAGCTTTTGCGACTCGAAAGAGGTTAACCATGAAAGCACATCATATATACAAGTCCCCCAAGACCCTTCTGAATAAAGGGACAGGCTTTCTGTCAGGGTATACGCACTCGTTGAACCCGTATACAGGCTGCACCTTTGGCTGCTCGTATTGCTATGTTCGCCAAATGCCAGTCTCCACGTTCCGTAAGGAAGCTTGGGGAACATGGGTTGATATTAAAAAGCAAGCGGCAGAGCTTCTTCGCAAGGAGCTTCGGCGGGCCAAATCCAAGGGGAAAGTCACTATTTTTATGTCGTCCAGCACAGATCCTTATCAGCCTGTCGAGTACAAGGAAGAGGTGACTCGTTCACTGCTGGAGGTGATGGTGGAAGATTCGCCAGATTTCCTGTTTGTACAGACTCGCAGTCCGCTTGTACGAAGGGATATCGACCTGTTGCTCCTATTAGAGGATCGCGTACGGGTGAGCATGACGGTAGAAACAGACCGCGAAGATATACGCAAACATTTTACGCCGGATGCG
Organism: Paenibacillus sp. FSL R10-2782; assembly: GCF_038592985.1. Classification (NCBI taxonomy): domain Bacteria; kingdom Bacillati; phylum Bacillota; class Bacilli; order Caryophanales; family Paenibacillaceae; genus Paenibacillus; species Paenibacillus sp. FSL R10-2782. The sequence goes on along the minus strand of NZ_CP151951.1, from coordinate 4,395,911 downwards.
CCCCCCATTCAGGCCCGTTTCAAGACGCTGCAACTGTTAAAAGAGGCAGGAATACCGGCGCAAGCCACAATCGCTCCGATGCTTCCAAGTAGCAATCATTTTGCGGACAAGCTTTTGCCACTGGTCAACCGTATCTGTATTGATGATTATTTTATGGGAGACGGCAGTGGAGGAAGGCGTACACGAAGCTTAAATATGGGTGCGCTGTATGAGCCATTAGGGCTGGAGGATTGGTATCATCCGGCAGCCTACAAGGCGATCTACGAACAATTTCGCAATGTTTTTCCTGAAGAACAGCTTTATGTGAGCCGTGAAGGATTTGAGCCCTGATTTTGGGATAGACCTCATTCAAAGGGAATGTAGGTGGAACAGTATAAGGGTTGCAGAGGGGGGAGCTGAGTGTGCAAACCGTGATCACGAAAAATTTTGACTATGGAGAGAAGGAAATCAATTATCTGAAAAGTGTGGATACCGTACTCGGTACAGCGATGACGCAATTAGGCAAGGTCGAACGAGAGGTTATTCCCGATCTGTTCGCTGCGCTTGTTCATGCGATTGTGGGACAGCTTATTTCTGCCAAAGCTGTTCAAAGCATATGGGCAAGAATGCAGGAGAAAGTGGGAGCCATGAATTCAGAAAATATAGCGGCCCAGTCGGTCGAAGCTATTCAAAGCTGTGGCATAACGATGAAGAAGGCGGCTTGTATCCTGAATGTAGCCCTAACGATAGAGCAGGGCTTGTTGGATTTGCAGGAATTATATGAGCTCTCCGATACCCAAGTGATTCAAAAACTGTCCTCGCTGCATGGGATCGGCCCGTGGACGGCTGAAATGATGCTGATTAATTCCATGGAACGTCCGGATGTCGTCAGTTGGGGCGATATAGCTATTCGACGGGGAATGATGAAGCTGTACAATCTGGATACACTTACCAGGGAACAATTTGAGGAGTACCGCCGAGCCTATTCGCCTTATGGTTCGGTGGCCTCTATTTATTTATGGAGTATTTCATTTCGTTAAGGATCAGGGAGTGGGAATTGTGAAAACAACAATCAGAGAACAAATACTATCATATGTCGATTCAGATTTTCAAAAATTTACGGCGGCATTGATTCCGAATATTGATAATGTCCTGGGCGTACGTCTGCCGGTGCTACGTAAGCTGGCTCAGGATATTGCCAAGGGCGATTGGCGTCTCTACCTTGAAACCGCTGAAAGTGAACATTTCGAGGAAGTCATGCTGCAAGGCATGGTGATTGGCTATGTGAAAGCGGATATAGAGGAAGTTTTGGGCTGCGTCGCCAGATTTATTCCTAAAATTGATAATTGGTCGGTGTGTGACAGCTTCTGCGGCGGATTAAAAAGTACAAAAAATCATAAGGAACGGGTATGGGACTTTATCCAGCCGTATCTGTTATCCAGCAAAGAATATGAAATTCGGTTTGGCGTGGTTATGCTTCTGAACTTTTATATTGAGGAAGAGTATATCATCCGGGTACTGCAATGGATGGATCAAACCCACCGTGAGGATTATTATGTACAAATGGCGGTCGCATGGGCGATATCTATCTGTTATATCAAGCTGCCCGAGATGACGATGAATTACTTGAAAAACAATACACTGGATGATTTTACGTTCAACAAAGCTTTGCAAAAGATCACGGAATCATACCGGGTGGATCAGGAAACGAAAACAATCATTCGCAGTATGAAGCGAAAAAGAAAATAGGATTGGACCCCACCTGTAAGTGTTATACTGTAAAAAAACATGCTTGTATGAAAACGACAGGAGGGGAGTCAGTGAATTCGATCCCGCTGGGAGTGCTTGTTGTAGATGATGAAACCAGACAGCGTCGAGGGTTGGCTGCCATGGTCAGGGATTTACGTCCCGAATATCAGGTATGGGAAGCCAAGAACGGGAAAGATGCTCTGACCATTTCGTTGTCCAAACCGATCCAGATCGTTTTTACGGATATTCAAATGCCGATTATGAATGGACTTGAATATCTTCAACAATTGAGAACATCCGGCCAGCATGAAACTAAAGTTATTTTAGTGACAGTCTACCAGGAATTTAGCTATGCACAGCAGGCGGTGCGGTACGGGGCGAATGATTATTTGGTGAAACCCGTCCAATCGCAGCAGCTCATTGAAGTGATTCAACACATGGAAAAGGTTATTGTACAGGAGCATGAGGCACTCAGTGAAAATCGAACGGCGTTGAACCAGATCGAGCAGAGTATGCCTGCATTTTTGGAGCATTTGTTTAGCAGATGGGTGACAGACAAGTTACAGGCTCACGAGAAAAGCCTGTTAAAGAGTCACTTTGGATGGCAGGGGCTAGGAGAAGTTCTTGCGTTGGGAGCATCTGCCTCCCGCCCGGAGGATATACATGAGTGGGGTTCCCTACTCCATAATACGGTTGCTGAAATATTGCGGCCTTGGGCATCATCTGTCGTGTTTCCACTTGAATCCCATAAAGAGCATGTGATTGCAGTAGTAAATTGGAAGGACAGGACTGAAGGTAGGGAGGCCAAAAGAGCGCTTCAAATTAGACTGGAAAAGATGGAGCAGCAGCAATCTATTTCGATCTGGTCTGCTTGGGGTCAACCTTTTGATTTTGATGAGATGCAAATAAGCCAATCTTACGAAAAGGCCGTTCGCCTCATCTCCATGCGTTTTTATACACCTCACATCAGATGTTTGGACCTTGTCGTATCAGATGATGAGCAGTCGGTACTGGAAATGAGCACACACGAACAAATGACCAATTTGAAATTTATTGAAAGCGCTATCTCCAATGAAGAGACCGATCAGCTATTGGATAGGGTGCAACATTTCATTGGACGAATGACGCAAGGGTATCCTGCACCTAAAGTGCTCAAAACGAAATTGATACAGCTTCTGTTGGCTAGTTTACAAGGGTTAAATATAGGGTGGAGTGAAGAATTTTACTCGCGTCATTCAGAGCAGATGAACAAAGCTGTCTTGGAAGCCACATGTCTTCAGGATCTCCAGGATCGTGTTGCATTGTGGCTTAAAGAGCTGATCCTTGAGCTTCATAGCGGTTCCAAAGGCGAACCCATTATGAAAAAGTGCAAGGAATTTCTGGATACACATCTACATGAAGACCTAAGTCTGGAGATCGTGGCCCGGCGCTTCCACTATAATGCGTCCTATTTTAGCATTCTGTTCAAAAATTATTTTGGACTCTCGTTCACGGAATATATGGTGAAGCTCAGGATGCAAAAGGCTCAGCATTTACTGCTGCATACAGACGCCAAGGTCGCAGAAATTAGTAGACAGGTTGGTTATAAAGATATCAAGTATTTTTTTAAGGTTTTCAAAAAGAACGTAATGCATACACCGGAAGAATTTCGCAGGAAATTCAACTGATTGTTAGGTGAAAGGAAGGTACGATGCGCCAAGTTAAATATATGTATCAAAAATTTTTGGACAGTAGCTTTCGTACGAAATTGATGCTGTCCTATTTTTTGTTGTCTGGTTTTATGGTTTTGATCCTGGGTTTTGTTTACTTTGAAACAAGTGCACGGAATATTACTACAAACGTAACAGATAGCGTGACAAGCGTTCTGCGCAGTAATAACCAACTGCTGGATAACAAGCTGACTGCAATTCAAAAAACCGTAGATATGATTCCGATCGACCATGACCTTCTTCAGACCATTTCAGACGTGGATACTTCGGATTCTTCATCTCTTTTACAAGCTGATCGCAGCATTACGAACATGTTGTACAGATACTTTGGCAATATGGAGGAAGTATACGCTTCTCAGATTATGACGCGAAATTATGCCTATGGAAGCAGCAATCGGATGTATATTCCCGTTCAGCCTTTCTATTCTTCTCCCTTGGCGACTACGGCAGTGGAAGCAGAGGGGGCTACCGAGTGGATCCCTACCTATTCGTATGCGGATACATTTCATCAGCAGGATTTAAAACAGGGCTCGTATGAGTTTAGTTCTTTATTTGCTGTTGTGAAGCAGCTTCACTTGACTGCAATAGATGATGCGGGAACCTTCCATACGCTTCCGGAGGGAAAGGAAAAGCCTATACTTATATTGAATTTCCGTCCTGATTTGTTAAAAGGGGGTTTTGAAGATTACGCAGCCCGCAGCGGATTTGCACATCTATCCTACGGCATGATTCATGATCAGAACGGGCTGGTCATTAGCTCTGACGGACCGAATCAAGAGGGAAAGCCCGTGGCAGACTGGCTCAAAAATGCTATTACCTCGGAGCAAGGAATGAAAATGGTAAATGTTAAGGGTCAAAGCATATTACTTGTTTATGAAGCGATGAAGACGACAGGCTGGGTATCTTATATAGCCATTCCCATGGAAGATGTGTTGGGACATCTGTCAACGATTCGCACCTACACATTGTTTTTTTTAGGCTTTATGATGCTCGTTGCTGTTATTCTTGCTTATTTACTGTCTGTTTACATCAGTAAGCCTATCACGGATATGAAACAGGCGATGAAAGTAATGGAGCAGGGGCATTTTGATATTCGGATTCCTGTACGTGGCTATGATGAATTGGGAGATCTGGTGATTCGATTTAATCAAATGAATGAAAAAATTAAAGATTTAATCGAGGAAAATTACAAGTCACGTCTGCGAGCCAAAGAGTCGGAGTTAATGGCACTTAATTTACAACTAAATCCCCATTTTTTGTATAACACCTTAACGACCATGTATTGGATCGCGTTAGAACATAAACAGCAGGAATTAGGACAGATGATCATTAGTTTGGCAGAAATGCTGCAAATTACGACTCGGAATAAAAACGATACATGGAGTTTGGAAACCGATCTGAATTGGCTGGAAAAATACATTTATATTATGCAGAATCGCTTTGAGGACAAGTTCACGGTGGAATATGATATTGATCCCATTTTGCTACAGATGGAAGTTCCCAAGCTTTTCTTACAGCCTTTTGTGGAGAATTCAATTATTCACGGCTTCGCCGAAATGGAATCAGGTGGTCGGATTAGGATCACAGCCTGGATCGAGAAACAATTGGTGTGTTTTAAAGTGGAGGATAATGGATTAGGAATTCAAGAAGATCATATACGCCGAATTCAAGCTGGAGAAATCAGATCAACGGGCATTAAAAATGTAGACAGAAGAGTACGGCTATTATATGGAATGGAATATGGCGTTACGCTCCACTCGTCAGAAGGTAAGGGGACATTTGTCCTGATCCGCATCGGAGAAATTCATAGATCTAATCAAATGACACCAATCCAATGAGAGTACGACTTTTAATAATGTAAGCGTTTGCTAAAATGAATTTAGTGACGAAGCAACAAACGAAAAGATCAAAAAATAAATGGTTTGGGGGCGTTACTCATGTTAAAGCGAAAGTTATGGATCGTCTGCATGTGCTTGATCTTTGGGCTTATGTCAGCCTGTAGTTCAAATGAGAGCAGCAGCAAGCCAGTAGATTTGCAGGGTCACGAGCAAGTGACACTGACCTATGCCAGTTGGGGTAGCACTAATGAAAAGAAGGTTCAGGAGGAAATCGCTAAAAAATTTACAGAGAAATATCCGTGGATCAAAATCAACTATATGCATATCCCCGGGGATTACGTAACCAAATTAACGACGATGTTTGCTGCCAATCAGGCACCCGATGTATTTCCCATTTATAAAGCACAGGCTCTGCAATGGGCTGAACAAGGCAAACTATATAATTTAAATGAATTTTTGAAGGAGGATAAGGAGCTAACGAAGGAAAGTCTCATTCCTAATTCAGTCATCTATTGGGATAAGGACAAAGTGGCTGGGGTCAAGGTAACTGAGGAAGCTTTCGCCCTCTATTACAATAAAGATTTGTTTGATGAGGCTGGTGTTGCTTTGCCACCAGTAAAGGCTGAGGAGGCTTGGACATGGGAGCAGTTTTTAGAGACAGCACAGAAGCTCACCATTGATAAAGCGGGAAATAATGCGCTCAGTCCCAATTTCGATGCCAGTAACATTAAACAGTACGGAGTTCGGTTTGATACATGGATGTGGCATTTGCTTGTGCCTTCCAATAATGTAAGTGTCATTTCAGACAAAGGTCACTCGCTTAATCTTGAGAACCCTGATGTGATTGAAGCTGTTCAGAAAATGGCTGATCTGATCAACGTTTATCATGTGGCACCGTCGCCGACGCAATCCAAAAATATACCTTCTCCGGCCGTAGCACTGCAAAGTAAGCGTGTGGCGATGGATCTGGATGGACAGTGGGTTCAATTGGATCTTGGAGAATCGAAGGTGAATTTCGGTGTAGGCGTATTACCCAAGCTGAAAAGCAGCAAAACGATCCTGTTTGGCGAACCGGAAGTGATTTCTGCCAAAACCAAACATCCTAAAGAAGCATGGATGTTTTATAAATTCTTACTGGATGCTGAAAGCGGACTTGACATGCATTCCAGCGGATTGTGGATGCCTGTCATGAAAAAGTGGTACACCGAACCAGACTTGATTAGCAAATGGGCCGATGTCAAACCAGGTCATGCCGATGGTTACCGTGATGCTGTCATGAACCAAACGCTGCATAACGGTGTCAATTCTTACGACTATTATCTGAAAAACTCGGAAAAAATCAATGCCATCATTAACCCGGCGCTGGATCAGGTATGGCTGGGCAAGAAAACGGTGGAGCAAGCATTCAAGGAGGTTTCCGCAAAGGCTAACGCGGAATTTAAAGGGACGTATCCAAAAGAATAGGGTGAGTGTTTTGACAGAAAGAGAGGGATAGAATGCAATCATTATCTTCTATTCGTAAGAAGGAAAATGGGTTGGGGTGGCTTTTTGCCGCCCCTGCTATTCTCGGCTTTGTCATTTTTGTTCTGGGACCGATGATCGCTAGTCTCTGGTTCAGTCTTACCGATTACAAGGTTGCTTCACAGGCCCATTTTATCGGTCTGGATAATTACGTCCACTTATTTGACGGTACGGATCAATTTTTTTATAAATCACTCGGGGTTACGTTTTATTATGTGTTTCTGAGTGTGCCCCTGCAAATTATTGTAGCTTTCTTTTTGGCGATATTACTTAATCAAAAGGTAAAAGGTCTGGCTTTTTTCAGAACCGTTTTTTATCTGCCTACCATTGTGCCACTCATAGCATCGTCCATGATCTGGATGTGGCTGTTTGATCCCGATCTTGGCTTGCTAAATGTGGTGCTGCGTGCGCTGCATTTGCCCGAAAGTCAATGGATCTATAGCGAAGGTTCGGTAGTTCCTACTCTGGTTTTAATGAGCTTATGGACCGTTGGAGGAACCATGATTATTTTTCTGGCAGGCTTGCAAGATATACCTAGACATTATTATGAAGCCATTGAAATTGACGGTGGGAACGCTCTTCATAAGCTTATTTATATTACAATTCCATTGACATCGCCCACTATTTTTTTTAATACGATTATGGGCTTCATCGGTGGGTTTCAGGTGTTTGTTCAGCCGTACGTCATGACTCAGGGTGGACCCAATAACTCCAGCTTGTTTTATACATTTTATTTGTTCCGCGAGGCATTTACTTTTTCGAATATGGGTTATGCCTGTGCTATTGCTTGGGTACTCTTTATTGTCGTTTTGGTATTCACTGCCTTTCTGTTCAAGACGGCCCGAAAATGGGTGTATTACGAAGGCGGGGGGGCATGAAGATGAAAAAACGCGGTTGGAGTTGGAGCAGGGCTTCACTCTACACAGTTCTTGTAGTGGGCTCACTGTTTTGTATGTTTCCTTTTTACTGGCTGGTGCGAAGCTCTATGATGGATTTAAGTCAGATTTTTTTGATCCCGCCGAAATGGATTCCAGAGCCTTTTGTACTCGAAAATTTTTTACAGCCGTTTGAAGAGTTATCCTTTGGGCGCTATTTTGTGAATACATTTATCGTCGTTGCGGGTACTTTGGCGGGTGTACTTCTGTCGAGTACGATTTCTGCCTATAGCTTTGCGCGAATGAAATGGAAGGGAAGAGATAAGGTATTCGCCTTGTTATTAAGCAGCATGATGCTGCCGTTTGCAGTCACGCTAATTCCGTCATTTATTGGTTGGCAGGCATTAGGCATGGTTAATTCGTACGTTCCATTGGTATTACCTTCGTTTTTTGGTGGAGGCGTTTTTAATATTTTTTTGCTAAGACAATTTTACATGACTCTACCGCGCGAACTGGATGAAGCTGTATTTGTGGATGGAGGCAATCATTTTACGATTTTTACCCGTATTATTTTGCCTTTGTCGAGGTCGGCGATTTTGGTTATTGGATTGTTTACGTTTTTGAATACATGGAATGATTTTATGGGACCACTGGTTTATCTTAATGATGAGAGCAAATTTACGTTGGCGATTGGACTACAGCAATTTCAGGGGATATATTCGGCTCAATGGGGCGTTTTGATGGCAGCTTCTTTAATTGTTGTCTTGCCTGCTATTATTTTGTTTGCCATAGGACAAAAGTATTTTATGGAAGGGATTGCCTTAACGGGGATTAAAGGATAGGAGCAACTGCCAAGTACGCACTTTGATTTTTTTGGAATTTAATATTAAAATGGAAGTAACTTTCGAAAAGGAGATGACGTGAATTGGCAGAGCAAGTGCGTATTGGCAAAACAGATCTATACGTAAAACCAATCGGTTTGGGTGCAAATAAGGTGGGAGGACATAATCTTTTTTCCGGTTTGAACAATGAAACGGGCAAAGAAGTCGTTCGCACAGCTTTGGATAACGGCATCAATTTTCTGGATACGGCTTTTATTTATGGACCTGAGCACTCAGAGCGGTTGATCGGTGAGGTGCTGAAGGAGCGGGGCAAACGTGAGGAAGCGGTCATTGCGACCAAGGGGGCACACAAATTTGTGAACGGAGAGGTTGTTTTTGACAACTCGCCTGCATTTTTACGTGAATCCGTCGAATCCAGTCTGAAAAGATTGCAGACCGATTATATCGATCTGTTTTATATCCATTTCCCGGATGAAGCTACGCCGAAGGCAGAGGCTGTCGGAGAATTGAAGAAGCTCAAGGACGAAGGCAAAATCAAGGCCATTGGCGTTTCTAACTTTTCCATTGAACAACTTAAGGATGCGAATAGTAACGGCTATGTAGATGTGCTTCAATCTGAATATAATTTGCTCCAACGGGAAGCGGAAAAGGAACTGCTGCCTTACACCAAGGCCAATGCCATTTCATTTGTGCCTTATTTCCCGCTGGCTTCCGGATTGCTGGGCGGTAAGTATACGAAAGACACAATCTTCACGGACAACAGAGCGAAAAATCCATTATTCCAGGGAGAGGCATTTGCTCGTCATTTGGACAAAGTGGAGCAGGTACGGCAGATTGCCAATGCGTTGAATGCAGAGGTCGCTCATGTTGTGCTCGCATGGTATCTGACCCGTGATTCGATTGATGCCCTCATTCCAGGGGCGAAGGGGCCGGAGCAGGTGCTGGCGAATCTGAAAACGCTGGATGTTCAACTGAACCAGGCGGATATTGAAAAGATTGACCGTATTTTTAAATAATTTTTTCAATTCATACTTGAGGGTTTTGCAAAAATCCTGACTTAAGTGTCACAACGGGAATGTTAAATTTTTAGCACACCCAAGGGAGCTGCCGGACGGGCAGCTTCTTTTTCGTGTACCCCTCGCATATCCTTGTAGGGTAAGCTCATCGCTGCGGGGGGATCGGGATGAAGAGAAGACCGCATTGGCATAGCAGACCCAACAGAAGAAAACACGGCGGACGCAGAGTATGGCTCATTGTGGGGCTGATACTGCTGGTGGGAATCGTACAGGTTGCTTCTTATGTGGAGCAGCATTTGAAGCCACCTATGATGCATTTGGCAAAAGTACGGGTCAAACAAATGGCGACGGAGGCCATTAATTCAGCGATTACTGCGCAGGTTGAGCAGGGGGAGAGCGCAGATAAACTGATCGAATGGAGAACGGATGCGCAAGGGAAAACCTCCGGCTTTGTTCTCAATTATGCGGAGCATATGAGAATTACTTCGGATACGCTCAAGGCAGTCAAGGCAACGATGGACAGCATGAGCCATTTTGATGAGAGCGTTCCAATCGGTCAGGCATTGGGCAGTCCGCTGCTGGCAGCCTATGGCCCGAAGGTTCCACTCAAGGTGGAGCCGCATGGAGCGATCAAGGTAGATTTAAATACACGCCAGCAGGATGCGGGCATCAACATGATTTTGGTGGAAGTGTATATTCGGATTACGACGGAGGTGTCCGTCGTGATTCCTTTTGAAATGCAGCCTCAAATTGTGGAGACGGAAATCCCGGTGTCTTATTTGCTGGTGGTAGGCAATGTCCCAATGTACTACTATGATAATCAGGGTAAGCCCGTCGGTAAAAATGGAGCCGTCGCCCCTAATTTGGCGTTGCCGCCACATTCGATAGAGACAGGCGGCGTTGCGGATTCCGGCATAGAGAGTGTTCCACAGATGCAGCAAGACGAACCCACCACTTCATCTCCAACGCCATAAGCGAATGAAAAGGGGTGAGAGGGCTTGATTGTTGTATATGAAAAGCAAAAGGGACCTTATGTGGAGGTCCCTTTTACTTTACTGGTTTTGAGCGCTTTGCGCTCCGTTTGCTCCCATTGTCTTAATAACGGATATGGGTCAAAGGACCAGTCCATCCAACCGCTGTCCCGGTATATGCCATAGTGCAGATGTGGCGGGAATTTCCCCTGGGTACCGGGCTTGCCGTAACCCGAGCTTCCGACCCAGCCGACAATCTGACCTGGCGTGACAATGTCCCCGTTGTGAACGGTCTTGTCAAAGCCAGAGAGGTGCGCATAGTAGTGATAGCGGTTGCTGAGATCCCGAATCCCGATTCGCCATCCACCGAACGGATTCCAGCCTTTCATTTCCACTACGCCGTAGCAGGTACTGCGAACCGGAACGCCGTAGCCAGCGAATAGGTCTGTTCCTTCGTGAATGCGGTAACCGCCCCAACTCCGACGACTGCCCCAAGTGCTGCGATAGCTATAAATGCTGCCCAAGGGAAGCGGGAAGGCTTGTGTGCCTAGCTCCAGCTTTCCATATGTTCGATACAGTTTGGCGAACTGCTGTACCCTTTGAACGGCACGGCTGTTGTGGTAATATTCCCATACTGCAATGGAAAACTCATCCTCTGTGCTTCCATATTTACCGAGATAAGAGGCGATGCTGAACAGCAAGTCCCTGTCATCATCTCGGTCAGCAATTCCGTCACCCGATCCGTCCTGCCCCAACCCGGAAAAAAAAGAAATGGAACGTGGATGCCGATCCTCGGGATCAGGGTTCATTAGACCAGACCAGACGGGGCCAGTGACAAAGATACCTGTGACTCGCTCCGCATGCTTGCGATCCTTGGGATGCGCAATCGTAAGCGTGCGTTCATACTGGTCGATAGCGGCCAGCCTGTACCACGGAATTCCTGTCAAGGCTTCGACGGAACGATATAGAGCAAGCCTGGACGTATACAATGATGACTGGGAATTTGGAGTAGCGATATGTGCCTGCTGAATGCTTTGGGATGATGTTTGTAAAGGTTTGGCCAAGGCCTGAGCAGGAAGCGGACAGGCCATTGTCAATGTAGTAACGCATAACAGCAGCGGCAACAGGCAAACAGCGCGGACTGTACGTTTAGGGTAAGGCACGTGAACCAACCTCCTCATAAGGGAGCTTGACAGCCCCGTAGATTACAGGCCCGCATCCAGCGGCATTGGTACGGGCGCTTTGGTTTAGATTGAGCCATATCCGTCGCTTTTATCCATATAAGGATTTTACTTTTCCGGCATCAAAGTCATATCAAAAAGGGAACAATGAATGGAGGTTTTTCCATGGCTTTCATGTTATAATGTATGGCAATGACAGCCCAAGCTTATCAGAAAGAAGGTCTATGCCATTGTCTAGAAAAGTGAAGGAAGCCAAGCCCGACTGGATTCGTATTAAACTCACGACAGGCGATAATTATCAGGAAATCAAGAGCATGATGCGTTCCAAGACATTACATACCGTATGTGAGGAGGCGCGATGCCCTAATATATATGAATGCTGGGCCAACAGGACAGCTACATTTATGATTTTGGGTGATATTTGTACGCGTGCGTGCCGTTTTTGCGCAGTGAATACGGGAATGCCTACGGAACTGGACTTACAGGAGCCTGAACGCGTCGCGGAAGCGGCTGAAAACATGAACTTGAAACACTGTGTCGTAACCAGTGTGGCCCGCGATGATTTGAAGGATGGGGGAGCCACTATATTTGCAGAAACGGTGCGTGCGATTCGCCGCCGATTGCCTTTTTGTAGCGTAGAAGTGTTGATTCCCGATTTTATGGGCGATATCGAATCGCTGCGTATAGTCATGGATGCCAAGCCAGATATTTTGAATCATAATATTGAAACGGTAGAGCGAATGTCCGATAAAGTTCGGGCCAAGGCGAAATACCGTCGCTCCCTGGAGCTTCTTCAAAATGCAAAGCAATTAAATCCGTCTATCCCTACCAAATCCAGTATCATGCTGGGTGTCGGAGAAGAGTGGGACGAGATCTTACAAACCATGGATGATCTGCGTAAAGTCGATTGCGATATTATGACAATTGGACAATATTTGCAGCCATCCGAGAAACATTTGTATGTGCAAAAATATTACCCACCGGAAGATTTTGCGAAGTTAAAGGAAGAGGGATTACAACGGGGGTTCAGCCACGTGGAATCAGGTCCGTTGGTCCGCAGCTCCTACCAAGCGCATGAGCAGGTGAAGTCTGCCGCTCAGCATAAGGAAGAAGGCGCCCTTTCGCAGGCTTGATCCGGGAAAGGCGGTTAGATTAGCTTGTTTCATATCGGTGGTAAAAACTATGAAGTGTTGCAGGATCACAAGAACGGGTGGAATCCCGAGGCTTTTCGTGACCGGTATAGTGAAGTGCTGGAGCGCTATGATTATATTATTGGTGATTGGGGTTACAATCAGCTACGTCTAAAGGGTTTTTACCGTGACGGGCATCCCAAGGCCAACAAAGATACATCCATAGCAGTACTGGACGATTACATTAATGAATATTGTAATTTCGGTTGTGCTTATTTTGTGCTGCTTAAGAGCCGCGAAGTGCTCAGCAAGAATGAAAACAATGATGAATCCGTATCGTCAGATTATCAACAGTTGGCGGAACCTCAAGCGGAACCAACGGAAACGGCTGAAGCCGGCGAGCTGCAAGAAGTGCTGCAACGCGCAGACGAAGAAGAACGGGAATGGCCGGAGCCACAGCGTGAGTCCAGGGAAACCGAGGAGCTGCGAGTGGAGCAGCCTCGTGAAGCTCAGGAAATTCGGGAGTCGCGGGAGCTGCAACGACGGGAACCAAGGGAAGTTCAGGAACTGCGTGAGCGACAGCCACGGGAATTCCGTGAAAGCCGTCCGACCAGAGAAGAACGCGAAGGGAATCGGCAGCGTGAGCCGCGAGAAGCACGTGATTCGCGTCAGCCGAGGGAACCGCGTGAGGCAAAGGAGGGACGAATTTCCGGTGAAGGGCAGCAAGCCCGCGAACCACGGAAACAGCGTAATCAGCAAGGGAATTTCGAGAAAAAGGAATCCCATGGTCCACGCTATGAGCGTCAATCGAAGGAAAACCGGGAGGGACGGCAAGTCCGCGTCTCACGTGATTCCAGAGGCCAGCGTCAGACGCAGCCTGCTGCCAAAGCCGAAAGAGCTGAGGAAAGCAAAAAGAATAAAACATTTACAGCTCCACAACAAAACGGTTCCTGAATTTCAGGAGCCGTTTTTGTTGATCGGTGACAAGATCCACTATGGATTGAGTTGGCCCTATCATACAAAAAAAGAGCCAAGGTTGGCTCTTTTGCATGTTCTAGTGCTTTTCAGTTCTATGTGTATTTCAAAGCAGCTTGCCTAATTAAGAAAGGCAATGCGTACCCGATCCCAAAATGGAAAGGGACGATAACGAGCGAAGCTGACTTTGTGACTGGAGACCTGACAACGAACAGAGATCAAATCATCCACAGGGAAGTTTAGATGATCTACCGTCAGCAGAAGACGCTGATCTTTTCTCGAAAAAATATCACAATGATGGTGCTTGGGTAGCAACAATGGCGATCCAAGTGTCCGATACACCCGGTTGTTAATGGAGGCAATCTCAGTTAGTTGCAACGCTTCAATAGTGGGGTGAACCATAGCTCCGCCGAGTGCTTTGTTATAGGCAGTCGTACCTGAAGGGGTAGAAACGCATATTCCGTCTCCACGGAACATTTCGAAAGTGACATCGTTAATATCCACTTGCGCCACGACAGTGCCATCGACCCCTTTTAACGTAAATTCATTCAACGCAATAAAAGAGGCATTTCCAGACTTCTTGTGAATCTCCAGCTCGATCAATGGATACTTGACGATTCTCGGTTTAAGGGGTCCCTCAGATCCGCTTTGGCTCATCAGGTGGATTAGCTCCTCCAGCTCGTCCGCACGCCAATCGGCATAAAAGCCCAGATGACCGGTATGTACACCAACAAAGGCTATATCCGAAAGTCGGTCGATGAAGGTATGAAACGCATGAAGCATAGTACCGTCGCCTCCAATTGACACGACGATTTCCGGCGATTCGGCATCCAGCTTGAAATTCTTTTCTTGGGCAAGACGGTGAAACTGCTGACTCAAGTCCATGGAGTGCTGATCCCCGCGATCCAGAACATAATATCTCAAGATGAAAAGCTCCTTTGTCATGGGTATATACCGATCATAATCAATTATGAGCAAGAACACAATCGTTCATTCCCTAGACGCTCCCCTCAGACGTGCGAATAAGCGGCTTGTGCCTACACTCAACCAAGAGAGACAGAGCATTACTGTCAGCAGGCAGGCAAGGAATAGCAGGCTTTGCCACAGCACAGTGGGTGAAAAGCCGGGAGACCAGGTGATAACATGTATCGGGGAAAAGACTGGCGAGCTTCCCTGACCCATGAGCGGACGCCATAGCACGAGAGCCAGCAGAGCAGAGATGATGCCGTGCGCAGCGCGGGCCAGCACAAACGGTAGGTACCGGAGATTCGTCGTATTCAAAATGCTCGCGACCTGAGCATGAACCGATAGTCCGCCCCAGGAGAGGACAAAGGCTGCTGCGGCTACCTTGAACGGCAAAGCCGCTCCCGTGGCTTTACCAGCGGCTTGTGCCCCCAAAGTGACCTCGAAAATACCGCCTACAATGGAATCGGTTAACGTAGGAGGAAGGCCGCAGGCGGACAAGAAGCTTGCTGTAAGCAGGCGAAGCCCGCTCATTAAACCGGAGTTCGTCAAAGCTTCCAGAATGACGCAGAAGAATACAACCAGTCCCCCTACGACAATAATAAGACGGAGAGAGGAAGCAATGGCTTGACTAAGAAGCTCGCCAAACGGACGCCCATCTTCCAAGCGTGCTGTATGCATGGCATATAACGCTTGGCGCAGTCGTCCGCTTCGTTGTGCAGAGGACATATCTAATTTGGAATTTGCAGCTACAGCGAGGGATGTTGGTCTAGGCTGCCCGGTGTGGCCTGCTGCGGTTGCAGCAGACTGGAGACGGTTGCCGTGAATATCAGCGTCCCCCGAACGGGAACCGTGAAAGCGCATGAGCAGGCCGATGATCAGCACGCCACCATAATGGGCAGCGCCTAGCACGACTGCAATTTCAGGTTGATGGAAGAACCCGACGGAGACGGCACCGATGAGGAATATTGGATCAGAAGAAGTTGTAAAGGCGACCAGCCGTTCTCCTTCGATGCGGGTGATCCATTTTTGCTCCCACAGCTTGGCCGTTAATTTGGCTCCAATAGGGTAGCCGGATGCACAACTGACGGCGGCGACAAAGCCTCCGCAACCGGGTACACGGAACAAAGGCTGCATGAGCGGGTCCAGCAGTGCCCCCATAAAATGAACGATGCCAAAACCGAGCAGCAGCTCGGAAATAACGAAAAACGGGAATAAAGACGGAAACAGTACGTCCCACCAAATGGCTAGACCACGAAGTCCGGCATTCACAGATGATTGTGGGTGCGCCGCCATAAGTATGAATAGGAATAGCAGCATAAGAATGAACAAAGGGAGTGAGTAACGGCGGTACAGCGGCATAGAGGCCCCTCCTTTGGAGTTCTACTTTTATTTCTATGGACGAGGATGGACAAAGAGTACCAAAAAGTTAAGAAAGCGTTTGCGCGAAATGCTGTATTTTTGTAAAGATTATGTTAAAATCAAAAAAACAACGATCCATAACCTTAAGGATGGAGTGATCAGGATGAGTATCGTTGCCGGTCTACTGGTGTGTGCTTTTGTGTATGTTATTCGTGCCTCTCTCGTCCATCCCGGTGAAGAGGATTGGCGGAGTTATTAGGTGTGCTTGAATATTGCGGACCTGTTTGTAAGTCGTGCAAGCTTGTCTGTATATGTGAAATGATGAGATGACGCTTATTCTTAGCGTCATTTTTTGTTTTTTGTTATAATACGGGTGTATATTTATTACCATAGCACAGAAAGTTGGGGGAAAAGTGAATCCTAGCCTGAGCATTTATGACAATCTTGGGGGTGCGGAAGGTGTTCGTGCTATTATTGAGGCCTTCTACCCGAGAGTTTATAAAGATCCGTTGTTAAGTCCTCTGTTTCCTGAAGACATAGAGTCGGTCAAGGAAAGACAGTATATGTTCCTGAGCCAGTTTTTTGGTGGACCGTCCCTGTTTTCAGATGCTTATGGTCACCCAATGTTACGTGCCAGACATATGAAGTTTCCCGTAACGGAGGAGCGAGCAGAAGCGTGGTTGTCCTGTATGGCGGGTGCCTTAACGGATACAGGCATTGAGGAGCCGCTTCGTTCATTTATACTTAATCGATTGTCTGGTCCTGCGCATCATTTTGTAAATACCCCGTAAGCTTGCGGGGATTGCCGAATTTTGGAGAGGGTTGTAAAAACATTGGAACTTGAACCGTTATATCAGATTAAAATCTCTTGTCCTCTTTGTGAAGAAGAATTTCAGACATCTCGTGTCAGACCGAGCCTAAAGAAGGCAATTCGTACGGATTCAGACTTCTGCGCGTATTACAAGAATGAAAATCCCGATTTTTATGTCGTACGGGTTTGTCCTCATTGCGGATTTACCTCAACAGAGCATTCTACCATTCAGTTAAGCGATCAGCAGAACAAGCTGTTTAAGGACAAAATTGGTAATCGATGGCAATCCCGTGAGTATGGCGGACATCGCAACTGGGAAGAGGCGCTGGAAACGTACAAGCTGGGTTTACTGTGTGCGCAGGTCATCGGGGAAAAGGAACGGGTGATAGCCAGCCTGTTACAGCATATCGCGTGGATGTACCGATACCAGGGGAACGAGGAGCAGGAGCTTCGATTTCTAAAGTTTAGTCTGGACTCCTATATTCGAGTCTATGAGCTGGAAGGCGTCGGGGCGAATAATGCCAAGCTTCTCTATCTGATTGGAGAATTGCATCGACGTACAGGCAACTTTAACGAAGCGGTTCGCTGGTTTTCACGTGTCATTAATGACAAGAAAATTATGGACGCGGCTATGATTCGGGCTTCTCGTGAACAATGGGCTGTATTAAGAGAGCAAATGCTGGCTAAGGAAATTCAACTGCCTGAGGAAATGCAGGACGTAAGCTCCTCCTGATAAAAAAGGTGTGCACTATGGCCAGCTTAGGCTCATGGTTCACACCTTGTTTATCAACAACGGCTACCTTTTTCTAAACAGACTCATCAATTAATGATGGCGCAGGGTGGTATCTGACAGCAGATAATCGTTGTCACAATCCACCAAAGTAATCCTGCTGTGGCAGCATGGGAATACAAGCAGCTTCTTCATGCCTTCATGTATAAGCTTAAGTTCTTTGGGCTTTAGGGGGAGCAGGACGTTCTCTTGGTCGCAAAACGGACAAGATTGTACATAAACGTCCCCCATGACAATGTCATAAGGCCAGGTTTTGTGAAAAGGGATCATGATTTGTCCGATTCACCGCCGTTCGGGTCAGCGGTTTCTTCTTTGGCCAGCTCAGCCAGCTTTTGCATCAAAATATGCTGGGGTGTATGCATGAGATGTTCCAGCGGAATGCCAAGTTTTTCGGATAATTTCACAGCCGTTTCCGGCGAAATTTGTAAAGGTCTCATCCTGTATTCCTCCTAATTGTAGTGATTTTACCATCACGATGTAGCTTTATTGTATATGAAACCACATGAATTCGCCAAAAGAAAGGTGGAACTGCTATGAAAACACCATTGAAGCAAACATGGGATTTGGACTCCATATTTAGTGGGGGGTCTTCCTCTCCCTCATTTAAAGCATTTTTGGAGGAGCTGGAGAGCAAGATTCAACAATTGCAGTCTCAACTTAAATCAGCCAAAGTACCGCAAACGGTATTGGATACCGAGCGTCTGGATAATGTGCTGAATGCTATGCAAGAGATGTTTAACGGAGCATCGCAAGCAGGTTCTTTTGTTTCCTGTCTAACCGCTCAGAACCAACATGACAAGCAGGCTGTTGAACTGGGCGCACGCATAAATACGCTGTATGCACAGGGGAAAAGTACTTTGGTATCCTTCCAGAACTTGCTGGCACAAACGAGTGAAGACATTTGGCAAAAGTGGATGGAACGGGAAACGATTAGGCCGATCTCTTTTGTCCTGAATGAATATCGGAACGAGGCTCGTGAGAAAATGGCACCTGAGCTGGAAAGTCTGGCATTGGATTTGGCTGTGGACGGCTACCACGGTTGGGGTGATTTTTATGACACGATTGTCAAAAATATGACGATCCCTGTTCCAGAGAATGGAGAAATCGTAAATTTGTCTGTAGGGCAGGCTGCCAACAAGCTGGATGAACCGGATCGTAGTGTGCGTCAAGAAGTGTTCACGCGTTGGGAAGAAGCATGGACCAAGGTTGAGGACTATTGTGCGGATACACTTAATCACTTGGCAGGCTTCCGTCTCAAGCTGTATGAAAAACGGGGCTGGACTGACGTGCTTAAGGAGCCGCTGGAAATCAGCCGGATGTCGGCACAGACGCTGGATACCATGTGGCAGGTCATTAATGAAACGAAGCCTGTACTGGTTAAATATCTGGAGCGGAAGGCGAAGCTACTGGGCTTGGAGAAACTGTCGTGGCATGACGTTGAGGCCCCACTGGGAACGTCTACTACTAAAATCCCATACGACGATGCAGCCGTAACGATTGTTGAGCAATTCGGTAAATTCAGTCCAAGAATGGCCCATTTTGCTGAAATGGCTTTTGAGAAAAGCTGGATTGAAGCAGAAGATCGCCCGGGCAAACGTCCTGGTGGATTCTGTACTTCTCTTCGTCTTAGCAAAGAGACCCGTATTTTCATGACCTACGCCGGATCGCCTTCCAACGTTTCGACACTGGCCCATGAGCTTGGACACGGTTACCACCAGCATGTGATGAATGAATTGCATCCATTGAATCAAAATTATGCGATGAACGTAGCTGAGACGGCTTCGACGCTGGCAGAGCTGATTGTATCAGATGCTTTGTTGGAGGCTGCGGAGGGGCAGGAGAAGGTTGCTTTGCTGGAGGATAAAATCCAGCGCGGCGTAGCCTTTTTCATGAATATCCATGCCCGCTTCCTGTTTGAAACCCGTTTTTACGAGCTACGAAAAAACGGAGTTGTAGGAGCGCAGCAACTGGGAGAATTAATGGAGCAAGCACAGCGTGAAGCGTTCAGCGGCGTTTTGGATGAGGCTCACCCTCATTTTTGGGCATCCAAGCTGCATTTCTATATTACGAACACTCCATTCTACAACTTCCCATATACGTTTGGGTACATGTTCAGTGCCGGGATTTACGCCTTTGCGAAGAAAAATTCACATGGCTTTGCCGATCAATATGATGCCTTGCTGCGTGATACGGGTCGCATGACGGTGGAAGATTTGGCTTCCAAGCATCTGGGGATCGATTTAACACAAGCTGACTTCTGGCGTAATGCCGCGCAAGTCACAGTTCAGGATATAGAGCAATTTTTGCAAATGACGGAATAACGGATATACACTCCAATCAGGTCTCCCGCAAGGGGGGCCTTTTTTGTAATTCTTGCAGATTATGAGGAATGAAGTCATAATGTGTCGAATTAGAGTTGGTATTACCTGTTGGTGAAATTTAAATTGATGGATATACTTAGAAATTAGTTATAAATGCCCATTTATGTTGTATATGATTGTAACGTTAAAAAGCTTCGCATATAATTGAGTCATAAGACCTATTAATGGTTTTGAAACAGGTATATAGGGGGATTTTTGTAATGAATGAAGTAGGTCAATTGTCGTTAGTAAGACAGATGGATATCGTATTTAAAGAACTGGATGATGAACTTGCGGGTTTGTCGTCAGGAACTGTATTTGTACAAATACGTAACAATGTGGTTGGAAAATTTGGTATCCGTCATAATCCGATTGCGGGTAAGGGAGGTACTTTTGGTGCGGTGGAGCCGGGGCTGTCTGTAGATCATCGGGCGGACTTCCGTCGTATGGCGCTGGACACACTAAATCACAAGCGGAGTTGGACTCATGGTGAAATTGCTTTCGATTTTGCTGTCAGACAGGGAACTATTCTGGTGGATGCTACGCTGGAATCGAACTATAACATGGCGAATCTCATGATCCGATATAATAAGCCTACATACCGAGCGGCTAATTCTGAATAATCATCCATATTGAAGAGTAAAGAAAGGGCGGCCTTCCTGGGGAAGACCGCCTTTGTTATATGCCCGAACTATCGTATTTTGGTTCATTGCGATGAACGGGATGCTTCATGTGGAATAATGACGCTTATTGACCTGAACGACCTGATAATTGCTGTTCGGCCAGCTGTACCAAGCGTTTAGTGATATAACCTCCCAGAGAACCAGCCTCACGGGATGGCATGTCACCATAATAACCGTCTGCCGGAATGGTAATGCCCAGCTCTTGTGCAGCTTCGTATTTCAATTGTTGCAGTGCATTGTTGGCTTGAGGTACAACCAGGTTGTTGCTACGGCGTCCTCTGCCTTGATTAGCTTCATACATGTGTAGTCACCTCCTTCGGCTGTGATGAGGTTATTATGCGACATAGTTATGAAAATATGCGCCGAAGGAAGGAAAATGAATAGAGGGAAATTACGGATATATCATATGAACCTGAGTTTTCAGGTTAATGGACTGCTGAGGCTCCAGTCGAATCAGTCCGCTCGTTCCTACAGGATCGTGCATATTGGGTGCATTAGGCAACAAGGTATAAGGCTCGATGCAAAAATACTGATCGCATTCCCCCTTGGTATACAACACCCAATACTTAAAGTATTGCTCATCTGCTGTGTAGCGAATCTGATAACCGTCATCACGGGTCAATAGGGCCTCAGCAGGTCCTTCCGATGCTCGCAGCAGCGTATCCAGATTCGTTCCTTTCAGGGAAAGTCCCGTAGAAAGCGGCTCCAAGTCATTTAAAGGGGTGATTATACCTGTTGGGAGCTGTTCAGCGTCCTGCTCATATATGCCATTCACAGGCAGCTTCAGGCGCCAGCGCTCAGGCTCTCCGTCCACCATAAACCAGGTGTGGTATCCCAAGCCGAATGGGGCTGCTTTGTCACCCAGATTCGTTACACGCAGCGTTTGACTCAATACAGGTCCCTGCAAACGGTAAGTCATCTCCAGCCGTAGGGGAATAGGAAATTGTTCCATCCAGTGCGGATCACTTTCCGTCAATAGCTCGGTGGTCACGCTGCAGCCTTCCTCATCTTCTTCAATATCACTGCAACGCCAGGATTGATTTCGGTGCAACCCATGTATATGATTGTCGTTGGCTGTATTCCGATCAAACTGATAGGGAACACCGTCAAACTCGAACTGTCCTTTGCGGATTCGGCCGGGAGGGATCAGAATCGGCAGGCCAAAATGATACGGCTTTTGCAAATAAAAGGCCAGTTCTTCCTCGCCAGGTCGCCGTACGATATCCCGGTCCAGCTTCAGATCACGCACCGAGATAATATTATTACCGAGGCGGGGGATCATCGTAACCTCCAGTTCAGGGCTATGTAAAACATACGTGTCGTAACCATTCCAATGTTCTTTGGTCACTTGTTTCATATCCATGCTCCTTTGTCCACTATAATCGGTTGAAGCTTCGTGTCATTATGATAACAGATTTTTGACCGCAGGGCACAATTGTCATTTGACAATTACAGGATACGGAATTATCATAAATGTAGTTTACGATGTAATGACATGGATAATGCGATGATGAGGACAAGTAAGCCTTCGCATACGCTCTTCAGAAAGCCGGTGGTAGATGCGAACCGGTGAGCCTGCACTGCTGAATGGACCTTGGAGTGCCGTACAGAACAGGAAGCATTCTTCCTCAGTATGACGGCCGATTGCTCCCCGTTAACGGAGCTATAAGATTGCAAGTAGCCACGGGGCATGACTCCGACAAGTAACAGGCTGAAGGCAATGAATAAGGGTGGTACCACGGTCTCGCGTCCCTTGAGGATGCGTGGCCTTTTTGCGTTCAATGGTTTAAATAAATTTCAGGAGGAATGATGAATATGAAAACTGTACTTTCAGGTATTCAGCCTAGCGGACAGCTTACTTTGGGCAATTATATCGGTGCAATGAAAAACTTTGTCAAGCTGCAAGAGGATCATCGCTGTTACTTTATGGTTGTAGACCTTCATGCCATTACCGTGCCGCAGGAACCTGCTCAATTGCGTGAACAGTCGGAGGCCGTGGCGGCATTATTTATTGCAGCAGGTATTAACCCCGAGCAATCCAACGTCTTTTTACAATCCCATGTACCTCAGCATGCGGAGCTGGGATGGTTGATGACAACCCTGACCCATATGGGCGAGCTGGAACGCATGACCCAGTTCAAGGACAAATCGGAGGGTAAGGACTCGGTAGGTGCGGGATTGTTCGTATATCCAGCGCTGATGGCAGCTGATATTTTGCTTTACAATGCGGATTTGGTTCCGGTAGGTGATGATCAAAAGCAGCATTTGGAGCTGACACGTGATTTGGCTGGTCGTTTCAATCACCGCTACGGAGATTATTTCACTGTTCCCGAGCCGTATATCCCTGAGGTGGGCGCACGAATTATGTCATTGGATGATGCCTCCAAAAAAATGAGCAAAAGCAATCCGAATGCGGGCAGCCATATCGCTCTGCTGGACGAACCGAAAGTCATTCGCAAGAAAATCAGTCGCGCTACCACTGATTCCGGCAGTGAGGTTAAATATGACCCGGCAGGCAAACCGGAGATCAGCAATCTGATGGGAATTTACAGCCAGTGCACCGGCTTGTCGCTTCAGGAAGTGCAGAATCGTTATGAAGGTCAAATGTACGGTACGTTCAAAAAAGAGCTGGCAGAGGCGGTTGTAGCCACCCTGGAGCCTATTCAACAGCGTTATCGTGACATCCGGGAATCCGGTGAGATTGGACGCATTTTGGCCCAGTCCGCAGAGCGGGCGCAAGAGGCGGCTGAAATCACGCTGGCCGCGGTCAAAGAACGTATGGGGTTTCTGCCCCGCAAGCGCTAAGACAATCCGCAGGCCAACGCAATCAGGCGTTTGACAGGGAATGTCTTAGGAGCGACGTTGTTTGGCCTTGATAACAAAGCCCCAGCCGATGTTGCCGACAGAGAGAAGGCCCAGTAAAATGGCAAGCCAAGCGGAATAACTGATGGAAATGGCGGCTGCCGTCAGCAGGACAATAGATGAAACGGCAAACCACAGTGATAGACCTTTGCTCATGGAAAAAACCTCCAGCGTTCGAATGTAGAATTTTAGGGATAAGCAGGTGTAAGCGAGCCATAATAATCTTGCAAGCTTGCAATGAACCTCACTCACAAAGAACTGAAAGGAGATTCAAATATGAGCAGACGTCGTTCAAACAACCTGCAAGTACCGCAGGCCAACGCCGCTTTACAACAATTAAAATATGAGGCCGCTCAAGAACTCGGCATCACAATCCCTCAGGATGGTTATTACGGTAACGTCGTTTCCCGCGAAACAGGCTCTCTCGGGGGATACATCACGAAAAAGCTGGTCCAACAAGCAGAGCAATCCTTGTCGGGCAGTGGCCGTATGCAGTAATACACATAAACAACTCCATCTTGGAAGCTGTATTATGAGCAACTGTGATGAAGAAAATCCGGAGCAATCATGCTCCGGATTTTTTGCGCGCATGGCTTATGACCATTGTGAATCACACAAGTCCGCTTCGTCAAGAGGGCGCTTTCATGCAGCTCTTTATGGAGGGATGTTTTTTTGGTGAACGGCAAAAGAATAGCAAGTTCCGGGGTCAGGGGAGACTTGCTGTTTTTTTGTCGTTCGCGTTGCTTGCTGATATGCTTTTTTAATTCGTATGCAGGGAGAGGCGTTTCTGCATCTTTTCATTACTGAGCCAGCCGATGTAGCTGTTGATCAGTCCAAACTGCTTATCCATGGCGACCACGGCCACGAAGGGATATTGCCTCCGATGCCGATACCGAACATCCGCCCAGCGTACAATGTAACCCCATTCCAGCTCTTCCACCTCCGCAACAGCAAAGGAAGAAAAATAGCGGAATGCCTGCACGTCACGGTACGATTTGGATGCTTCTACGGCCGGATGTGTGGACGGAACCGCATGTTTTGTCCAAAAAAGATGCTTTCCGTTCAGTCCACCAATGTGATAACTTCCATTCTGATGAGCTTTTACCACATGCCACCGATTCCATGAAACCGTGGGAATGATATAATAGATATCGTCAGGCTGACGCTCGGTGTCCATATTACCTACCGCATTTCTGGTACGGAAATGACTCCAGCTGCGCCAAATATAGTACAGGCCTGTAATGATGTACAACGTAATAAATAAGGGAGCTGGTGAAACCAGTCCAGTGATCCACAGTAGAATAGCAGCAACATGGGTGCCGAATATAAAGGGATCAAAGATGTGAATAATATTCCATGATATCCATTGGGGCGTAAACGGTCGGAATGCCTGTGTCCCGTACGTATTGAACAAATCTACAAACACGTGCAGGCAGACAGCAATCGTGACCCACAAGGCGACATGTTCGATAGGTACATCCCTGAAAATAAGGCCAATTAATCCTGTTATAGACAAGATCCATATCAACCAGAAGGGGATGGAGTGCGACAGTCCGCGATGATTGCGGATGTAGGCTGCATTGTTTCTTAATCGAAGCAAGGTGTCAAAATCCGGTGCCTGTGACCCTACGACCGTGGCGAGCAGTATGACCCCCGCCAACTTTGGATCTGCGGCGACGGCAGGATCGGTGTAGGCCAGCCCCGCCAACCCGATCCCCATGACAAAGTGTGTGGCTGTATCCATATCTGTCGCTCCTTTTTGTATTGTATCCTGTATTTATTACTACCCCAAATTACTGTAAACGATCAGCAAGGTCGATTCGTCATCGAAATTGTGAACGTTTTGTGCGTTTTCTGTCAAACTTTTTACGGGTACTATATGATAAAATTTATATCGGAGTTCAACTTACTCCCGAATTCATATATCTCTAAGGGGGAGTTACTCACTATGGACAATATTAGTTATAAGGCTACTTCAGATACGGCTACCTATTCGGTTAAATCCAAACCACCCGGTAAGGCGGGTACATGGAAAGATTTTATAACAGTCACTAAGCCAGGCATTCTCCGCACTAATCTGGTTGCGGCATTTGGTGGTTTTTGGTTGGCCTCACAATGGGACGTTGACTATATAAAGCTGATTCTGACGTTGCTAGGTACCGTGCTGGTTATGGCGTCTTCTTGTGTTTTTAACAACTATTTTGATCGTGAACTGGATTTAAAAATGGAGCGTACACGCAATCGCTCACTGCCAACAGGGCGTTTGACTCCCACAACGGTATTGTCATACGCTATTATTTTGGGCGCTGTCGGGCTGGCTGTACTATTCCTTTTCTCTGGTGTCAAGGCAGGTTTGCTTGGTGTACTCGGCATGTTCGTATACGTCGGTATTTACACACTTTGGCTGAAACGATCATCCACATGGAGTACATCCATTGGCGGTATTTCGGGCGCAATGCCTCCTGTGATCGGCTATGTGGCTGCTTCGGGCCGTATTGATATGGGCGCATGGCTCTTATTCGCTCTTTTGTTCCTGTGGCAGCCGCCTCATTTTTGGGCACTTGCAATCCGCAGGGTCGAAGAATACCGCGCAGCAGGATTTCCATTATTGCCTGTCGTGAAAGGTATTCAACGTACTAAAATTCAAATGATTCCTTATATCGTGTTGCTGATTCCGGTACCGATCCTGATGTATGCTTATGGATATGCTGGCATGATTTTCATGATCGTTTCCGTGCTACTGTCCGTGCTCTGGGCATTTTATGCCTTTAAAGGTTTTACCATTAAAGAAGAAGAGACGGATTCCTGGGCTAAAAAAGTATTTTTCTTTTCCATTAATCATCTGACACTCAGCTTTCTGTTGATGATCGTGGACACGGTTCACAAGTTCTAAGACAAGACATTTTTAATAAAATTTGTTACGTGTAACATATAGCTGTCCATCAGGCATAAAGCGGCCTGGCGGACAGCTTTTTTTGTGAATGGTTTTCATAACTATGGTTTTCATAACTAGGGAACAGTCGGGTATAAAATATATTCTTCCAGTCCTGCTTTTTCCAATTGTGCGATGACATATTCATCTGGAGTACCTTCGACTCCTGCGTATCCTTTGCGAGTATACATATGATGCGCATCTGGAAAAGAGTCGGCAAGCACACCACGTATTTTTTTGCCTGAGCTGTCATTGTCCATAAACAAGTATATTTCGTCATGCTTGACCTGCTTGCGGAGGGACTCCAGTTTTACTGAGTTTAGCGTGCCGAAGGTGCATAAGATATGAACCTCGGGATCAAGTAAACGACGAAGTTTACTGCGGTCATTTTTCCCTTCAACGATAACGGTAATCGTCATCTTGCTCACCCCCTGCTTAAAGCCTGTGCTCGAAATTCCCCGGGAAATGAAAGAATATGTGTATAGTGTAGCTCCAAACAGGGTTCTCATGCAAAAAAGCAACAAAACAGCCTGCCGGGAGTGGCAGGCATGGGTACAGGGCGGCATGTTAGGGCAATTCAGACATTAAATCCAGCAAGTACGGAGAATAATGACGAGCAGGATATAAAGAACGAGAATGGTGCCGGTCGAAGTCCCAAATCCACCACAAGAAACAGGGCTTACAGGATGACAGTGGCTCACGGAATGCACCTCCCTTCATACATAAATGTTCAGTCAAACCAGTCTATGTTGATAAGGGATTTAGGTACTGTGCATTCGCCTTCTTGTAAGGTACTTTGGGCGTTAAAGGGGGAGCATCTCAAACGATCTAGGGATGATACGGCCCTGAAGTAGACAGCGGCGGTGCCGGGAATAACCGTTGAATGGGAATGAACAGCAGGCCGGTCATCAAAATCAGAAAAGCGATAAAAAAAGGTGAAAAATGAACGGGGAGCTGGCCAGCCAGCACCGGTCCGGCAAAGGAGCCGATAGATGTTGCAATGGATTGCAGCGCAAAGGTTTTGCCCAACCGTTCCCCTCCAAGCCGTATAAAGAGTGAGGCCAACGCTGGAAAGGTGATGCCTTTGGCTGTTCCAAGTATAAAGAGTACGATTCCAATCATGGACTCGGGCAAGGTGGCGAGGGCATAAAAGCACAGCGACATCAGTATGATGCCGCAAATCAGCCGTATCATCGGTGAATACTTGTTTAGAAAAAGCAGACTGAGTGTACAGAGCGCTCCCAGACTGATAATGGAAAAGAGCAGTCCTGTGGACATCATGGACGCAGTACCATTGTTGCGCAACGGGATGACATAAAATAAAATGCCTTGTCCGCACGCCAAAGCAAAAGGCACAAGCAGGTAACGCCAATTAAATGGTAAAAGCGGTTGTGCCCCGGTCAGTGGAGCGGGTGCCGCATGTCCGTCAGATCGTTGAGCCTGGAGAGCGGGTGCTGTTTTAGGCAATGTAAAATAAGCCATGAGTCCTGTAATCACGAGAATGATGCCGAGGGAACGGAATGTTCCGCTAAAGCCAAAGCTGGCTACGATGAACGCGCCTGCCGCTGGAGACAGGACGGAGGCCAGCGTGTGAACGACGCCATGTCCCGACATATATTTGCCCTGCGTAACCGGATGATCGGATAGCTGCGCGAGCATAGTCATGCAAGCAGGGGACAAAAAGGCCAGCACAAAGCCGCTGATGGCACGAAGAAAAAGCAGCTCCCATGGCGTATGAATGTATGCCTGAATGATCAGGATGAGCCCTGCGGCTGTCAGACTGAACATAATATATCGGCGGCTGCCGTGTTTATCTACCCTTGGCCCCGCCATTAAATTACCGGGCAGATGAGTCAGGGAATATATGCCCAACATCCAGCCGATAAAGGTGGGTGCTGCACCCAGAGAGATGGCGAATGGTGTGAGAATAGGATATTGTGCATGCAGATCAAAAAAAGCGATGAACAAAAACAGATACAGCCAGAGAGCTGTTTTCAAGTAGATGACCCCCTTTCCCTAAATAGACTTTCTATGCTGCTAGTGGTATTAGCTCTTTCTAAGTTGTACGCTGGAGTGGACGAACATAGACCCTTTTTGTGCGAACAAGACGCGGAAAAGAGCTAAGCTGACAGGGCGTTATGTAATCATGTATAATTACAGAGATGATTTTAGAATTCGAAAGATGCAGTTGAAAACGGGAGTGTAGTGAAATGGATAAGAGTGTCTGGACAGAGTTTTTAAAACATAACTGGCAGATCGTTCAGGATAACTGGCTATATATTTTAATTGGGCTTGTCCTATTGCTTGTTATATTGAAGATTGTGAGAACCCTTGTTAAATGGCTGCTTGTCATTGTGGTGGTTGTGGGCTTGCTAATCTACAGCGGTATTTCCTTTGATCAGGTCGGCAAGGTAGTTACCCAGGCGAAGGATGATGCAATTAACAAGTTTCAGAGCGAGGCCCTGAATATGATGATCAAGGAAGGACGGGATGCGAAATATACCTCTAACGGAGACGGTACGTTTTCGGTAACCAGCTCCAACCTGGAGGTAAAAGGCCCGTTCGATGGCGATAAGGTCAAGGTATGGTTTCAAGGCATGCCGTTGGGCGAGTGGAGCATGAGCGACACCGTCAAAAAATATATCGAAAGTGCGAAAGGCTCGACTGTAACACAACAGTCGCCGCAATCGCCGTAAAGACATGGGGAGCATGATGAAACCATCCTGGCTGGAGCCTGTCCTTCATTGGAATGGCGTGACGGTGTTGTTGATCGCTATCGTTCTTGTGTCGTTAATACAGGGCTGGCGGCGGGGAGCTTCCAGATCTGTAGGTGCGCTATTCGGTCTCATCGTGGATGGCATACTGACCGTTGCCGGAATTTTGTGCTCATTAGGGCTGGCTATGTGGCTTTCACCGAAGGTGCAGCAATGGCTGACCGCTTATATGGAGCATTTGCCGCAACGTGGACTGAGCGGAATTGAGCAATTTTATTATACGCTTGTAGCAGGGCTGGAGGGCTTTCCGCTGCTGCGTTTTGCCGTATTGTTCATGCTCAGCTATGCTGTCGCGCAATTTGTACTGCGTGCAATTTATGTCATGGTGGTAGGGGGCAGATCGGATAACTCTCTACGTGAGCAGGAAAAGAAATCGGGCTTTTTCAGCAGGCTGGCGGGGGCCGGAATTGGTACCCTCATCGGTGGAGCACGCGCTGTGATGGTCATAGCCTTGCTGTTTATAGGTGTAAGCTTATACCCGGACAGCGGGTTTAGCAGCTATGTCCAAGCTTCACCCATTTATAAACAAGGAGCGCAATCGGTCATTGAACCTTTGTCCGGTACGCTGATTAAGGATAAGCTGCCCGTATTTACGCAGGCCGTCACCAAGGAATTGAACGGCATTATGCAGCGTAAATATGAAATGATCGACCGGGATATTCCGAACGATATTGAACAGGCGGCGACCAAGATTACAGAGGGGGCTCGCGGTGATGAGCAAAAAGCCAGAGCGTTGTATCAGTGGGTAGGCACGCGTATCAGCTATGATTACGGCAAGGTGGACGCCTATGAGCGGCGTGGTGACTGGCATGAGCAGACTCCCAGAGATACGTTTGATACACGCAAGGGTGTCTGTATTGACTATGCCCGCCTCTATGCAGTGATGGCCCGTTCTCAGGGACTTCAGGTCAAGGTGGTGACCGGGCTTGGCTACAACGGTCAAGGAGGCTACGGTTCACATGCCTGGAATGAAGTGTACTTGAGCGGGCAGCATCAGTGGGTACCGTTAGACCCGACCTGGGCACAGAGTGGGGACTGGTTTAATCCGCCTGGTTTTGCCCAGACACATATCAAGGATAAAGTGATTTAAAAAGGAGTGGAAAAGGGCACATGAGAAAGATGGACAACGAGCAAGGAAAAGACAACGAGACGTCCGACCGAAAAAGATTCAGCTTCCGGATCAATCTGTTCTTTTTCAGCTCGTTCATTATATTTACGGTCATTATCGTAAGACTGGCGATACTTCAATTTGTGGAGGGCCCTCAGCTTAAGCAGCAGGAGGCCAGTAATGTTACCAAAAATGTACCGCTTACGCCGATTCGCGGAACGATTTATGATTCAACCGGGCAGAACAGGCTGGCGTATTCTACACCGGTACAATCGCTGTATATCACGCTTTCCAAGAACTACAGTGACAGCATGGAAAAATTGCGTGATGATGATAAAAAGCTGTTGCCTGAGCTGGATAAGATGACGCAAAAGCTGGCAAATCGGTTTGCTCAATATGGTAATAAAGATGAGCCCAAAATGACGGCAGCGCAAATTATGGACGCTATGGACCGGAACTATCAACGGTTTAGCGGTTTTACGCCCCGCCTGATCAAAACGAATCTTAATAAAGATGAAGTTGCTTATTTCATGCAGCATAAGAGCGAGTTTCCAGGGGTAGATGTTGTGGAGGAAACCGTACGACATTATGATCCTGATACGGTGGCTGTCCAAACGGTTGGTTACATTAAAAGCTACAAAAGTGCGCGTGAAAACCTGGATAAATATAAAAATATTCAAAAATCCATGTCAGCGGAAAATGATCCAGGACTCATCTATATGGATAACGAATCTGTTGGTTTTGATGGATTGGAATTTCAATATCAGGAGCAGTTACGAGGGAAAAATGGCTACAAAACGGTCCCGATTGATCCGCGTAATATGCCAGAGGGTGTAGATTCCGTTACTCCTCCGCAAAAGGGAAACAACATTTATTCCACCATTAACAAAGAGATTCAGGTTAAAACAGAAAACGCCATTATGGATCAATTAAGATGGTTGCATTCCCATGCTGTATCTGGCAAAACTCATCCTTATGCCAAAACAGGCTTTGCTGTAGCCATGGAAGTGGATACAGGGAATGTAGTCGCGATGGCCAGTATGCCGGATTATGATGCGAACTATTGGCAAACCGGAAATATATCATCAGATAACTACAAGAAAATTCAAAATGTATATTTGAATGGTACTATACGCTCCTTCGGCTCCGGTCAATCGGGTCAACATCCAGAGTCGGTTGTATTGCTCGGTTCCACCATCAAACCGCTGTCTGTATTAGTGGGTCTAGAGGAAGGTCTATTCAGTACTTCTTCCTATTACCAGGATACTGGAGCGGCTTATTTTGGACGTAATAATTCGTCACGGGTTCAGAACTCTTCAGGACATGTGTATGGCGGGCTGGACCCGGCATCTGCCATTCGACATTCTTCGAATGCATTCATGGTCGACATGGTAGGCAAAAGACTATACAACAAATACATTAATAATGCCAAGGAAGATCAAGGTGTGAATGTATGGGACCGTTACATGAAGGAGTTTGGACTAGGCGTGTCTACGGGGGTAGATTTGCCAATGGAATATCCTGGGTTAAGAGAGTATGGACCTAGAAGCAAGGAGTCGTCACTGTCCAAGTTGGCGTATGCTTCTTTTGGTCAGCAAGGGAAGTATACAGCACTCCAACTTGCACAATATACAGTGGTGTTGGCTACCAAGGGCAAACGGATGGAGCCGCATTTGGTCAGCCAAATTAAAGATACCAACGGCAATGTAGTCCAAACGATTAAGCCGAAGGTGCTAAATGAAGTGAAATTCCCGGATGCTTACTGGAATGAAGTCATACGCGGGATGGCTACAGATGTCAGCGCATTTAGTGGTTTCCCGTATGACTATGCACGTAAAACGGGGACATCACAGCAAAGCGTAGGCGGAACACTGAAGGATAACGGGGTATTTATCGCCTTTGCGCCACGCAAGAATCCCAAGCTGGCTGTAGCAGTTGTCATTCCAGAGGGAGGCTTCGGGGCTTGGAGCGCGGGACCTGTGGCACGCAAAATCTTTGACGCCTATGATGAGGTGTATGGATTGGACGGAGTACCTAAGAAAAAGGATGCTACAGCATCCGATTCCAATGTAGTCAAGCAGCCATAATAACATA
Organism: Paenibacillus sp. FSL R10-2782; assembly: GCF_038592985.1. Classification (NCBI taxonomy): domain Bacteria; kingdom Bacillati; phylum Bacillota; class Bacilli; order Caryophanales; family Paenibacillaceae; genus Paenibacillus; species Paenibacillus sp. FSL R10-2782. The sequence goes on along the minus strand of NZ_CP151951.1, from coordinate 4,363,386 downwards.
CTACGTATAATTTCATTAAAGCTTCTCTTAGCCTTAGGGCTGAGGGAAGCTTTTTTATGCTTTTTCTACGTTTTCTTACAAAATTGTCATCTTGGAATTCATCGTTTATTGCTTTGGATATGGTAGGATCAGGGATATGATAACCCGGTGAAAGGAGTAATGACCTGCTAATATGGACAGAGGCAGTTTGGATAAGAAGTTTTCATTCAAAAAGAAAAGCCATGAAGAAAATGAAGAGGCACAAAAAAAGCGGACGGTTTTTCGGACTAATCTTCTTTTTTTCAGTGTTTTTGTATTATTTTCCATTATCTTTACCAGACTGGCGGTCTTACAGTTTGTGCAATCGGCAGAGCTGAAAGAGCAGCAGCAATCCATAAATACGAAAAATGTCCCGTTAGCCCCGAGACGCGGCACGATTTATGACTCTTCGGGTCTCGTCAAGCTGGCGTATTCTACTCCGGTACAGTCGCTGTATGTGACCTTACCCAAGGATTATAGCAAACAAGCAGAAAAGGACCGCAAGCCGGAAAAAAAGCTGCTCCCAGAGTTTAATGCTTTTGCTGAAAAGCTTGCTGTCAAGCTGAATGAGTTAGGCAGTACAGAGGGCGAGCAGCTTGATGTAGAGAAAATTAAGGAACGGCTGGACAAGGACTACACTCAATATAGGGGCTTTACTCCGCGCCTGGTCAAATCTGACTTGAATCGTGAGGAAATCGCATATTTTTTGGAGCATCGGCAGGAGTTCCCCGGGATTGAGGTTGTAGAAGAAAGTGTGCGCCATTATGACCCGGATCGGGTGGCGGTGCAAACGATTGGATATATGTACAAGTTTAAAGGAGCGCGCATCAATCGGCCAAAGTACAAGGAGCAATATGAAGCCAATTCGGAGGTCCAAAGACCCGAACAGGTTTACTCGGAAAGTGAGACCGTAGGATATGATGGCTTGGAGCTTCAGTATCAGGATGAGCTGAGAGGAAAAAACGGCTATAAAACGGTAGAGGTAAATCCGCGCAGCATGCCGGAAGGCATAGAATCCATTACTCCTCCGAAAAAAGGATACCATCTGTATTCCACCATTAACAAGGAAATTCAGCAAAAAACGGAACTAGCGATTGTTGATCAGCTTCGTTGGCTTCATACCCATCCGGTATCGGGTAAGCTCCACGGTGATGCCACTACCGGCTTCGCTGTAGCGATGGAGGTCGAGACAGGGAATGTCGTAGCGATGGCCAGTATGCCGGACTATGACTCCAATGTATGGAAGACGGGAAGTACATCGCCTTCGGTATATGACGAAATTCAGCATAAAATGGGGAACGGAACGATTAAATCCGTACCTAGCGGAAAAGCGGGTCCGCACCCGGAATCCTCGGTGCTGCTGGGTTCAACCATTAAACCCCTAACCGTGCTGATCGGGTTGAAGGAAAACTTATTTTCTCCCGGACAAACTTATCTGGATACGGGGAGCGCATACTATGGTAAAAATCGATCAAGTCGGGTCGGTAATTCGAGTGGACATGTATATGGTCCTCTGACACCTAGCAAGGCAATCGAGTTCTCGTCGAATACTTTCATGGTGGATATGATCGGCAAGCCGCTGTATGACAAATACGGAAGTAATGCAGGGGTGCATCAGGGAATTGATGTATGGGACAAGTATATGAAGGAATTTGGATTAGGCGTACCGACTGAAGTCGATCTGCCAGGCGAGTGGGCAGGCAGACTTGAGTATACGAGCAAGCATGAAAGTGCGCTGACACGCTTGGTACAGGCTTCCTTTGGTCAACAGGGGAAATATACGGCGATGCAGCTTGCCCAGTATACAACTGTGCTGGCAACGAAGGGCAAGCGTATGCAGCCGCATTTGGTCAGTAAAATTGTGGATGATCAGGGCAACCTCGTGCGTGAGTTCAAGCCCAAGATGCTGAATGAGGTCGCTTTTTCAGATATGTACTGGAATACGGTGATTCGCGGTATGGCTACGGATGTTAAAGCATTTAACGGGTTTCCGTATGATTATGCCCGTAAAACGGGGACTTCCCAGCAGGTGGTAGGGCGTGCGGTTAAAGATAACGGGGTGTTCATTGCTTTTGCTCCACGTCAAAATCCGAAGCTGGCCGTTGCGGTCATTATTCCCGAAGGGGGCTTTGGCTCGACGAGCGCTGGACCTGTGGCCCGTAAAATATTTGACGCTTATGACGAGGTTTACGGGTTGGATGGTACTCCAAAAAAGCCGCAGGCAGCGAAGTGAGGACTTGAATTCTTTTGTGGGCTTCTCTTTTTCATGGTAAAATGTCGTTGGACATAAGGGACATACAGGAGGAAGAGAACCCATGGGAGAAAACCAATATAAATACAAGCTGCTTGCGCTCGACATGGATGGAACTTTATTGAACGACAATCAGGAAATTACGCTGGAAACGATCAACTGGATTAATAAGGCGATTCAAGAGGGGATTCACGTGTGCTTGTCTACCGGACGGGCGGCGATGCATGCCTTGCCTTACGGGCAACAGCTCGGCCTGGATACGCCTATGGTAACGGTAAATGGCAGTGAGGTATGGAAATCCCCGCATGAACTGTGGCGCCGTTATTTGCTTGATAAGGAGCTAGTTCGGAAAATGCACCAGATTGCTGTAGAAACAGATTCCTGGTTCTGGGCTTACTCGACGGAGGAATTATATAATAGAGATCGTTGGCCGGATACGTTGGATACACAGGAATGGCTCAAATTCGGTTATAATACGGAAAACGACGAAATTCGTCATCAAATTTTGCTCAAGCTTCAGGACATGGGTGGACTTGAAATTTCCAATTCATCCATGACGAACTTGGAAATCAACCCGGCTGGTATATCGAAGGCCAGTGGGATTGCTGAAGTATGCGATTTGCTTGGAATTACAATGGAACAGGTAGTTGCAGTGGGTGATAGTTTGAATGATTTGGCTGTGATTCAAGCGGTTGGACTGGGTGTTGCGATGGGTAATGCACAGGATACGCTAAAAGAAGCGGCTGATCTGGTCGTCGCTTCGAACAATGAAGATGGCATCGTTGAAGTTATCCGCGATTACGTACTTGTCTAAGAGAACGAATGATGAAGCATATAGGATAATTGGACGAGAAGGAGGGAGCCAATGGACATTGTAGGCTGGATTATTATCGTTGCGCTGTTCATTGTTGGCATGGCCGGGGCAGTATATCCCGTATTGCCAGGGGCGCTCGCCATCTACTTTGCATTTTTTGTGTACGGCTGGTTTTTCTCATTTGCTCCATATAATGTATGGTTTTGGATCATACAGACACTAATAGTAGTTGCACTATTTGTTGCAGATTATGCCGTCACTGCGTGGGGGGTCAAACGATTTGGAGGCTCGCGTCTGTCCACGATTCTTAGTACCATCGGGATTATTATCGGCCCTTTTGTTATTCCGGTGTTTGGTCTGATTTTAGGGCCGTTTATTGGCGCTGTGCTGGGTGAACTAATGAGCAAGGCCCCGCTGGATCGGGCGATTAAGGTGGGCTTTGGTTCTGTATTAGGGCTGTTTACCAGCACCGTGATGAAAGTAATTTTACAGCTTGTCATGATTCTTGTATTCTTGATTTGGGTGTTCTAGTTTAACATCCTATGCTTGTGTTTTGCAGAGACAGAATCGACATGCGGCTCCGCACCGGTGATGGCTCAGGCCATGACTGCTTTGCGGAGCTTTTGCATGCGTGTCAACAGCAAGAAAGAAGGGAACGTATTTTGTCCAATAAAGAAACATTTCTTAGAGGCACGCTTATTTTGGCCGCTGCTGCGCTGGTGGCGAGAGTGCTTGGTCTGGTGCAGCGTGTTCCGTTAGAGCATCTGCTCGGTTCTGTGGGGAACGCCTCGTTTACGATAGCGAACAATGCCTATTTAATGTTGCTCACGGTGGCTACAGCGGGTATTCCAAGCACGTTGAGCAAAATGGTCTCCGAACGCTACGCGCTGAATCGACCTTCGGAAGCACGACGTGTATATCATGCGGCGTTGTTGTTTGCGGCGGCGGCGGGCATTATCATTACGGTGGTGCTATATTTTGGTGCGCCTTATTTTGCCGAGAAAGTGGCAGGGGTTCCGCAATCGGCTTTGGCTATTCAGGCATTGGCGCCAGCCTTGCTGCTGTTTCCCGCCATTGCCATGATGCGCGGGTACTTCCAAGGGCGAGGCAACATGACCGCAGGTGGTATTTCACAAATTGTGGAGCAAGTCGCACGGGTGGCTACTGCTATTTTGCTCGCCTTTATTATTTTGAAGCTCGGTTATGGAGATCGCGAGGTTGCGGCCGGGGCATCGTTCGGGGGGGTCATGGGAAGCATCGGCGCACTTGCCGTTATGCTGTATTATACGTTTAAAATGCGTCGCCAGGATCGACAAGATCGACAAGAGCAATTCCAGGAGGAAAGCTCCGCGCTGCCGATGATGCGCATTTACAAAGACATTTTTACGCTGTCTATCCCAATTGTATTGTCTTCTTTGACGGTCCCGGCCGTTAACTTTATTGATACGTCGATTGTGGTCAGACTGCTATCCGTCCAAATCGGCTTGGATCAGGCAACGACCCAGTTGGGTTATTTGGGAGCACGTGCGCAGAGTGTCGCGGGGATTCCGCCGATTTTGGCTATCGCCCTCAGTCAATCGCTCATTCCGATCATTTCGGCGGCTTTTGCCCGCAAGGATGAACAGCATTTGCAAAATCAGATGACGCTGGCCTTGCGGATCTCTATTTTGACTGGAATGCCGATTGTGCTGGCCTTGTGTGTAACCGCCTATTCCATCAATGGCTTACTGTTCAGTTCGCTTGGAGGCAGCGGAATTATCGCTGTTCTGACACTCGGAACGATATTCCAGATCACGATGATGACCTCTAACTCGATTTTGATCGGTATGGGCAAACCGCGTATTTCAATGGTTAATGTCTTGGTCGGTATCGTTGTTAAGCTGGCTGCGAGCTGGTTGCTGGCTGGTTGGCTCGGGATTTACGGCATCATTGCCGCAACCGGATTATGTTTCCTCGTGATCACGCTGCTGAATTTGCATGTGCTTAAAGGCATCGTATCCTTCTCCATCATGGGTCGTCGCTGGGCGGGTTTTCTGACCGCAGTCGTGCTTTCGGGAGCCATTGGATACGGTGTGAATGAGGCTTGTATTCTGCTGGTTCATATCATGCCTGCACGTGTGGCCTTCCTCATCGCATGCTGTATTGCCGGTGCGGCTGTACTGGTATGCTATTTGGTGCTGCTGGTTGTGCTGCGCGTACTGCGCAGGGACGAGTTGGGTAACTACCCGCGTGTGTTGCAAAAGGTACTGCGTCCACTGATGCGTCTCCAGCGTGAGTCCACAGGGCAACGAGGCTAAAAGAAGCATAGGCAGCCCTCCAGCTTTTTTAGTGGAAAGGCCGCAGGCTGGCATGGGCATCATGGGCCATCGCTGTTTTTTGGATGCCATGGCGGTGCTCATGGCGCATGGCAAATAACAGCGGTCGTCTTGGTTCGCTGAGATGTCCAAGCGTAGATCCGTCATGAAACCAGTCGTAACGGGGGATCGGATCATAAGCCGTATCCGACCAGACGGCGTTCAGCTCGGGGCTGTACAGGCGTTGTCCTTGCGGCAGCCATTCATGCGCCAGGAGCGCTGCACTCTCTTCAGGGGAGCGCAGCGCTTTTTGTTTGTCCGAAGTGAACAGTCCCGGCCAATAGTCGCTGCGTGAGCCAGTGTGGGGCACGCTGGTAGCGAATGCTGTTACTTGATCCAGCACCTGCTGGTGTCCGAACAGCATGGCATACAGGCTTTTACCAAAGCCGATACGCTCATCCAGATGGCCAAAGCGCTCCATCACAAGCCCGGCGAGGCCACCATTCAGCCCGAGCGGAAATATGATCTGATTCAACTGGAGCCAATCGTGCAAATAAAAGCCCGGCTTGTGCGTCACAAATTTTTGGAAATACGGATCTTTCACCACTCGTCCTTCAATATAGTTTTGTTCATTGATGATGAGGGCTATGCTTAAGAGAGAGCTGTCCCGCCAAGCCCAGAAACGTTCCCAGAAGGGTCTCATGAATGGTGATACATGAAAATGGGGCAGCAAATGAAAACAGCTTCGGCCCAGATGACGGCTGTGCATGTATAGCTGCAGTTGAGGGTAGGCGTCCTGAAAAATAAGGGCATTACAGCGCTCCAGCAGCCGATATAACCATTCCTTCTCCTGTTCGCCGAACAGACTGTCGATCAGACCGCCCTTCAAATCGGTCATGTTATATCCACCATTGCGAGAAACCAGGTGAGCCAGCAGCGCCCAATGTAACTCGGGATAACCATGATAGCACTCCAGGTAAGCGGCTGTACGGGTGATGTTGCTGCGATTTTCCTGTGCCGTATCGTTCTTGATCCGCTCAACTAGCTCGCAGTCCGTTTCACATAAGGGCATATTCAGAGAAGAGGGGCGGGTTGCAGGTCCATTCACCAGCATCAGCGCTTCGGCTTCATCCATAGCGGCCTGCGCGGTATGATAATCCCACGGTAACTCACGTAGCGGATAGCGCAGTTTGCGGGACTCAGTCCAGGCCGCCCGCTTGCCTTCCCAAGCTTCCTCCGCAGCACGTGGTACGGAACCGAGCAGCTTTAGCCCACCCTGAAGCTGACGTGATGCCACATGGAACCATTCGGTGAGAGACATACTGGATAACCTCCTTTCAAAAATGAGAACACTTCGTACCCGTTAAGTACATGGGGATGCTCTAAGTGTGTTCTTAGGTTATATGGTTAGTATGTCTCGATGGCAGGGCTTCCAATCGGTGATACGGGAATAATAGAGGAGTGTGCAAAAGCGCCACTTGGCGTTACAATAGAAAGCACAAACTCTTTTTACAAAACAGAATTCAAGGAGGAATTATCCATGCAAAAGATCGTCTCTCATGAAGACTTTAATAAGGCAATATCCGCTTCTGGCGTAACGGTGGCTGTGTTTAAGGCGGACTGGTGTGGGGATTGTCATTTCATTGATCCGTTCATGCCTGATGTAGAGCAGCAATATGCAGACAAGCTTACATTAATTGAGATTGATGTAGAACAGGCGGAGAGCGTTAGCCAGGAGCAAAATGTACTGGGTATTCCCAGCTTTATCGCTTACAGTGAAGGCCGCGAGCTGGTGCGTCTGGTGAACAGATTGCGTAAATCTCGTGAGGAAATCGAGCAGTTTTTGGACCGGGCTGTGGAAGTACACGCCAGCTTGACTAAATAATTGATGTTGTGCATGGCATGAGGGTTCCGAGGGGAATTCTATTCATATGGGTATTCAGAGAGCCGCTTCCTTCCAAAGGGGGCGGCTTTCTAACGGGACACGTTCACATTTTGTCAACAAAGCGCGTATGTCAAGGAACGATATATCAGTTATAATTATTTTAAGTGATCATTTCACAACATATAAGGATAATAAATATTTTATCTGGAAGGATATGGTGAGTTCGTTGAACAACAAAATTAGAATATTAAAGTGGCTTGCACTCGTAACATGTATTGTCATGTTTCTGGCTACCTTTGGCGGAGGTGTCGTGACGCGGACGGACTCGGGGCTAGGCTGCGGACGTGAGTTCCCGCTGTGTAACGGTAAGCTGGTTCCAGCACATACGATTGCATCCATTATCGAGTTTACCCACCGCTCCGTCAGCACGATGGCCGGGTTGCTTTCTATCGCCTCTTTTGTTGGCTTTCTGCTGTATATGAAGCATCGGAAGGATTTGCAGCTGTTCTCGTTGCTGACGCTACTATTTGTCATTATACAAGGAGCGATGGGGGCTTTAGCTGTGGTCTTTTCCCAATCTGCTCCGGTCATGGCGCTGCATTTTGGCTTTGCCCTGATCGCCTTTGCCAGCGCGACTATGATGACATTGGGAGCCTGGAAGGAGCATGCGGATTCGCGCTTTAACCCGCGTTTGCCCACCGTGCCTGTTAACCGGGGCTATCGCAATTTTATATGGTTATCGACGATCTATACGTATATTGCGGTTTACTCGGGCGCACTGCTCAGTCACTCGGTCATTCAAAAAGTTGTAAACCTCGGCGGTATTATATCTCCGTTGTTGCTTCACCAGCTTTCATCGGGATTGCTGTTCGTGGTCATTTTGGCCGTGGGGCACTATTCTTATCGCTATCATCCAAATCATCGGGATATTCGTGTACTGGGTGTCGTTGCGGTGGCATTGATTATGCTTCAGGTCGTTATTGGCATTAGCCTGTTGTATGTCACCAGACCGGAAATTTACATGTTTGTGGTACTGGCACACATGCTGGTCATTGCAACGCTGTTCTCCATTTTGTGCTACATGAGCTACCGTGTGTGGCAATTGTCACCAGATCGCAACATCGTTCGGACACGCACACAGCGTACCTAAGCATTTCATTTGTGATGAACGAAGCTGTGATGAATTCAACGGATATTTTGCCCAAGAGGCGCTTAAGCACGTATAATAGCATATAAGGATTTTGCAAAATCCGGTATAAGAAACAAACCTGGCCCGCGAGTTACTCAAGGGCTTGATTTGCTTAGGAGGAATCGTCCAGTTGATCTACCAGAATTTGCGCCAATTTATTGAAGCGCTGCGTAAAGAAAATAATCTTCAAATTATAGAAGCACCCGTCGATCCTTATTTGGAGCTGGCCGAGATTCATCGGAGAGTTATTGAGGAGGAAGGCCCCGCATTGCTGTTCACCAATGTAAAAGGTACCCCGTTCCCTGTAGCCAGCAATCTGTTTGGCACAAACCGTCGTGTGGACATGGCCTTTGGCCCTCGCCCGGAGCAATTGATGGATGCGATTGTAGGGGCGACCAAAACATTGCTTCCACCCACACCCAAGGCATTATGGAATGAACGTGGGCTGATTAAGGACATGCTAAAAGTAGGGCTGAAAACGGTATCTCATAGTGAGGCTCCTGTATTGGGAGTTCGCCGTACGGATGCTCCGCTGGCTCCACTCCCCAGAGTGACGAGTTGGCAGGACGACGGGGGGCCGTTTATCACGCTTCCGCTCGTATATACCGAGAAGCCGGGTCAGTCCAAGGATCATAATTTGGGCATGTACCGTATCCAGATTTATGATGATCAGACGACCGGGATTCATTGGCAAATTCATAAAGGCGGCGGCTTTCATTATCATGAAGCTGAGCTGCGTAATGAGCCGTTGCCAACGACAGTTATTATCGGCGGGCCACCAGCTCTGATTGCGTCCGCAATTGCTCCGGCACCGGAAAATCTGCCTGAGCTGCTGCTTGCCTCGCTCATTATGGGCGGCAAGCTGCCGATGACGGAGGACCCGCTCGGCGGTCACCGGATTCCGGCAGAGGCCGAATTTGCGATCAGTGGTTATGTGCCACCTCATGAACGCCGTCCGGAAGGACCGTTTGGCGATCATTTTGGCTACTACTCCTTACAGCATGATTTCCCTGTATTTCATGTCAAGCATATGTACCACCGCAAGGATGCCATTTATCCAGCAACCATTGTAGGTAAACCACGGCAGGAGGATTATTATCTCGGCGAATTTTTACAACGTCTGCTGTCACCTGCCTATCCGCTTGTGATGCCTTCCGTCAAGTCGCTGTGGGCTTACGCAGAAACGGGCGTACATGCATTGGCAGCGGCAGTTGTTCGTGAAAGCTATTCCCGTGAAGCACTGGTCTCGGGCTTTACCATTTTGGGACAGGGCCAATTGTCGTTAACCAAATTCCTGATGCTCACGGATCGGGTCATTGATCTATCCGACTTTAACCTGCTGCTGGAAACCATTCTGGAGAGATTTAATCCAGCGACAGATTTGTTTATTTTCAATCATACGTCTCACGATACACTTGATTACACGGGCCGTAAGCTGAATCACGGTAGTAAAGCGATCCTGATGGGTGTAGGTGAGCCTATACGTGAGTTGCCCCGCGCCTATGAAGGAGGCGACCTGCCGGGTATCCGCGAGATTGAGTCGTATTGCGGAGGTTGTCTCGTCGTATCGGGTGCGTCCTTTGAGCAGGAGCCTGAGTTGGCGGCGAGTGTATTGGAACGTTTGGCTGCGGGTGAGCAGGAATGGCCGCTTGTCTTTATTGTAGATGATGCCAAGGAAGTCGTCCGCTCACAAGCATCATTCCTGTGGACGGTGTTTACGCGATTTAACCCGGCTACGGATATGTACGCAGACAGCGAGGTGCGTTTGCATCATCTGAACTACAAGCTGCCAATTGTGGTCGATGCACGCATGAAGCCGGGCTACCCGGATGAAGTACTGCCGCGCGAGGATATTGTTAAGCTTGTAGACCAACGGTGGACGAGTTATTTTGCCTGACGCCCTGACCAACCCAACAACCTGATTTTACATTATAAAAGGAGGCGTTAGCATGATACGCAAGCTGCTAGGCGAGCCGCCGCGTGTGAACAAGGGCATTCTACTCGATGCTATGAATAGCATGTCAGACATGCTGAAAATGCTGGAGCGGCATATTCAGGCCAGCGGAGATCCGACTCATGATTTTCGCAAAGCGGATATTTTGACACGCGGCCTGATGTCATCTCTGGATGAGCTGGAGCAGAGCCATCATGCTGCCGCCTTTTTCCGAACGAAGGTCAAAGCTGGTTATGCCGAGGATATGAGCGTTGATGAAAAATCGGATTACGCGCTGTACGTATTCTTTTATAAGGATGGGTTTGTGAGGGTATTTTCCATTTTGGATAAGCTCGGGAACTGGCTCAATGATCTGTATGATCTGAAAACAGGCGAGTATAAGCCGCATTATTCTTATTTTACAGTGCTGCGGCAATTCAAATATTTGAAGATGCATCCTGTAATGACGGACAGCTTAAATGATATCAAGGACTCATACACTGACGCGATCAATCGGCTACGCAAGCGTCGGAATACGGAAATACACTATATGAATACGGAGATGCAGGATGATCTCTGGCAGCGGCATCGCGCTTTGTACGGCAAGATACAACTGGAGGATTTGGATCATCATTTGGAGGATTTGAAGCAAGGACTGGAAATGGTGAATCGTTCCTTGGCAACAGCCTTTCGTTATACGGTCAAACATTGGGAGAACCGGGCAGTCCGTCCATAATTATGTTAGAAAATATCCTTTGACAAAGCTATGTAAAATATCTATACTGAAATCTAGTTTCAGAAAAATGCTTGAATTATGATTTTAAATATAAATTTAACGGACAGCTAAAGCTGGAGTTTAACATATTTTTCTTATCCAGAGAGGTGGAGGGACTGGCCCGATGAAGCCCGGCAACCCGTTCTTTTCCGGTATGGTACACCGGAAGGGAACGTTATGGTGCTAATTCCTACAAAACCGCTAGAGTTATAGCGGTTTTGACAGATGAGAACAGGTTCGTATGATGGGGGCCCTTTTCATTCTGTGAAAGGGGCTCTTTTTGTATCATCATAGAGATGAAAGTCGCTTAAAAGGGTAAGGAAGAGTGAAGGGGGTCGCAGCACGTTGATAGAGCTTAAGCAATTAACCAAGCATTATGGCAAAGGCAGCCGACGCGTTAGTGCGCTGTCCGGTTTGAATCTTTCCATAGAGCGTGGTGAAATATTTGGAGTCATCGGTCATTCCGGGGCGGGGAAAAGTACGCTGATCCGCTGTATTAATTTATTGGAACGACCCACTTCAGGTGAAGTATGGGTAGATGGTGTGAATCTCGCCACCGTGGGCCAATCACAGCTACAGAAGCAACGTCGTAAAATCGGAATGATCTTTCAGCATTTTAATTTGTTATCCTCGGCTACGGTGTATGACAATATTGCATTTCCGCTGCGTCTGGTGAATACGCCGAAGCAAAAGCTGGACCAGAAGGTTCGTGAACTGCTGGAACTGGTCGGTCTGGAAGAGCACAGTGGGAAATATCCGTCACAGCTTTCGGGCGGACAGAAGCAGCGGGTTGGTATTGCACGGGCGCTTGCCAGTGATCCTCATGTACTGCTGTGCGACGAGGCGACCTCGGCGCTTGATCCACAGACGACAGGGTCCATCCTCAAATTGCTGTTAGACATTAACCAGCGTTTTAATTTGACCATCGTGCTGATTACGCATGAAATGCATGTCATTCAAAGCATCTGTGATCGTGTTGGTGTCATTCATCAGGGCGACATCGTGGAGCAAGGTCCGGTGGCAGAAGTATTCCTCAAGCCGCAGCGTCAAGTAACCAAGGACTTTATCCAGCGGGAGTCTGAGCATCCCGAGGAGCTGCAAGCAGCCATTGCAGCCGCGGGTGGCGGCGAATCGGCGCATGTTGTACGGATTTCATTTTTGGGCAGCAAGACATATGATGCGATTCTGTCACGTACAGCCCGTAGCACCGGGGTTGATTTTGCGATCTTGCAGGGAACTATCTCCACGATTAAAAACGTACCCTATGGGCAGCTTATCGTCCGTTTTGAAGGAAATCAGGAGGATATTGAGCACACGCTGCGCGAGGTGTCCGGTCAGGGACTTGATGTGGAGGTGATCGGACAATGAGTGAACTTGATTTTTCGCAAGTGAGTTGGGAAGAACTAGGTAACTCTACTTTAGAGACACTCCAGATGCTCGGTGCATCTGCGTTGTTCACCCTTATTATTGGTCTGCCGCTTGGGGTTTTATTATTTCTGGCAAGCCGCTCCTCATGGAGTCTGATGAAGGTGATATACGTTGTACTTTCCTTTATCGTTAACATTTTGCGGTCCGTACCGTTTATTATTTTGATTGTTGCACTGATTCCTTTTACACGGTCGCTGGTGGGGACTTCCACGGGAGTGCTGGGTACGATTCCACCGCTGGTCATTGGTGCTGCGCCATTCTTCGCCCGTCTCGTGGAGACGTCATTGCGCGAAGTGGACAAGGGTGTTATCGAGGCTGCACAAGCCATGGGCGCCTCTACAGGGCAGATTATCCGTCGGGTGCTGCTGCGTGAGGCCCTGCCGGGTCTGCTCGCCGCATTAACGATTACCGTCGTTACGCTGGTATCCTATACAGCAATGTCCGGTATGATTGGGGGCGGTGGTTTGGGTACACTAGCTATCAACTACGGATACTACCGTTATGAAACGGCTGTCATGATCGTTGCGGTCATACTGATGGTCGTACTGGTGCAATTGCTGCAAATGGCGGGAGACCGTCTGGTGCGGCATTATACTCGAAAATAGGGAAACCATATAGAAATCCTTATTGATCAGGGCGTCTGAATCCTGAACATTACAATTCATTGGAGGGGTAATCACATGAAAAAATGGGTATTGGCCGTATTAAGCTTGACATTAATTGCGGTACTGGCAGCTTGCGGTACGAAAAGCACGACATCCGATACAAACAATGCGACCCAAAATACAGGCGGGTCACCACGCGAAGTTGAGCTGAAAGTTGGCGCTTCTCCTGTACCGCATGCGGAAATTTTGGAAGCGATCAAGCCACAGTTGGAAAAAGAGGGCGTTCGTCTTCAAGTCGTTCAGTTTAACGACTACGTACAGCCAAACGTACAATTGTTCGACAAGCAACTGGATGCTAACTTCTATCAACATGTACCATACATGGATGTTATGAACAAAGAGCGCAAAATGGACCTGGTATCTGTAGGCGCGGTTCATCTGGAGCCATTCGGTATCTACTCGCAAAAATATAAAAAGCTTGATGAACTTCCGGACGGTGCAACAGTTGCCATTCCTAACGATGCAACCAATGGAGGACGTGCATTGCTGTTGCTGGAGAAACAAGGTCTGATCAAGCTGAAAGACGCAAGCAACATCGAAGCTACAGTAAAAGATATTACAGAAAACCCGAAAAACCTGAAATTCAAGGAGCTGGAAGCGGCTATGCTGCCACGTCAGTTACCTGAAGTGGATATTGCTCTGATCAACACGAACTATGCTCTGGAAGCGAAGCTGAACCCGACGAAGGATGCACTGGCACTGGAAGACAAGGATTCCCCATATGCCAATGTTTTGGTAGCGCGTCCTGATAATAAAGATTCCGAAGCGATTCAGAAGCTGATCAAGGCTTTGCAATCCCCGGAAACTAAAAAATTCATCGAAGACAAATACCAGGGCGCGATTATCCCGGCATTTTAAGCTGGACACAAGAACGCTTTGAACCCAAACCCCGATTCTCTTGAACAAGAGGATTTGGGGTTTCTTTTTACTTGGAGTTGTAGGCGAAGCCTAAATATTTTATACTTGGGGGTGACCGTTCTCTGTGAAGAGGAGGAAAACTGTTGAGACACAAAGTCGCGCTTATAACGGGCAGTGCCAAAGGATTAGGTAAAATGACCGCTCTGCGTCTGGCTGATGAAGGTTGTGACATTGTACTAAACTATGTGCATAGCCAAACTGAAGCCGAAGAGCTTAGGCAGGTGATTGAAGCCAAGGGAGTACGCTGCCTGTCTTTGCAAGGAGATATTTCGATTCAGGAGGATATTACAAGGCTGATCAGTGCAGTACAGGATCGGCTGGGCGGCGTAGATATTATGGTAAATAACGCCGGACCGTTTATTAGGGAACGTCGCTTGTTTGCAGATTACAGTGTAGCCGAGATTCATGCCATGATTCAGGGGAATCTGGTCGGTACGATGCTGCTGGATCATCTGGTACTACCTCATATGCGGAACCAGCAATGGGGACGTATTATTCATTTTGGCTTTGGTCATGCTGGAGAAGCACGAGCTTGGCCGCATCGCGCCGTGTACGCAGCCGCCAAGGTGGGGCTGGTTTCCTTTACAAAGTCACTGGCTGTGGAAGAAGCTCCTTATGGTATCACGGTCAATATGGTTTGTCCCGGGGATATCCGGGGGGCGAACAAGGAAAAGTCAATTGCCGAAGTCATCGGCTTGCAGGATAAAGAGACACCTCGTGGACGTCCAGGCAGTGGAGAGGACATTGCACGAGTGATTGCTTATTTGTGTGATGAGGATTCGGATTTTATCACAGGCAACATTATGGATGTGTCAGGAGGGCTGGACCCGATTCGGCCGATCATATAAGGGATTAAGATCGAGTAAGCCCCGTCACACAAAAAAGAGTCTTGAGCTTCGTTATCGAAGTCAAGACTCTCATGATCATTATGCATCAAGCATTAGAATACTTGTACCACTTCTTGGACGCCGTCGACTTCTTCGAGAAGAGCGCGTTCAATCCCTGCTTTCAGCGTGATTGTGGAACTTGGGCAACTGCCGCAAGCGCCTACCAGCTTCAGCTTAACGATGCCGTCTTCAACATCAACCAGCTCAACGTCGCCGCCATCGCGTTGCAGGAACGGACGAAGCTTATCCAGTACATCTGCTACTTCATCATACATTTGAACGCTTTGTGTTTCGCTCATTAGAATTCAACTCCTTTCCTATACCTTTTTATTATATTACAAAGCGGGCCAAATTAAAATGCCCGTCGACCAAAGCGGGTGAAAAAATGTTAAGACCCATCATTGAATTTTGCACCAGCAATATGCATTTTGGCACCGATGAGATCATGTCCAGACTGGAGCAAAATCCGGATTATGACGTCATTGAATACGGCTGTCTCAGCAATTGTGGTCAGTGCAATGCAGAACCGTATGCGATGGTCAACGGCGAGATTGTATCTGCCGATACAGCCGAGCTGCTGTACGAAGTGATTATGAACAAAATCAAAGAAGCCGAGGCGTGGGATAACCTTGATCTCGACTAAGATGTAATCCTTTGTCAGCCTGCTTTGTTCTGGCTATGATATAACGAGCCTTCCATACCATACCCAAAACAAAAAAGAACCGCTCCCAGAGCGGTTCTTCTTTGTTTGTTATACCAACAGATTATCCAAAATGCCGTTTGGACTTCCAGAGCACACCGCTTTTGAGCAGGCGTGGTACTCGTCCACGCAAAGATGTACTGCCCATAAAGCCGTAGCCGAATCCGGCCTTCTTGCCAAGCGCACCCAATGTACCACGCAGCTTCAAAGGATGCGGGTGAGGCGTGTGGCCTTTCCACAGGTCGTGTACAATGTGTGCAATCTGTTCACCTTGCACCTCCGCTGCCTGGGCACTTGGAGAGTAGGGGAGACTGGCACAGTCTCCGACCACGTACACCTCGGGATGATCCGGGATTTGGTAATATTCGTTTAGTACAATGCGGCCTTGAGGGTCTTTGGGCACAGCTAAATCCTGCACGATTTTCACGGGTTGAATCCCGGCTGTCCATACAACCGCATCCGTCACAATTTCTTCATCATGATTGTAAATAGCACCCGGCTCAATGCGGGAAACCCCGACATGATTCAATGCATCGACTTGATGCTCCTTAAACCAGGCATGCACATAGGCAGACAAACGCTGCGGGAATGCCGACAGCACCCGCTCGCCCCGATCCATAATGGTAATATTCAAATCTGTGCGGCTTTCGCGCAATTCCGCCGCAATCTCAACGCCGCTCAGGCCGCCACCTACAATATGCACATGTCCGTAAGGCTTGATTTCATTCAGGCGCAGATACGTTTGACGTGTATTGTTAAAGGACTGGATGGTACAGCTATGCTCTTCAGCCCCCGGTGTGTTGTGAAAACGGTCAGTACAGCCCAGTGCAATCACAAGCTGCTCATAGGGCAACGGCTCGCCATCCTGAAAATGTACGATTTTATTTTCCAGATCCATTGAAGTAACTTCCCCATATTTGCGAATGAGCCGTTGTTCATCGGGAAAATGTACCCGTAAATCAAAATCAGATACCGTCCCCGCCGCGAGAGCGTAGTATTCTGTTTTCAATCCCTGAAAGGGCATTCGATCCACTAAAATAACTTGGACATCATCGGGAATATGCTTATTCAGTAATTCCTTGGCAATGGTAAGGCCACCGTAGCCGCCTCCCAGAATAACGAAATTTTTCATCAAAATCCGCCGTCCTTTCGCTGCCGTGTCCCCGGCAAATGGTCTGGTGCCTCATCAGGAAACCTTGTTCGCCTTCAAATTACGCCTTATCCCGACGACATGCAAATTCAATGTTTCCGATCAGACACAGGTTTTTTGTTGTTGTAAAACCGGGTTCCCGGCCCGCCTATAGGCAGACAGACCAGAAAATTCCGGGGCAGCTTGTGGGAAATCCGATATGGCTTTTATTCGAAAACTTCGATTTCGTTATAGAAGGTGTCCCGTTCAACCGGGATGCGTCCTGCACCTTTGACCAGCCAGATCAGCTCTTTACGGGTCAAACCCGCCGGGGTCAGTGCACCTGCGGCATGGCTGATTTGCTCACGCACAATCGTACCATGGACGTCCGATGCGCCGAAGGTCAGTGCGACCTGCGTCAATTGCGGACCAATATTAATGAAGTAAGCTTTGACATGGTCGATATTGTCCAGCATCAGGCGGCTGATCGCAATGGTTTTGAGATCCTCGTAAGCAGAGTTGCGACGCATGATGTTGGCATTTTTGCTTTTCGGCTGCATGGACAATGGTATAAATACCATAAATCCGTTCGTTTCGTCCTGCAATGCACGGATTTGCAGCATATGTTCAATACGATCCTCGTAGGATTCAACCGAACCGTACAACATCGTCGTATGAGTTCTCATGCCGAGATTGTGAGCCGTGCGATGAACCTCAAGATAGCGATCTACATTCGCTTTGGTGACACGCATTTTTTGGCGATACTCATCTGATAAAATCTCTGCGCCACCGCCGGTCAAGGTTTGAAGTCCTGCCTTTTGCAGCTCCTGAAGCACTTCTTTAATGCTCAAGCCGCTAATGCGTGTGAAAAAGTCAATTTCCGCTGCGGTGTAAGCTTTGAGTGTAACGTTGGGGTACTTTTCATTCAGCGCCTTCAATGAGTCTACATAGTATTGGAAAGGCACATGATTATTATGACCGCCTACGATATGGAATTCTCTCACGCCCGGATGGATATGCTGCTCAACATAATCAATCATTTCCTGCCCGGACAAAGTATAAGAGCCGTCTTCCCCCTGATCCTTGCGGAAATTACAGAACGCGCAGCGCGCTTCGCATACATTGGTGAAGTACAGGCTCATATTCTCAATAAAATAAACCTTTTTTCCGTTCTTGCGTAAATTCGCTTCGTTAGCTAACTGACCCAGTGTGAGAATATCGTCAGTTTCGTACAAATATATACCATCTTCAAGGTTCAAACGGATGCCGTTCTGTACCTTTTCTACAATCTCCGCCATTCTGCGGTCTGTAAAGGGTGTAACTAATGTGGACATGCCTATTCCTCCTTCAAGTTGCTCTGTGCGAGGCTGTCCGCCCTATAAGCGGCACAAGCGCTTAATGCACACAGGATGTCCCGTTCCGTCGGTACGAATCCGGCAGCGCGGATATATGATATGTGAAAAATGTTACAATACCAAGCTACAATGATGAATGTCTCAGAACATCGCCTATGAAATGACAAATTTCCGACAGTTTCTTTTACACACTCTTCACCTATTATAAACCTCACCTCACAGGTGTTCAATACAAATGAACAGAAAAACAGGTCCTTTAGCCCGTAAGGGAAGGACATTCCATGACTTGAGCACCTGCAAATAGTGGAGTATACTGAAGGAGAACATGAAGTAAAAGAGGAGGATGGAGTCATGATTAACATCACCGATTCCGCTGCCGAGCGTTTGAAAGATATGCTGGAGCAGCAGGAAACGCCGAATATGTTTTTGCGTCTGGGTGTTACGCCGGGCGGTTGCACCGGATTCTCGTATGCCATGGGCTTTGACGACAACGAGACGGATCAGGATATATATATGAACGTACAGGATATGAAGATTGTAGTGGAAAAGGAAAGCATCCGCTACCTGGACGGTCTGGAAATCGACTTTGAAGAGTCTGGTATGTCAGGCGGCTTCACGATTCATAATCCGAATGCTGTAGCTACTTGCGGCTGCGGTTCAAGCTTCCGTACAGCTACGGATGCAGGGAAGCCGAACGAAGAACCTTGTTAACACACGTTACGTCAACGTTTTGTCTTCCGATGATCTGTTCGGAGGTAGATGCGTTAGCCTAGCGGAATAGGTGTTCGGGATAGTGGATAACGGCGAGATTTTGAGCGTTAACAATCCCGTAAGACGAACGTTAACAACCCCGAAACATGCGATTTAGGGTTGTGAATTACGACCTCTACAGCGGTATAGTCACGTACTATACTTATGTGGAGGTCTTCTTTATTATGGCGTTAAAGAAACGTGAAAGACGGGTTCCGGCTGGCGGAAGGTTAGCGCGGGAGTATCCGCAATTATCACTTGAGCAAGCGCTCGACTTTGTTATAAGTGCGAAGAAAGCGGAGGGCTTGCGTGACCGCTCGCTCAAGGATTACGCGAAACACTACGGATATTTTGTCGATTGGCTACGCGAGAAACATCCGGATATTCAATACGTCGAGGATATCACGACAGAGATTATCCGTGACCATGTTGCGTACATGAAATTCGATAAGGTGCGTTATTCCGGTCATAAGTTCATTCCTACGGAAAATCAACCTGTCGGACTGTCTGATACAACGGTCAACATTCGTCTTCGTACGTTAAAGGCGATATTTAATCAGATGGAACGTGATGAGCTCATCGAGGTTAATCCGGTCACTAAAGTGAGGTTGTTGCGTCAGGACGTTGACCTCACGAATTGTCTGACTGACGATGAAGTAAAAGCGATATTGGCGCAACCTAAACAGCGGGATTTCGTTGGGTATCGGGATTACGTGGCAATCGCGCTACTACTTGACTCGGGTTGTCGCGTATCGGAAATGCTCAGCCTACGAATAGCGGACATCGACTTTCAGACACGATTTATCACGTTGAGCGGGGAAGTGAACAAGAACCGTAAGCCTCGGATGGTTCCGATTTCTGCGCACGTGGCGAAACTGCTGCTACAATTAATAGAAGAAAACCGCCAGTATTTCACGACGGACCGGATATTCATGTCTTGCTTCGGCGACCCCGTAACAGCGAACCACTTTAATAAACGGCTTAAGTATTACGGAGAAAAGGCGGGTGTAGCCGGCAAGAAGATGACGGCGCACGTGTACCGGCATACCTGGGCGCGAGCAATGATCCTTAACGGAGCTGACCCGTTTACCGTACAGAAAATGGGCGGTTGGTCCGACATACGCACGATGCGTCGGTATATTCAGATGGATACGAACGATATACGGCGAAGTCATGACGAGTATTCGCCGACATCGCGGTTTATTAAGAAGCGAGTTTAACACACAACGCTCATCTCTCTGGAGGTGGGCGTTATTTTTTAAGAGAGTACTAAGTAGTAGGCAGTGAGAGAGAGGCGTTGTATAATAGACAAGCAAGACATAGCAAAAGCGGCCTACCTTGGAGGTGACCGCCTATGACCGTATATGAATCATTGTCTTTAATGATAATGTTTGCCGCACTCGTCATTGTAATAAGACGTGAAAAATAGCCGACCATCCGACCAAAGATAACGGCTATTTTCCGTAATTTCGTACCTAAATAGGGCCGCGCTATGTCTTGCGATACTAGCGGCCTTTTTCTTTTTGTAATACGTTACATTTTTAGTTTACACAATCTCATCCCAATTGTCTAATCGATTAGATAATTAAAAAGTGTAGAGTAGACATCGTTTCATACGCGTTGATCGGGACTGGTGTGTACTCGACGTTCAAGACGGAAGAGACAACGAAGTAAGACGGGTATATGCGGACTCATTTGCGCGATACTGCGTAGGTGGGTCCGTTTTTCTTTTAGTGACAACGTACTAGTCCGATGGTATTATTTAGGTAAATGTGAGTTAACGGAGGGGATCGGTTTGATTAACGGTGTCGTAAAGAACGATGCACCGACGGAAAGGCAAGAGCAACGAAAGGGTAGTGCGCTCGCGTTCCTCGGATGGACGTTTGTTGTACTCTCGTTGTTGTGGTTTCCTGTGGTCACGTCGCCGATTGCGGTCATACTTGGATTCCTTACGAAGAAGGTTGAAGGTCGCGATATACAAGGGCCGGTAATTATGATCGCGGCGATTGCGTGTGGCGTGCTCGGGGTGTTGGGCGGGTTGTATTTGGGCGCAACGAGAAATTAAGTAACAAAGGAGTTGGAAAAATGGCCTCCGAACAAGACGTGTCTCTTGTTTCCACATCGTATATGGCTGAAATGTTTAATGATGCATTGTATTATCTACACGAAGCCCGTAATGCAAGTGATGAACTTACAAAGCACAGATATAATAGATCATCTATCATAAACTTTTGTACATCCGCAGAAGCAGCTATGGCAAAAGTAATACATAAACACTTATCACAGTTTAAAAATGAGTTAAGGAATAGAGAGGATAAACTATTGTTCAAAAGTCTTAACAATCCTGTCATTAAGCCACCAAAATCTTTTAAGTCAATACCAGGAAAAATTGAAATAATTGAAAGATTATTGGCGCAGAAGTTCCCGGAAGAAATTAAGAAAGCCTACATACAATTAACTAAGTTAAGGAATAAAATAATACACTTTGATTCTTCCAACAAGCTAATTGTATACAACGATGGTATCGTAGAAAAAATGGCAATTAGAGCGCCACAAATTGTTGGAGACTTTATAACTCAGCTATTTAAAATGATCGGACTTAACTCGGAAGATGGGTTTCAGACAAAACGCGTACATAGTTATTAGGCGTTAATCTCCTGCGTTCTGACCGCAAAAAAGCGCCGTAACTCCGCTCTGAATACCTACGTAAGGGTAGCGCCATAAACGCCTAATTTAACGTTAAAAGCCCGTGTCCTCAACGTAGAGGATTGCGGGCTTTTTCGTTGTTTATATAGTGCCTCCGCTTTCTCCGCGCGAGCCTCTGCTTGTTCTCGTGCCTCACGCTCGGCCTTCAGCGCAGCCTTTACTTCGCGTAGCTCGCGTACAGTCATTTCGTCCGGAACCTTCGTAACTCCGGATTTCAGCGTGTATTCCCGAGTGCGTTCGTCAGACGGAAGCGTTGCGATCTCGTAGAGTGCTTCCAAACCTCGATGTTTCGACGTCGAAACGCTCTCTCCGATTTCGTCGTATACGGAGATAAATTTGTGTGCGTATGACCGCTTAAACTCAACGTGTTCCTCAAGCCACCGTATCCACCCGCCTGCTTCCTCACGTTGTTGGGCGAGTTTCCTTACTTCCGGCTCCGTACTGTTTGATTTCGCATCGCGTACAGACTTGAGACGGCGGCCGATTTCGAAGATAGCCTCGCCTGCAACACGCTTGTATGCGTTGATTTCCGCAGTTATCGTAGGTAAATCGGATGATAAAGTTGCGCAAACAACAATGTTCTACACTTCTCTTTTCTTCAAAAAACCCTTTGAAATTTGGTACTCATATGTTCCAAATAGAAAGGATGCTAATGTTTTTGCAGCGTTAACGACTAGGATTGCATGATGTGCATCGGGCTCATATTTTCTTGAGTGAGAATCGCCTACAACATTTCTGATCGTCCCTAAACCTTGCACAGTGCTAGCCAACCCAGTAATTACTTGCTTTAACGGTTCAATAATTTCAGGTTTGGAGGGGTCAAGATTTAAGTAACTTCGCGCATCATTATGAAGTTTGACCAAATCTTTTTTTGGGTCTGGATGCGTACCGCTTATTTTAAGGATTATTTCTTTCAATACTCCCTCAAGTAAACTTCTAGCATTAGTAATAGCACCAGCATAGTCCTGCTCTAATATTTTTCTATCGCACTTTTTTATTTCACTCTCAATGTGACTATAATAAAGACCTTTAGGGGGAGTGAACTCAACAGGTATGAATTGGACAGCAATGGATCGTTCTCTTGCAATATCTAAAAATGGATTAAAAGTTTCTTGAATAAATAATAGAGCTTCACTATTTTCTCTTATACCATCATAAGTGTAAGTTAGAAATTCATCCATATCTAAACAACCACTTAGTACTTTAGGAATTTCTCTACCTTCCTCTTTGCATAATCTTAAAATAATCAATCTACATTTAGTATATTCACTCTCATCCAATTGTTTTATATATTCATAATTACTAACGCATTTTTTTAAATGATTTTTTACTTTACTTATAATTTCATATGGGTTCTCAATCATTGTGCACCTCTTTTTTTGAAATTTTTGTAATTCTATATTAGTAATCAACTACATCGTGAAACTACCTACATAAGTCCACGTTAATGCATGAAAGGATGAGTGTAAAATTTTTATTTAACGCAAAAAGACCGCTACATTAACGGTCTTCTTTTTTTGGTTCGGTACTTTCTTTGGCACTTTGAGATATGTACTCAAGAGATATTAATTCAGAAATATCGTTTATTTCAAGTGCATCCGCAATTTTCACAAGTGTTTTAAGATTTATTTGTTCGCGAATGTTCCGCGACATTTCGGAAATAGCAGCTTGGCGGACACCGGATAATTCTGCGAGCTGTGTTTGTGTTAACCCTCGTTGGGCCATGACCTCATTTAATCTCAAGCGGATCGTTCTCATATTTACCCCTTCCTCAATTTTCATTATCCGATATACGAATATTCGTAAATTAAGTGTTGACTCTATACTAAAAGCCGTATATACTCTAAAACAGATAAGCGAATATACGAATAATAGTATAAAAAGTTTCGTATTTATATCTAGCAACATCGTACCGGCCCGAAGCTACGCCCGCAACTCATCCTATATATCCCGCTTGGAGGCGAATCATATGTCAATAACGTTAGGTTTCGTCCGTAATCGTCGCGAAAGTAACGTCATCATCACGGTCGGAAGCGGCCGCACTCGTCAAGAACTCCGCGTTACATCGGAATTATTCTTTTCCATTATACCGCAAGCCAATCCGTTTCTCTACGGTGATACAGTCGAAACTACTCCGGCACAACTCGTCGAACTCGGCTTTGAGATGGACGCAGAAATGAAGCGGGAAGTCTTCCGTGTTGTTCGTCCGCTAGTTACTCCGGCTCAAGTCCGCTACGTACTCGATCCGATCACGGGCAACTACATACTTCGATACGTCGGCACGCGTCAGGAGCTCGTCATACAGCCACGGGCGTTCTGGAAAATAACCGGAGCCAGTCGGCGTTCGCCGCTCGGCAGTTTAACGCTGTCAATGGACGTCATGAGTGAACTCGGATTCATCGTCAAGAAGGGAGGCGTCAGGGTTGAACGAAACAGTAAATTCGCCAGCTACGCGTAACATCGTATTGTCACGTAAGGTTCGTAAACGTATCGTCGCTGTACTCAAGTTTATCTACGCGGTCGTATTGATCACGCGAGAGGTGTTGACGTAATGACGTACTTGGAAATTTTCACGGACTACCGACTCGGATCGGAAACCTATGGCGATGCGTTGATGATCGCGTTCCGTTTCTATACACTCGCGGTCGGTAACGTATTAGAGAGTCCGCATTTCACCGACGCGGAGCGGGTCGAGACGTTAAAAGAATTAGATACAGCGTTTAACAACGTATTTCCGAATGGAGGCGTTTGAGTATGAGCGAATCAACAGTATTGGAACGGGCGGCGCTTGCTTACGGTCCGTACGACCTGCCGCATATGTATGAGCTCGTGGAGGGCGTACTATACGCGGATCGCTACTTCTTTCATCTTGAGACCGGAATTTTGTGGCTCCGTCATGTCCGCAAGGTCGAGCATCCGGAACACACGCACTTATTTATCGACGGAGACTCCGGCGGCCTTCAACTCGGGAAGAACGTTCAGCGTGACTTGTTGGAAGTTGTTACGGAAGTCCTCAACCATATCCGCGCCATGAACGGCTTAACGTTTCTAGTCGACGAACTCCTTTGGCTGGATGATCGCGGTGACATCGAATTGAATCTCGTTAAGAAGAAGGGATAACGCGCCCTCCGATGAACCTAACGCCAATATGGGGAGGAGACGCGCGTGTATTACCCGGCTGTCTCGCGCCAACGAGCGGTCAAATGTCCGTACTTTATGAGGACGCCTGGCCTGCGCTAACAGGTCGCTTCTTTAAATCCCGGCCGTCCGTAGACTGCGCGCCAACGCATGTACTACGGTTTGGCCGGCTTCGATAATTCCTACGTCCGGATACGGCAATATCCGTCAGGCAGGCGTAGTTCATATAGATTTTTCTTCCTCGGACGATCGGCCGGTAAATCCGGTTCAGGCACCGGTCGTCTGCTTGTTATATCGAGTAATACGAACGTAAGTTCCGATGGTTTCGGAAATAACGAAAAAAGTTTTTGAGCGTGTCCCATTTTGAAAAGTTTCTGTCCTTATATATAAAAGGAGAGGAGACGATGTCCCAATTTAGAATAAACGTGTGCTTATATATAATGTCGAAGAAATTCAATGAAAGAAGGTGTCCCAAATTCGCAATTTCTTGTCCCTATATTAAATGTAGGACGAAAAATACGCTGTAGATAATGTGCGAAACTCATTCCGCTGGAAACAAACGTAGTGTAAGTGTGCATAACGACGCCGCGCATTCGGTTAAGTAGGTAGACCGCGGGAAACCGCATCTCATATAAACCAAACGAAAAGGGAGCGATTTTATAATGTTTATGAACATCAAACAACGCAAAAACGGAAAAACAACGGTGTATATCTATACAGGTTACGCAAGCGATACCGTCCTGTCTGATATCTTATCTAAAAGCAGAAACGCGGGTGTGTCGATACGTCCGCTACGTTCCGGAAAGATTGCAATCGACATTCGGAACACGCCGGAAGGAATCCGTTTGGTTACGGAAATCCTCCGGAAGCACGGTGACTATGAGGAAGCGGTATACGCAGCGTATGAGGCGGAAGACAAAGGACTAAGGGAGAGCGGTCTCTACCTTGTTTCGGAAAGATGAGTAACATAAAACGCGGCGGCTCCGTTGTGGGCTGCCGTTCAATTATCTTGCGCAGGAGGGAACGCGATGGCAATTGATACAACGAAATCACTCGCGCATGATGAGGGATTTCCACGTGTACCGAATATCGTATACCGAATGTACCCGCTATTGGACGGGTTTACGTTGGAAACTGTCGGTTTATACGGGTATCTCAGATCATGGCGTCAGAATAGACCAGGTCACCGTATGTACGGGAAAGCTTGGTTGAATCAAAAAGAAATATCCGCACAGACCGGCATGTCACCATATAGAATACGTAAACACGTCGACATCCTGCAAGAACACGGTCTCCTAAGGGTTACGAAGTCATCCCGAACCGCAAACAAATTAATATATGAACCGCTAGAACCATTAAGTGAGGCAGAATTTAGGTTACTACACAAGGCGGAAATAGAGAGATTCGCTAGAGAACTTGACAGGCTAGAGAGTGAACTAGAAGCCGATCGCGCTCGTCTCACAGAGAAGCAGGAGGAATTTGAACGAAAGCAGATAGCCGATACCGATGTTTTTTAGTCGATGCGAAACTACTTAATAACCAAGATTAAGACGTTTAGTATCCGTTATTCACTTACTTAACTAGAGAAAGAATAAGAAGAAAGAGTAATAAGAGAGAAAAATAAATAATTCCGGAGCTCAGATCTGTTTCGGGATAGAAGACCACTATCCCTCACGCGTCGTCATTCGCTTACGCTCATTCCTAGCGAAGTACCATGCGCGCAATGGAGTATTCACATATAGATTTTTGCGTGAAAACTTCTACTAAGGAAGAACAACAAATACGCGGATATCAAAATATTAAGTTTCCATATAGGAGGGGGATTTATTGGAAGCGGCCAAAAAGTTAGTTGAGTACCAACATAGTCCGCAACTTGAGCTCATCGTCACGCCGGACGTAGACAGATATGATTATTCTGGAGAATCCTGCGAATTGTTCCCGAACTGGACGCGTGCCAACTACCGGGCTTACGCTAAGCATCCGCTTGAGCTGAGACTGAAGATAGCGGAGACAATGGTCGAATTATATGACGCTTATTATTTCGCTTCTCACATAGGCGGTGACGGCAGGTTTCGGACGCGGCTCGATAAACAGCGCTTGGAACGGCTGGTGGATTATGTTCTCGCTGAGGATCACGTTAACGGGTTATCAATTTTACGCGACCCATACGACAAACCTCGTGATCGTGACGTTGATGTTCCGCCAGGTGAGGGCGCGCGAGACTTCATGAGGAAGCACAATGTACGGATTTACTGTGAGGCTGACGCAGAGGGTATCGCCGAGAAAATGGGCGTCAAGCTATGTCGCGTGTGCCATTACCCTTTCGAGGGCCGCGCGAGTAAGGTGGATTGCGGACCAAGTTGCCGCCGAGTATCTAAGACGCTGTGGGAACGCCGCGACAGATACGGAACTGTCAAACTTGAGGGTGAGCGAAACCGCACACAATTGGAGTACGGTTTCTACAATCCCCAAGAGATGGAGGACCTACAGGAGCGCTCTGAGCGGTCATTTGGAAATCCAAAGAAAATCGCGAATATGATTGATGCGAAGAAGCGGAAGGAAGGGCGCGGTCGAAAGAATACTGTGCAGCTCGTGGATAAGAAGGGAACTGAGAGCGCGGGCTACCTGGATGGGGAATATAGGTGGACGAGTAACCGGAACAAATACAAGGGCAATGAACATTCCATATGGTGGGGGCCGGTAGTCACGTATAACATGTACGAACAACCATTGACAGAGGAGTTTGTAGAATGCCGCAAGCCCCGTACTGTCCACATTTCCGCCTAAGGTGGGAAGAGAACTAACGTTCCCGTTAATTTTATTTAAGCGAAGAGCGTTATTACAAATAGGACAAGGGGGTCTGTGATAATGGATGGGACAGGAGTTCGCGGCATCCGTGTTATGGTCGGCATGACGCAGGCAAGTTTCGCGGAGGCTTTAGCCGTGAGTCAGTCTTGCATATCAGACGTTGAAAACGGCCGTCGAACGGTTTCCCGAGACTTGCGAATCAAGATCGCGCAGGTTTTCGGAACGGGAGACGACGTTTTAGCTGCAATTCAGCGGGCAAAGGAATCAACTAAACTGGCGCTTTAACAGGCGTCTTTATTTTTATACCGATACTTTAATGCTTTAAATCAGAAAAGGATGGCGTGAACATGCTAAGCAATGGGGTTAACCAGTACCATACGGTCGTAACATACGCTGATGTTTCCGTGACATTCGGTGACTCTGTATCCCGCGCGTGGATTCGGTTCGCCGCACCTATGATCGCGGAAGAGGAACGGAGAAAAAGAAAGCGGAAGGGGAAACGGAAATGAGCGAGCAATGTACGCAAGTTATCCATAAGCAAGAGGGCGGCCAGGATATCGTTAAGATTTACGACGCGTCCGGCATTGATACGCTGACGGGGACTTGGCCTGTTAATGCAGAGAAGACACCGCTAGAAAGCGCCGTTGATGCGCTATGGTCCGGGTACTTCGAGGTACAAGACCGGCGTCACCTTTTCGGGAATTATCCGGTTGCCGTGGTGTCAAACGTCAATGGAGCGGTGGACCAGTTTGTTAAAGAGTTTGAAGGGGAGGAATCAGCGTGAGCAAATTCATTAACTCAAAAACGTGGACAGGCGGCGGCGGTACCGGCGACGAGATCGCCAGCATCGGCCCGTCACTCGGTATCAGTCGGAAGGAGTCGGATAAGCCGGCGAGAGTAAAGCGTAAATCCGGTGTAGTTTCGTACTTTAGCGATCGGGGCTACGGGTTCATCTCATCCGGTGAGGATCGCGTATTCTTCCATCTATCCGACTGCGAATCGTTCGATACGGCGGAGGTGCCGGTCGGCTTACACGTGAGTTACGTATTAACGGAGGGTAGAGGCGGCAAGCCTGCGGCGAAGGACGTACAAGCAAACTAAACTAAAAGGGGAAATGAAAATGAGTTACGCAAAAGCAAAGGCAAGTTTACAGAGAGCACGCGAAATTGAACAATCCTCAACTGGTATGATGCTGGAATATAAAAGGAAACTCTCCGCTGAAATTTCACAGATAGAATCGGACCGCCGCCTCACCGAAGAGGGCAAGCAGGAGGTCAAAGCCGAAGCTAAACAAAAGCATGCGATTGAATTCTTGCAAAAAACACACACGATGAGGCAAAAGTACGTCGCGGACATCAAAAAGACAATCCAGGAAGCCGAAAAGGTGATTTACACGCCCCCGAGAAAGCCGGATGCGACGAAACTCGGCCGATTTGAGGACGCTTTCCGGTCACTGAAAACGGAATTAATGTTCGCCACGTCGCAGAAGTCGGCGTTTGATAAGCTGTGCGGCTTCATCGAAAAGTTGGATGACCCGTACCTTGCGAAGCTTGTCCGGGACGACTTTGCGGAGCTCACAACGAAAGTCCTCGCTACTCCAGGGGACGGTAACTCCCAAAAAGGCACTGGCGCTGCGGCGGTAACGACTTCCGTCCGTAGAGAACTCGGCGAGATGTACGACGGTTTGATGAGGCCGTTTCAAAGCGAGGATTTTCGCGGGGCCAGCGAAGTCCTTGAGATTGCGCAAATGCTCGTTGAGGATTCACGCATTCACCGTAGCGTTATCGTAAACAGCGCGGCAGAAGAAACATTCGGGGCGGATTATGCGCGCTATATCAACGATACGGATTCGTTTTTTGTTAAACATCCAGAATACACGCCAAAGCCGTTTGTGGACGAAGAGGGGGACCGTATCCGCCAAACTGAGGAAGACTTGGCTTGGATTTATAAAGACGACGAGAATCAGACGTTAAGCGTTGGGGCAGGAAAGGCGGCGGAGTAATGAGCGATGGTGTTTTAGAGGCCGCAAATAAACGCCTTGTCCGGGCGGAGTTTCTGGTCGTGTCAAGAAATGCTGGCGTGCTTCCGGATGCACTCGACGCCGCGTACACACTGGCGGACTTGTCCGGCGTATCCATTGACGATAACGGCAAGGTGTGGGGAGTTGATGACGCGATTGAAACACTTAGGACTAGGAGTGGTTATTTATTTGCACCAGTAGAGCCAGTGAAGCCGAAAGCTATTGGCAGTTGGTACTCATAAGTTGGCCGAAGGAAGCGAAGGCGGCGCAACAAAGATAAAGGGGGAATACGAATGAGTAAGTCTAAACTACCGGACAGCGTCCTCGCAGATATGGATCGCGTGACGCCCGTTATCCGACTGGTTGAATCGGTCTTAACGCACAAGCGTCCCGGTTCGTATGATTTCGCAGATAGCTTTCCTGAGCAGGCAGCGATATGGAACGAAGTGGCCGCAAAATTTGAAGCTTCAGACATGGCGCGTGTACAAGCAATGGGATTCCGTATGAAGAAGCTACTTCCCGCGATCGACGACGTAGACGAAGCCGTCCGGACTGGAAAAGGCGTAGTAGGACCGGCAATGGCCGTTTACAAGGCGTTGGGACTCCTGGTGCGTGCGATCGAAAGGACGGCGATCTAAATTTCATTCGATCTGATAGGACACTTACGCCTAGTCGACGATATGAGCCGTCCCATGCGCAAGGCTTTTAGCAGCATAACGAAGTTCGGTGTAGCGGCGACAGGACTTGGCGTGGCGGTAACGGGAGTATCGTTTGCAGCGGACTCCGTCAAAAAGGCGATGGATTTCGAGTCGCAGATGTCTACGATACAGGCGTTAACCGGAGCGACAGACGAACAGACGAAAGCCATGCAGCAACTCGCACTTCAGCAAGGGGCGTTAACGAAGTAAACTGATTGCTTCGCTACGGAGTAATCCGTAGAAAAATGAACTGTGTGAACTCGGTGAAGGCTAAAGGGAGAAAACGGGGAATGCGCTTGACGGACGCATTCCTTTTCCCTTTCCCCATGCTAATACCGAGCCAAGCCGTGTAAGAAATTACCGGAAGGTGTAACGACTAGGTGGAGTAGCCTAAACCATAAGGCATGGCAAAACACCCACGAGCGCACAGCGCCCGACCGAGTTATGTCGAGGGCGAAGATATAGTCTGAACTTACGGGAAACCGTAAGAAGTAGAGGATAAAGAGCCTCTACGATAACATTTTGATTCAGCACTTGAAGCTGCACAAGGGATCGAGGAGCTTTTAAAGGCGGGCATGTCCACCGCGCAAGTCCAAGCGGGGGGACTTAACGCAGCACTTAATCTCGCAACTGCGGGTAGTCTCGGCCTAGCGGAATCCGCGGAGATTATGTCGACCGCGCTTAACTCGTTTAAGAAAGACGGCCTAACTGCGGCGCAGGCTGCGGACATCTTGGCGGGTACAGCGAACGCATCCGCGACTGACGTACACGACTTACGCTACTCGCTTGCTGCTGTTGGTTCCGTTGCGGACGGCGTAGGGATGTCGTTTAAAGATACGAATACTGCGCTAGGCTTGTTTGCGAATAATGGATTAAAAGGCGCAGACGCAGGTACGTCGCTGAAAACGATGCTGTCCAACTTGGTTCCAGCAACGGACAAGGCGTACGGCATGTTCGAAGACTTCAACCTTTTGACCGTTAATACGACGGATGCACTCGCGTTTATGAATAAGAAAGGCATCAAGTCAACGGGCACATCCGTACAAGCGGTTACGAAGGACATTGAAAAATACGTCGCAGCGCAGACGGGACTCAAGGTGGGGACGTCTAAGGCCGCGAAGGAAACGAAGAAGTTCCTGACTGCGAGTAATCTCATTCATTCCGCTTTCTACGATAATAAGGGCGAGATTAAAGACCTAGCGCAAGTAGCGGATTTGCTGAAGAATCGATTCGGTAAGCTTACGAATGAGCAGCGTCAATACTACTTGCATCAGATATTCGGGTCCGATGCGATACGTGCCGGTAATATTCTCTTCAAAGAAGGCGCGGCTGGCGTTAAGAAGTTTCAGCAGGAAATGGCGAATGTAACCGCGCTTTCAGTAGCAACTAAGAAGATGGACAGCGCAGCGGGTGCGGTCGAGCAGTTCCAGGGCGCAATCGAAACGTTGCAGATTTCCGCGTTGCTTCCGACGATGCCGATCCTGAAGAAGCTCGCGCAAGCTGCCGCAGACTTCGTCGTTAAGTATACTCCGCAGATTACCGCAGCCGTACAGAGCGCAGTAACAACCGCTAAGACGTTCCTCAAGGATAACTTTATTAATAACCCTGAGTTTACGAAGCTTCCAGACATTAAAAGTAAAGTAGCGTTCGCCTTCGAAAAGATAGAAAAGGCATTTGCCCGTTGGTGGAATGGTGGGGGTCGGGTAACTGTAGAGAACTTAACTGCACAGGTTGTCCAGTTCATGGCCTCGTCCCTCGAAGCAGCCGTACCAACGTTTGTGAGTGTCGGGTTAAAACTTGGGTCTGGATTAATTGACGGGATACAAAAAGCGATCGCTAATGACCCTATCGCTAGTGCAGTACTTAATGGCGGTGGCGGTGCGATAGTTGGTGGTGTGTTTGGTCCTGGCGGTGCGCTCGCAGGGGCTGCAATAGGAGCAGGCGGCGGTGCATCTAACGTCTACATTGGCCAGGGAGCGAAGTCTCTCGGATCGAGTGACGCTGTGAACGGGTTCTTTGACTGGACGAATAAGCACTTACCTACGTGGATGGGCGGTGTTCCGGACGATCAGTTAGCGGCACATAACGCTGAACGTCGAAATAAGCTCGGCAATAAGCACGCAGGCGGACTTGACCGGGTACCTATGAACGGTTATCCCGCTACACTTCACCGTGATGAGGCGGTCCTTACGAAGCACGAGGCGTCAGAATGGCGTGATCAGCAAAGTGGCAAAGGCAGCAACGCACCGTCAATCGTCATTCAGAACGTCACGATCACTAACGACATGGACGTTGAACGGTTCGCAAGTATGTTGGCGCGTCGTCTCGCTATCTAACGAAAGGAGAACAGGTCAGTGATTAAATTAATCGAAGGTAACGGCGTATCGCAATTCCGCGACGTCATTAAGCAACTCGGACACAACGTGGAGGTCGATATCGAATACGCGACGATCACCGCACCTCCGCCAGCTCTCCGCGTACAAGTCGATAACATGAAGATCGAACTCGACGGAGACGACGTGATTATACCGGAGCATCTACGTGAACATACGCGGAAGGTGTCCGTCAAGGCGGTGGAACCGACTACGCTCGAACTCAACCGTTACACACGCGTAACAAAGGAAACGGAATCGTCTACGCCTGTCAATTCGAAGGCGTTCAGCGACGTATTTAATCTCGGCTCATTTACGTCCGGTACGTTCGAGATTACGTTTCATGACGAGTTGAAGGCGGGCGATCGCGTGGCCGTCGCGTCGTTTGGCGCGGGACAGCGTTATATCGTGTTGGGGCGGATTTAATAACGGGCGGGCTGCGGCTCGCTCTTTTACTTACGAAAGGGGATATGATTGTATGAACGGCGTCACACGTTTAACGGAGTGCATACGTAAACTCCGTATTGAACAAGGATTAGACGCGTACCCGAAGCCCGTTCCTAAGTTCGTTAGCACGCCGCTGGCTCTCGCTATAATCGGCCGACTCAAACCGTTTACCGCGATCGTGGTCAAATACGCCCGAATACTGGCCGAGGGCGAGGTTTCACGTATTGATACGGATAGACTTTCCCAATACGTTGAGTATGCGAGGCTGCTTAAACACGCGGAGGAGAGGCATTGTGGCGTACCGGGCTTGGGCGTTGAGCTATCTCTCGGAGTTATTAACCGCGTAAACAACGCAATAGACGAAGATAAGTTGGATACACTCGACATTAATACTCAAGTGCGGAGCCTTCATATTGCGCTCAATTGGTTGACGAGTAGGGACACGATGAAAAAGGCGGAAGCGTTTAGCGATGAGGAAACGTTTCAAGCCGCAATAGCCGACGTGAAGAAACGTATAGAGGGGGAGACCGAATGAGCTCACAGCGTAGACGACTTGAGGAACAACTTACGGCACAGCAGCAACGGGCCGCGCAACTGCTCGTATCTAACGAATGGGGCGAACTGTTATCGGATGGCGGAAAGAAGCGCACAATGCAGGAGCTTGCGGACGAACTCGGCATAGCGCGCTCAACACTATACGAGTGGAAAGCGCAGACGACGTTCGCTGCCTACGTTAACTACCTGGCCGAGCGTCAACTTGATTCCATGCGGTCGACCGTGTACACTCAGTTGATGAAAGCGATAATGGGCGGTAATAACGGTATGCCTTCCGTAAAGGCAATCGATTTGTTCATGCGTAGATACGGGTTGCTAACGGATCGGACGGAGGTTGTCGATATGCGTGAAGAGGTCGAGAACAAACGTA
This sequence comes from Paenibacillus sp. FSL R10-2782, assembly GCF_038592985.1. Taxonomy (NCBI): domain Bacteria; kingdom Bacillati; phylum Bacillota; class Bacilli; order Caryophanales; family Paenibacillaceae; genus Paenibacillus; species Paenibacillus sp. FSL R10-2782. The sequence continues at coordinate 4,329,281 of NZ_CP151951.1, read as the reverse complement.
GATCGGACGAAGCTATCCGCAAAGACATCGAAGAGTTGGACCGACTGCTCGCGGGATAATCCGACGATTCCGGACAGATAGCCCGTTTTACCTACACGAAGCTCCCGACGCACACCCGCCTTAAAACTCGGGGGTTGGCTGGCGCGGGGGTTTCCGTAATGGCGGATTTAAGTGCCGCGTCCTACGTTGGTTAAACGAGATATTATGCATCTACCTCCGTGCATAAATTACCAGCGTGTATACCCGTTAGCCCGCACCGTTATGCGGTTTTATAGCGTATTAACTGGAAATGTATATACGGTGAATACGGTACATTTTCGGGGCTGTCCGTTAAACGTAGACGGGGCGCGGGATTCGGGCATTTACACGGGATTGCGGATTGCAAATTAACAATCTCCAGTGTATACACCCGTTGTATATTTATCCGGCACGTGGGTCGGTGCGTCCGAGTGTCCGATTCAAAAGCTAACGTAAATGAGTCAGTGAAAAACGGTGAGTAAACCGAAGACAGAGCGCTATGAGGATTAACCGCGTACCCCCAAGCGCCCCCTCGCGCGGCCCCAAATCTGGTGCGCAAACAATCCAGACAGTATTTTTTATCTCGGGGATAACCTAACATAACGATAAACTAAGCGCTTGTCTCTTCGGAGGCAGGCGCTTTTTCTTCGTTTATAGGCGTTGCGTTCCGTCATCCATTGGGGTAGAATACGATTAACGTGATTATACGCTGTAGAGGCGTGTGATTAACAAGTAGTCGTGCGTATCCACAATCCCGTTCAACGCTCAAAAACGTTGATCTGACGCGGTTTTGGCCGAACGTGAGCCTAACGCCAGATTCACGATTCATAATCCGAATGCAATTGCTACCTGTGGTTGCGGTTCAAGCTTCCGTACAGCTACGGATGCAGGGAAGCCGAACGAAGAACCTTGTTAACACACGTTACGTCAACGTTTTGTCTTCCGATGATCTGTTCGGGGGTAGATGTGTTAGCCTAGCGGAATAGGTGTTCGGGATAGTGGATAACGGCCTTTGTGACGGGATTTACTCGTTGCAGAGGTCTTTTTTGTGTTGTTTTTTTTCTGTTTATCATCATCATTTGCTTTTGAGATGCCGATATAACATGGAGTTCTGGAGAACTATTTTCTACATAAATTTTACCTGAAGGAAGTGGAAAGAGATGTTGAAAAAGAAATGGCTTATCACTCCGCTGGTTGCGGTGGCACTGTTTTTTAGTCAATCCGCATTCGCGGCAAATACGTTTACTGATGTGAACGGGACAAAATATGAGTGGGCTGCTGAATCTATTCGTTCGATGGTCGACAAAGGTGTTGTCAAGGGCTATGCGGATGGGACCTTCAAGCCAGGCAAAACCATAACGAAAGCGGAATTTGTAAATATGTTTCACAAGCTTTTTCCAGAGATCAATCATTCGTCCGGAAAAGCTTCAGAATTTGTTGATGCGCGTAAGCACTGGGCGAATAAAGATTTTGCAGCATTATTCAATGGGGATTATGTTTGGGGCTTCACTGAAAGAGTAGGAGGCAAATATCCAAACTATCAATTCTATATCAATCCCGACAAACCGCTGACCCGCTGGGATGTTATGATGATTGCTTCCGTTCGGACGGATTATACGAATCAGACTCTTCATCCTGAGATCAAGGAAGTAATCTCTGCAGCTGCGCAGTATAAGGATATAAAAATTCGTCAGGCGAATTACAATGACAATTTCTCGATCAACTATCCAGTAATATACATCGACACGACTCAAGAGGAGCCCTATTATGATGGAGATTCCCAAGATCAAAAGGCAGAAGCATTCTACACCCTGACTAATATGGGCGTCCTTACCGCCAATGATGGATACCTTCACCCCAAAGCGCTAGTCACACGGGCTGAGGCGGTTACCATTTTACAGCGTTTGTACGAAGCCACAAAGCAATCAAAGTGATTTCTAAAGCAATCGAAGGATCAGACGAAAGCAAAGAAATGATCCAACTATAAATATAGGCCTCTATAGCGGTATAGTCGCGTACTATATGCTATGGAGGCCTTTTTGAATGTGTTGAAGAAACTTTATTTAAGATCATTATCACTACGTGTGGATTGGACAAATTTACTCAGGGCATTAAAAAAGGCAAATACAACTGTAAAAAGTAAGAGTGCTATGGGTTTAATTTCAATCTCAGAAAAAACACTATATAGAACTAAAAATGAAAAAAAGAGCACTGAGGTATTTATGTTTTGTTTTGTGTAAATCGATTTTATAAAGTGCATTTTATCACTCTCCATTTTATTATAATTGATTACCCTGACATGACTTATAAAGCTGTGGAGCAACCAATCAAAAGAACGAATATATAAATGGAACTTAAAAGAAATGGAACTTAAAAGTTACTTTAGTGCCACTCCGCAGACGGATGGTGCTTCCCATCGCCACCGCCCCCGGATTTCTTGAATAAAGCTTATAATTGGGTAGAAATCCGGGGACAAAAGCGACCGCTTCGCTTGTACAGCACCATTCCGTCTTCTCCGCTTTTCATGTACATTTCTTACTATATAGCAAAAAATAGAACTAATTGATCGCTTCCTTATGCAGCGGGTAGATTAACAATAGGAAAATATAGTTAATAAAAAAGGAAGAGCGCTATCCTCTTCAAAAAGGCTAGCGCTCTTTTTCTGTATCTAATGGTTGCTCCTTTATAAACTCTACAACCTCTTCAATTTTACAATCTAATTCCTCACAAATGCGTGCAATGACACTCATAGCTACAAATTCCCCATTTGACATTTTCGCCAAAGTAGATGGTGAAATTCCTAATTGAGTACGAAGGTAAGTTCGTGTTTTATCTCGTTTAATTAGAGTGATTTCCATTGGTTTATAACTTGGTTTCAATCCCATGAGCAATCCCCCTCAACTTATTATATGTACTCAAATCTTATAGAAGTCAAACTTAAATTACAATAATGCGTACATTTTATTCGATAAGTGTTGAAAATATGAATGTGAAAGTGTATTATATGTATAAGAAGTCGTATATTAAATACATATAAACATATTTTATGTTCTTTATTTGACAAAAAAACTAATCAATACAGAAGGAAGGATTTATTTATGAGCGAATCTGTTGAATTGAAAAGAGTTGCCATGGTATATGGACCTGATGATGATCCTCATATGTATGAACTATTTGAGGGAGTCCTGTATGATCGTAGCTATTTCTTTTATCTTGAACATGGAATATTGTATCTGCGACATGTACGAAAGGTAGAACAACCGGATCATTCACATCTTTATGTGGATGGGTAAAGTGGGGGGCTACAATTAGCGGAGAATGTACAACGTGAGATTATGGAAGTCGTTACAGAACTGATCGAGCGTTTGCGTAGCAAGGATGGATTAGCATTTTTACTGGATGAACTGCTATGGCTACATGGTAGAAGTCACATTGAACTTAGCCTCGTGAAAACAAAGGGAAATCTGTAAGCTAATATTGTTTTTCTTATGGTTCCTTCTATATTCCAATTATCCCATTTAGCTATAATGATTTGGACAAAATTACCGATGGTAAGATACGGCGAAGCTAGCTCAGTATAATCAACCCAGTATGTTGGTAAGTCAAATAGCCACCAGCATTACTTCACAAGAGAAGGGCGACTGGGAGCGGGCGGAACGGCGTTCATTTTTCCTAATGTTGGAACCAACATGGGCAGATGCGCATATACTTTCTATATACTAATGTCGGGAGGAGACAAACTTGTATCAAGTACCTTCTTATTGGAGAAATTCATACTATATGCGGGTCGATTTTGTACCTATCTGGAGCACAGGATTTCCGAAAGCAGTACAAATGATAAAGGAAGCGGTACAAGGGGAGCGTAACGATGAGCTGTTCTACGATGAATTAATCCATTTGGCTCCCTCACAAGAGCAGGTAGCTATTATTGAAAGCATCCGTAACGATGAACGTGGCCACAATAAAATGTTCAGAGAGATGTATCTGACTTTGACAGGACAGGAAATTACAGGCATCAGTAGTGAGCAATATGAGAGGGTGAAATCCTATACAGAAGGTCTACAACGTGCCTTGATGGGAGAATTGGGTGCGGTGGAACGATACCGCAACATCTGGTTTGGTTTGCCTGCTGGCATCTATAAGGACACGGTGTACGGTATCATATTGGATGAGCTTAAGCACGCTGCCAAATACAATTATCTGATTACGTTGAATCTCAAGTAGCTATTGACCGAAAGTCAATACTATTCAACATCAATTGGTTGCTGGATTTTATCCTTATATTCATCCACATAGAGCTGACCGTTGCTGCCTTTAACGGCATAGAATACGTCCTCTAACTTTTTGCCGCGAGCCTTCAATTGGGATAGCAGCCAGGTTTCGGGAATATGGTTGGAGTTTAAATTGCCATGCAAAAGCTGTCCGTCGATTACAAGTTCAATTGGGAACTGTGCGGCATTACCTGCATTCAACTGCAGATCTTTTAATGTCACGGCTTGCAGTTCCTTTTTCTTTTGGGCAGATAGTTTTCCGTTAATCTCAAGGAGGGCGTACTCCACTTCTTCTATATTAAAAATATCTTTCTCGCGAAGTTGCTGGTTTAAAGAATCCAATGTCATATTATTTTTTTTTAAGTTATCTTCGAGAATGAACCCTCCTTCTATGAGAACGGTGGGTGTTCCCTCTGTCCACATCTTAAAGTTTCTGAATTTCAAAAAAAGCTTGGCTAAAACATAAGAAGTAATTGTAAAAACGGACAGGGCTATTAATAGGTGGACAACTTCTATTTTTTCGTTAAATGCAAAGTTAGCAGCCATAGCTCCCAATATGACTGCCGTCACGAATTCATGAAAGTTCATATTGGAAAGGGTTTGCTTCCCCAATATTCTCCCAATTATCATAAGGATAACGAATGCAGAAAAACTTCTGATCAAAATAACGAGATGGTCCAATGTAAAAACCTCCTTGTTTAAAAATTGCAGGTATTCAGTATATAGGTTACCCGCTGCACTAGAATAATATACCAGTGGAATTAATGCATAAATGCTTTGGAACTGCTAACTGCTAATCCTATCAAAACAGCCCCGTCAAGAATACTTTTTGAATAAATCCATAAACTTGATATACTCTGTTTACAGACATGACTAAGAAAGCCTTCTGTTTATACAGAAAGTTTCTGAATTAATATGGTATTTTACAGGCGATAAGGCTCGTTTTTACTAAGGATGGCGTAGAGCCATTTTCCACCTCACCCTGAAGGCAGGCTTGTAGGACTTTTAGAGCCGTTTCCGAGTAAAGGTCATAAAATACGGGTTCATATTCGGAGAATACCTGATCTAGCAAAGCCCAAGCATTTAGCTTTGCTTGCACGTATAAGGATGTTACAAATTCATGCTGTCTGGTCACATTTTGAAGCTCCGTGTGGGCTTCATCACATGCCCGATGCGGCTTTATATCACCGTGGTAGAACATTTCAGCTAAGTGCCAAGCGTCTGCTGCATCTGTCTTAACTTTGCGTAGCGTAGTCCCCCGAGCTCGCTTGGACTGCAAGGGATTCACAATGAAATGTGCAATTTCTTCTCGTATGAGAAATGCAACAAGCCCACGATGATTCGAACCTCATAGCTTCGCTTGTTATACGGGATCGCATGCCCCAACCAGCTCAAACATGGTCGTTGGTGATAGTGAGAGAATAGTTTTCTTGACGGGGTTATTTATTCCCCTAAAACCACCTAGTTCTTCCCGGCTATCGTCATCTTAAAACACCTATCAAAATAGGCCAACCAAAATTTTTGGTTGACCTAATAATACGAAAACCACCGGGAATAGGTTGGCCCCTGATCCGGTGGTTTTTCATACGCAGTATGAAATTCTCGCCGTGGTCGCCCACCGGCCTTTGTCAGAAAGTCGCGATGTGCAACAATCGCGGCTATTCTTATTTTACCCGGGTATAGCACATTTCATCTTCAATGGGTTCATTACCTACCGTTCCTCGTAAAGAAACGCGGGTCACAGTTACCGCAGTATCATCCAGCAGAATCACCTTTTGATCCAGAACTTGAATATCCGTAAAATGTAATACACCTGAACGGTGAGCTTCCAAATCGGCTTCTTTGTCCAACATCTGTCCAAAGTGATTTACAAATATAAGATCATCATAAATCAGTTCATCCAGGACCTTCACATCGCTGGATAACATGGCTTTACGAAGCTTTTCCTCGGATTCAATAATATGATTTTTCTGCATTTGAACAGACACCCCTTATGATTACGATCAGTAAGTATTTAAGAATAATTATGCATCTGCCAAAATCTCGTTACCAATGTCTCCTAATTTGTCACATCTGTAAACAGTTCCTGCGCAGTGCGCACAAATAACTGTACGGCCAGAGAAGCATTGTGCAGGGATGGCACGGCGATACCGATCTGGCGCGTAATCAGGGGTGTGGTTTCCTTGACAGTCAGATCATGGGGGAATGTGGACAAGGAGAGGGCAGAGACGATCCCCATGCCCAGTCCTTGTCGAACCATGCTGACTAATGTACTGACATTGTGAGTGGTGAAGCGTGCCTGCAACTGGCTTTGTTCACGCTCGAAGCCTTCCATAATGGCAACCTCATGCCCGCCTTTACAGAAGATCATATCCTGCTGGTTCAAATCTCGAATGGCGATTTTGCTTTGTGATTGTAATGGGTGACCGTCCGGCAGGAGAATAACCATATTATCCTGACATAAAGGGATGACATCCACCTGCGGATCTGGCAGCAGAATGATACCTGCTTCAATCTCTCGGTTATGCAGCCATTCCTTGACTTCGTTGGTGGAGCCTTCATGCAGATCGAATATGAGGTTCGGGTAATGCTGACGAATATGATGTATGATGGGGGGCAGAAAATAGGCTGAGGCCGAAGGGAAGGCTCCGAGGGTGATGGTGCCAACGTCTAGCCCTTTTTCGGCGGCGACCTGCTGCTCTACTTTTTCCATGCTTTGCAGCATCATGCGGAATTGCAGTAGTACCTTTTGCCCGATATCCGTCAGCAGTACGCCTTTTTTCCGGTCACGCAACAATAGCTGGACACCTAGTTCACTCTCAATACTGGCGATGGCATGGCTGACTGCGGGTTGCGTCATATGCAGCTCATGCGCAGTTTGGGTGAAGTTTAGCGTTTCAGCTACACGTACAAAGATCATAATTTGGGTAATGGTCATAAGCGAAAGGTTATCTCCCTTATCGAAAACATTCATTTTATTTATTAGTGCCCACAGTATACGCTAGTAAAGTGAAGCTTTGCAAATGGCTGTAAATGATTATAGCCGTATGAAATGAGCGATGATCATCGCTAGAGGAGAGGAAGACATCTATGAAAACATTAACACCTAAAGCTACGCTGTGGCTTGTATTGATATTAGTGATGGTGTGGGGAATTAACTGGCCGTTGACCAAGCTGGCTTTGCCGGATATACCGCCGATTTTATTTTCAGGCATACGTACGCTGCTGGGCGGGCTAATCCTGCTTATGTTTGCTATGCGTCACAGGGAAACCTTGCGTTTGAGGCAGAATGCGTGGACCTATCTCGTTCTGGCGATACTTAATATTGCAGGCTACTATGGCTTGCAGACGGTGGGGCTACGATATTTGCCTGCCGGGTTATTTTCCACTTTAGTATTCCTACAGCCGATCTTGCTTGGATTGTTCTCCTGGTTGTGGTTGGGTGAGCGCATGTTTCCGATGAAGGTCATTGGACTGGTTCTTGGCTTTGGCGGGGTGATCGTGATTAGCTCCGGAGGGATGGCCGGGCATTTGTCCGTCTTGGGTATCGTGCTGGGGCTGGCCTCTGGACTGTGCTGGGCACTCGGAACGATTTATATGAAGAAAAAAAGCAAGCAGTTGGACTCCATTTGGGCGGTGACGATGCAGCTCATTTTTGGGGGAATTATACTGAATGGGATTGGACTTACGACGGAGAAATGGAGCGATATTCACTGGACCCCCTCCTTTATCGGTATCTTGCTGTTTATATCGGTATTCGTAATTGCGATGGGCTGGATGATTTATTTTAAACTGATCGACAACGGAGAAGCAGGAACGGTTGGCTCCTATACATTTATGATTCCGGTGCTGTCTACGATCTTTAGTATGGTGATACTCAAGGAGTCGCTTACCTTGACATTCGTGGTGGGATTGGTGTTGATCGCGGGAAGTGTGTATCTGGTGAATACGGATTCACCTGGAAAATGGGGCAACCGAAGCTCAAGGGCCAATGAAACGAAATCCTGTACCAATGAATAGAGAATGCGAAAGTAGGAAAAATATACTAGATTATAAAAGAGGGCCATAGTAAAATATGACTATATAAATAGAGAGGAAGTTTGTTATGGGGGAATTAGGCAGTCATACTCAGTCTGTGGAGCCGCAACCACAGGCTGTTCGTAAGCTCGCGGTTGTAGCCACGGTCATTTCAGGAGTAGCGGTACTAGGATGTATAGCCTTGGCGGTATGGAATTATAATCTGAATACGAAGGTAAATACTTTAACGACAGCAAATGCTTCACTCAACAAGACTACGCTAGCATTAACGAAGCAACAAAACGATACAGAGGCGCTGCTGCAACAGGTTAGATTAGCAGCCAACCTGTCGTCCATATCGCATGCATTGGAGCAGACTTCTGTCGTTACGGATGATTTTGTATTGGAAAAAGTGACCTTTGATGTAGCAGAGAATGGTACATTGAAGGCTGTGCTTTTAAATGTGAACAATCAACCGAATCTTGGTTTGGGTGGTGCTTATCAGGGTTATGGTAAATATAATATGGCGTCTTCTACTTTGACGAAGAAGGCGGAGGAAGTCATAAACATAGCTATGAAAGAGTACGGTACATCTGACAAGCTTCCGGTATGGGATAAGAAGACGACGGTGGAAATGACGGTCCACAATTATCCGCTCGGAAAGCGGGAAGGCGGCACTTTCAAGCTTACCAGTCAGCAATAGGAGGTACCTTATGAAGGATTTTGATGTAACTAAAGCCAAGTATGATCCGAAGCAGGAAGATCAGGTGAAAAAGGGATTTTTCAAAAAGGTGAAATCCACGGCCGGGAAGGTTCCCTTTGTGAAGGATGCGGTGGCCATGTACTATTGTGCGATAGATCCTGAAACGCCTCTTTATGCCAAAGGGGTGGCCTTCGGGGCCTTGGCGTATTTTATTTCACCCTTGGATGCCATATCGGATGTTATTCCGATGCTGGGCTTCACGGACGATGCGGGTGTCGTGCTGGCGGCCTTAAAAGTGCTGGACATGCATATCAAGCCTGCCCACCGGGAGAAGGCGAAAGAATTTCTTTCTTGAGGATTGCTTAAAGAGTGGGGGAACTAGGTGATGGATAGATACATACCGACAGCGAGGGAACGCTGGCAGATGAGACAGAGTGAGCCACAGCCGCAGGGCTGGGTGCTTGCTTTGTTTGGCTGGATTTTTGCAGGATTGGGGCTACTATTAAGTATTTTAGTCATTGGTAATCTGTCGGCTATTCTGGGTTTAGTCTTCGGCATTTTGACGAAACGGATAGAGCAACGAGATACACAGGGCATCCTGATTATCGTTTTAAGCTCCGTTGGGATCGGCATCGGGTTGTTGATTTTTATTATTTTTGGAGCACAAGGTTTTGTGGAAGGCCTGATAAGAGGTTATAATGAGCATTATCAGTCAGGGAGGTAAACGGTATTGAGCGTCATTATTTCACAGCAGATATCAGCAACGGGCGTGAAGGAATACACGAAGGTGATTAAAACATTTGATTCCCATTTTGCACCTTTGGTTGGACAGAAAATCAGGGATACGGCTTTTGGCGATATGCAATATTATGATGTCGAGGACGTGTTTATTGATCTGGCAGAGAACGAATATTGGGTGATTTTACCTGCGGTTCTGCTGCATACCGATGATATTGAGGATGTACGGGATGCGGTGCGTGAGTATCGTTCACATGGTTGGGAATGTACAAAACCTGTGTAAATCCATACTGCATAAGCAACTATACGGAAGCGTCTTTCTTTTGCGAGATAGGCGTTTTTTTGTGTATTGGTGTATAAATTTTTCCTAATGATTGGCATGAAAAGAAAGAATTAATGCTGAAAGTGCGCAAATTGTATCATTTTTTATCATAAAACGACAAGTTGGGAAATGAAAACGGACTTAATGTGTTATACTTAGTATATCAAAGGACAAGAGTCTAAAACGACCGGTAAGGCCCTTTCTTTGAAGAGCCTCGTAAGGTTCAACGTTTATCCAAAATAAATGGTCAAAAGGAAAAGGGGAAATGCTAACGTGAGAGTGAATTTGAAATTTACGAACAAAGGGCAAGTTGCAGTCGAGAAGTTCAACAATGAGGAGCTTATCGAAATCTTTACCCGCTATATTAAAACGTTAAGCAAGAAGTATGATATCTCGGTTACTGTACCGGAGGATCTGAATGAGCAGATCTTGGCAGAAGGCACCGTGAAGGTCGTGCTGGATAAGATTAATTGTGACATGGACGCTTTTTTCAAGGAGCTGAGCCGGGATATTAAGGTACCGCTGGTCAAAAGATTGGGTACCAAATTGGATAACGTGTTTAAGACCGAGGTCGTGGAGCAGGAACAGAACTAAGCACAAGGATCAGGCGAGTCTGAATGATGATTCGCAATATGAAATCATAAAACCTCCCGAATGGGGCGCATGGCTAGGCAATGTGCTCGTTCGGGAGGTTTTATATGTTTAAGCTGCTCTATTCAGCAAGAAAACATGCAATGTCGGCCCGTTAGCGGGTGGTGGACGCAAGGCGCAGCTTGGCTAAATCAAACGAAGGAACCAGCCCTTCCTGTGCTGCCCGTCCGAGCAGTGCTTCGATGGCCGCGTATCCACTGTCGCCCAGATTGGCGGTAAAGTCGTTCACGTACAGGTCGATATGTGATTGGGCCACATCCGGAGACAGCTCCTGCGCATGGGACAATACATACTCGCGTGAGGCCTCGGGATGCTTCCAGGCATATTCGACAGAAGCGTGTATCCAGCCTGCGATCGCATCGAGATCCAGAGAACGACGTGCAATAATGGCTCCAAGCGGAATCGGGAGCCCCGTATCTTCTTCCCACCAGTTGCCCAGATCCACTTGCTTGCTGAGACCGTAGGATGGATACGTGAAACGTGCCTCGTGAATAACCAGCCCGGCATCCATATGTCCATCACGGACAGCAGGCATGATCTGGTCGAACGGCATCACGACAATTTCACCAACCCCTCCCGGCACATGCTTGGCCGCCCACAGGCGGAATAGCAGATAAGCCGTGGAGCGTTCGCTCGGCACAGCCACGCGCTTGCCGGACAGTGCTTCCGGTCCTTCCGCCGTGGTGCCTTCCTTGGTCAGCACGAGCGGACCGCAGCCCCGGCCGAGCGCGCCGCCGCAAGGCAGCAGGGCGTATTCTTTCAGCACCCAAGGGAGTGCAGCATAAGAGATCTTCATGACATCCAGCCCGTTTGGCGTTACCGCCAGATTGTTGGTGATGTCGATATCGGCGAATGTGATGTCCAGCGAGGGTGCGCCCGGAATTAATCCATGCGCCAAGGCATGGAAGACAAAGGTGTCGTTGGGACAAGGTGAAAAAGCAATTTGCATCTATATAACCTCCGTTAATGTAGAGAATACGGCTTCCAACGCTTGCAAGGCCTCTTTGATCCGCCAGGCAGCGCGGTCACGTGGGCCAACTGCATTGGAAATCGTGCGGATTTCCATCACGGGCAGCCCCAGCTTGTTCGCCGCTACCGCTACCCCGTAGCCTTCCATTGCTTCCGCAGCGGCTCCGGGAACGCGCATCACCAGCCGTTCTGCCGTAGCCGCCGTACCTGTCGCTGTCGTGACGGTCAGGATCGGCCCGGCGACAGCTGTCTGTCCGGCGGCGCGTAGCGCCTCAACGAGCCGCTGCGTGGTTGCGCCGTTCACGCCGATTCGGCTGGAGCCGAATCCCAGCTCGTCCACGCTGCTGAAGCCTTCCGCCGTCTCGGCTCCAAGATCGACCGCGATGATCGCGTCAGCGACGACGACGCTCTCCAGTGCGGCGACATCCACGAATCCGCCGCCGATTCCGGCGCTGATGACAAGGCGGTAGCCACCGCCAGCCAGCGCCAACGCGGTCGAAGCTGCTGCGGACGGAGCGCCCACACCAGCCAGTTCTACTGCAAAGCGGCTGTCGCCTTTCAGCCCGCGCAGCACGGCTTCCCGTTCGCCCTCAACCGCGGTTATGATCAGGATGCGTCCGTCTGATGTTGTATGCTCCATCGGTTGATTCCCCTTTTAATTTAGATCATATGCTACTTCATCATACTGCTTTTTGAAATTATGTTCAAAAAATAACGACAAAAAAAGCGCTCTGTGGCGCCTTTTGGATAAACCTGCAATATGTTCACAAATTGAAAGCCAGCAGAATCGCTGCCTTAAATAATAACGATCACCCTGTGGTAACAGTTGGATATCAGTTATTTTCAAGGTGAAAAAGCAATTCTAATCTGGAAGAACAGTACAGGCATAGCATATAATAATTATATCGGCTGATCCTTGGTGATCAACTGAAACATCGTGATATTGCGGTCATAATGGCTTTGGGTCCCATCCTGATTGCGCACCCGAATCATCTCGCTGCTGAACAATTCGATATATCCGCTGCCAATCTCGCAGTATACGCCCGTCGGGTCCTCCTGCCAGACTGAAACGAGATGCTGAGACAGCGCCGCGGTGAAAAATTCGATGTTTTTTTGCAGTACGCGTGGCGTTTTCTTGGGTTCCATAACGTAAATCCTCCTATATGATGCCATTTGAAAATGAAGCAATTGAACGTGGCTGGTATGTGACAAGTAACAACATGATAAACATGAAAAAAGTACGATTCGACAATCTATCAATGAAACAGACGTAAACACTGTACCCTTTAATACTATTTTTGTAAAGTATCCGAGTGACCTTTTCAACATCAGGCTGCGTTTTACACACATTTTACATTGTGTTTACACAGCTATGATGCTAGTGCGTTTCATCTAATAGTACAATAAAGCATAACTATACTGCATGATTGATGGAGGCCATATGTTGATAGAGAGTCAGAATAAGGATAAAGATAAAGCCGGGTCAGAACGCTACTTTAATCGGGATTTAAGCTGGATTGAATTTAATCGCCGTGTGCTTCAGGAAGCGCAGGATACAGATACACCGTTGCTGGAGAGAGCCAAATTTTTGGCGATTGTGTCCAGCAATCTGGATGAATTTATGGCTGTTCGGGTGGCAGAGACGCGGGAGAAGATCAAGGCCGGTTTTATGCAAAAGGACTTCACCGGATATACCCCCTCTGGTTTGTACAAACGGCTGATCAAGCGCACAGTCTCAATGGTATCGGAGCAGTATCGAACCTACCGCGAAATTTCCCGCCTGTTGACGAAAAAAGGGATTTTGCTGCTTGAATATGAGGGCTTGAATGCGACACAGCGCAAGTCTCTGGATACCTACTTTCATGAAATTATATTTCCGGTGCTGACGCCGATGGCGGTCGATCAGAGCCGTCCTTTTCCACTGGTTCATAATAAATATGTATATTTGGCAGTTGTACTGAGACGTCAAGGGGATACGGAGGAGGATAAGCCGTTTTTTGCCATCGTGCAGGTGCCTTCCAATATTCCACGTGTCGTGTCTGTGCCGCTGCGTTCCAATAGCAAGAAGAAATCATTCATTTTAATTGAAGAGCTGATCAAGCATCATATTCAAACGCTGTTCACAGGTTATGTGCCAGAATCGGTTCAAGCCTTTCGTGTCACGCGCAATTCCGATTTGTCCATTAATGAAGAAGAAATCGAAGATTTGCTCGAAGAGATTGAAAAAGAGCTGCGTCGCAGAAGACGCGGTGCGCCAGTAAGGCTGGAAGTGGAAAAAGGGATTAATCCCTTTGCTCTGATGGAGCTTCAGCGCGAATTCAAGTTGTTCGATCATGTGTTTGAAATGGACGGGCCGCTGGATTTGACATTTCTATCGTCCTTTGCCGATCAATTGGAAGGGTATTCGCATTTGAAGTTTCCGGCAATCAAACCGGTGTATCCGGAAGAGTTGCCCCCACAAGAGGATATCTTCAACGTACTTCGCAAACGGGACGTGCTGGTATATCATCCGTATGAGTCGTTCGATGCGGTAACGGATTTTATCATTGAGGCGTCAGAGGACCCGGATGTGATGGCGATCAAAATGACCCTGTACCGAGTCAACGGGGAATCCAAGCTGATACCGGCACTGGCACGTGCGGCTGAATCAGGCAAGCAGGTCACGGTGGTGGTGGAATTAAAGGCCCGTTTTGATGAGGAGCGTAATATTGCTTGGGCGCGTACGCTTGAGAAAGCAGGCTGCCATGTGGTGTACGGGCTAGTCGGTTTGAAGACGCACGCCAAAATCATTCTCGTGGTACGCCACGAGCGTAACATGCTCAAACGATACGTGCATGTGGGGACTGGCAACTACAATGAAAGCACGGCTCGCGTATATACGGATATCGGGTTATTCACGTCAGACCCGGTCTTGGGCGAGGATGCCTCCGAGCTGTTTAATGAAATCACGGGCTTCTCCGCACTCAAGACGCTGCAAGCTTTTACGGTGGCTCCGACGGGAATGAAAAACAAGCTGTTCGAGCTGATCCGCAGGGAAGCGGAGCAAGCACTTGCAGGCAAGCCCGCCCGGATTATCGCCAAAATCAACTCCTTATCCAGTCAGGAGATGATTGATGAGCTGTATGCTGCTTCTCAAGCAGGTGTGAAGATTGATTTAATCATTAGAGGGGTCTGCTGTTTGCGTCCCGGAGTGGAAGGCTTCAGCGAGAACATTCGGGTTATCAGTATTGTTGACCGTTTCCTGGAGCATTCCAGACTGTTCTATTTTGAGAATGCGGGGAATTCGGAGCTATTTCTCTCCAGTGCGGATTGGATGACTCGTAATTTGACTCGTCGGATTGAACTGATGTGCCCGATTTATGATGACCGGATCAAGGGAATGCTGTCGGACATTTTGCATTTGTCCTTGAGGGATAATGTGAAGGCGCGGCAGCTTCTGTCTAATGGCAGCTATCAGTTTGTGACAAGAAACGACGAAGAGGCCCCTAGGCGGAGCCAATCCGAAGCCATGAAGGTTAGAAATTGGAAGAAGGAAGAATGGACCACGACAACGTAAGGTTCCATGCTTTTTGAAAATCTTTGGCGACAGCCTCCAGCTCCCGCTGTTCCAGAATCGGTTCACCCATGCTTTCCAGACGAAGATGCAGCGCATCGTCACCTGTGGTGGGATTGATGCTGGTGATGATGCCGGATTCGCTCCGATCCATGCCGATCGCAAGCTGGAGCAGGGAGCCCAACCGATGTACACGTTCTTCGTCGGAAGGCTCCAGAATATCGGCATGTGTGCGCAACAGTCGGGGCGTCCGATTCTTGGGATGGTAGTCTGCGATCAGCGCAGCCAGCACCGTTTCCTGATGGGATAAACCGCCGATGCCCGCATGTAGGATCCAGAACACGGAATGCTGGCGGAAATGATAGTAATTTAAGGCAGCTCCGGTTTTGTACAGCGTTGCGGCGGTCAGCAGCAGACGTTTGTCCATCGCTGAGGATGATACGTCAGCCCATACGTCAACGAGTTCGTCATAGAGTCGGACAGCGTACTCGTTAACCCGCTTGACGTGCTCTTCGCTAACCGGGACAGCGAATGAAAGTATATTGCGGATCGACGCGATGAGCGGATTGTCGACCACAGGCTTTTCGGAATTGACCAGTTCATGAAACAAACCGTCACGCAGACCCGCTCCGCTGACCCAATAGGTGGAACCATGAGCGGCCTCGAATATCGTTTTCAAGATAACTAGCCCCGGTACAATAATGTCGGCTCTGTCTTTGGACAGGCCGGCTGTTTTTTTGCGTTTTTCATAGGGAAGATGGGGCAGACTGACATAAAAATAATCGACATCTTCTGTCGTCATTTCGTAATGGTGCGTCACGGGCAACGAGTAATCCTGCCGCTTCTGATTGATTTTGGCCAAGGTACGCAAGGTACCGCCCAAACCGATGAACGGCAGGCCCGGATTGGAAAAGATCCAATCATGGTCTTGCAGGGAAGAACGGACGAAGCTCTCCATCTCCTCGATCTGCTGAGAGGACCATTCACCGTTCCTGACCTCCTGGCCAAAGCGCGAATTCGTGTTGACCGCGCCAAAAGGAAACGATACGGTATGAAGCCGCTGTCGCTCGCGGAACAGCGTAATTTCGGTACTGCCGCCCCCGATGTCAATAATAATGCCGTCGTTTACATTCATGGTATTGACCACGCCCAGAAAGCCCGCATAGCCCTCTTGCTCTCCGGTCAGTATTTCCAGCGTTAAGCCCGTTTCCTCCGCGATCCATTGGACGATCTCATCTGAATTCGCCGCATTGCGGATGGCTGCTGTCGCTGCTGCACGCATACGAAGGACCCCGTGCATACGGCATACTGCCTTAAATTGATTCAGTAATGGAGCAATGCTCCGAACAGCTTCTCGTTCCATACGTCCATTCGCCCCGACCTTCTCGCTCAGTCGTGCAGCTTCCTTGCATTCCTGCACAATCCGGTAGGCGCCTGTCTCTGTCATTTCATAGATTACTAGACGAATGGAGTTTGATCCAATGTCCATGATGCCGATTTTGCTGTTCATGGTATGACCTCCTTGTCGAAAAAAACGATTTGAGCGTAAATTTCGCTGCTCTGTGCAAATGGTAGTCAGATTATTGTCATTGTACCAGTGATATCAGGTGCATGCTACCGTTGACAGGGATCTTGTCGAAATGGACTTGGTCCTTGGACGATCATACAAGAATAGCTGGTTGCTGTTGAGTATGTATAAGTATACCTCACGGCGAAAGGAGAAAGGGTATGATGAGACAACTAGCAAGCAAATGGTTAAAGACAAAGGCGCTGCTGCACCATCCACATACCGCTGTTTATATACCGGAAACCAGTCTGTATAACGAGGAACAGTTGCGTATGATGCTACGACAATATGCTTTTGTATTTATAAAGCCCGTGAAGGGCGGCGGTGGAAGCGGAGTCATGCGTGTGGCTAGGGGTCGTAGGGAATACACCTGCACACATATGGAACGCACATACCGGTTCAGCAGCTTTCAAGCGCTGGCTGTAGGAATCGGGAAGCTCCGGCTCCGGCGTCCGTATTTGATTCAGCAGGGTATTTTGTTGGCTACGATTCAGGATAGACCTGTGGACTATCGGGTAAAAGTGGTGAAGGAGGGGCAGAAATGGTTTTTCCGATCCGTGGTTGCCCGTCATGCCCGTCCCGGACTGGTCATTACGAACCTGTGCAAAGGGGGAACTCTGATCAAGGGAATGGATGCACTTCGGAAGATTTATCCCCGTCGGGTGGCTATCCGAAAGCGTCGTGAAATCGTTAATCTTACACAGCGATGCATTCCTGTACTGGAAAAAAGATTTCCAGGGATTGGACAATTGGGATTTGATTATGGACTTGATCCGAATGGACGGATATGGATTTTGGAGGTAAACACAAGACCCCAATAATTCTTGATTTTATTTAATTTAATACCATAAAATTCAATTTAGTAGATTGTGAATATAATATATTTGTGTAAACAATGAAAATTTTTTTTTATTTACCAGCGTCAAAATCCTGTGTATAAGTATTGTCCACATTATCCCCTGTCACATATAAGGCTTTACGACACTTACCAACAATTTATACACAGGATTTCCACAACATGCTGTGGATAACAGAACGCTTGTTCCGTTTTTGGTATTTTGATAGAATAGATTTTGAAATATAAGGAAAGGTTGTGTCGAGGATGGCTATGCTGACGGATGAAATGCTTTTGGATTCCTATCAGATGGCAATCGAGCTTAAACTTGAATGTGACTTCATTGCACTGTTGCTGGCTGAGATTCACAAAAGAAACTTAGAGATGAGTACAGCCGTAGTCCTTCATTAGACCGGACAAGCTCTCGTACTGTGACTGTGAAGTCATTCAGGGTTCGAATGGCTTTACGGACAATCATTGCAACGAATAGGCACACCGTAGAAAAGGGTATTTCACTCCAATAATTCAAATTTGGAGTAAAATACCCTTTTTTGTCATAGTCTAAAGTAGACTACAGTTTCATGTTACTACTGTGACCCGGGGACAGCTTGGCGTCCGGATCAACATATACCTTGGCATTGTTGACGGCCGTAGGGGCTTCACCAAAGCCGACAGCAATCAGCTTGAGCTTGCCTGGATAGGTTGTAATGTCCCCAGCGGCGAAAATACCGGGAATATTCGTTTCCTGACGGGAATCGACCACGATGGAGTTACTTTCGATTTCGATTCCCCATTCGGCAATCGGGCCGAGTGTGGATACAAATCCAAAGTTAACGATTACATCGTCCACTTCGATTTCCTGAGTTTCTTTGGTTTTTACATGAGCAAGAGTAACCTTCGTAATCAAGTCTTCCCCATGCAGCTCTGTAATTTCAGTCGGTGTAACGACGTTTACTTTGGAAGCGAGGAGGTTTTCTACACTGTGTTCATGCGCACGGAACTTGTCGCGGCGGTGAATCAATGTAACCTGTTCTGCAATCGGTTCCAGCATGAGCGCCCAGTCTACCGCAGAGTCGCCGCCGCCGCTGATCAGCACTTTCCGGCCTGCAAATTTGCTCAGGTCGCTGACAAAGTAATGCAGGTTCGTTTTTTCAAAACGATCTGCGCCCGGCAGTTCCAGTCTGCGCGGCTCAAAAGCACCCACGCCAGCGGTAATAATGACCGCTTTACCGTGATACTCGCCGCCTTTATCTGTTTTGACGATGAAGTGGCGTTCTTCCTTTTTCTCTAATGATACGACTTTCTCTTCTAACTGTACTTCTGGATTAAAGTGGTTCATCTGCTGAACGAGATTGTTGACCAGTTCCTGTGCAGTCACTTTAGGAAAGCCAGCGACGTCATAAATATATTTTTCAGGATAAAGGGCTGCAAGCTGGCCCCCGAGTTGGGGCATACTTTCAATTAAGGTGACGGATGCCTGTCGCATTCCCCCGTAGAAAGCAGCGAAAATACCGGCTGGACCGCCTCCGATGATAATCAGATCGCGGAGCTCCGCACCTGTGGATTGAGCTGTCACTCTAAAAACACCTCCGAAAGGAATAGTATGGATAATGGATATTGAATGTTAAATGTTGAATCAGCCGCAGAGGTAAGAAAGCCATCGAACGCATGATTCACTGTTTATCATTATAAACTGCCGGGTTCCGCTTGCAAAGTTTAAGTGATTAATATTTTGATGAAGATTATCTGGTGTGCATAAATTAGTCATGCAGGTAGCAAAGCTGTGAATATCAAAGATTACGTAAACCGGAAGGGGTAAAAGCATGGGCAGTATTCCCAAAATTGTCATTGTGGGCGCCGGGTATGGCGGTATTTTGACGGCTCAGCAATTGCAAAAGGAGCTCAAGCACAACGAGGCCGATGTCACGCTGATTAACCGCCATGATTATCATTATATAACAACGCATCTCCACATGCCTGCGGCGGGTACGGATACAATTGAGCATTCACGGATTCCGATTTCGCAGCTGATCGATGAGTTCAAGGTGGATCTAATCAAAGGAACGGTTAAGGAAATCATACCGAAGGAGAAGAAAATCGTGCTGGAGGATGGATCGCTATCCTATGATTATCTGGTGATCGGACTGGGTGGGGAACCGGAAACCTTCGGTATTCAGGGGATGGATAAGTTCGCGCTTACGATTCGAAGCATTAACTCGGTCCGCTTGATCCGTGAGCATATCGAATACCAGCTTGCTTTGTATAAAAATGACGGAAACCCCGGACGGCTGAATTTTGTGGTCGGAGGAGCGGGCTTTAGCGGCATTGAATTCGTGGCAGAACTGGCGGATCGCCTGCCACAATTGGCGAGAGCCTATGATATTGATTTTAACCGGATTCAAATCATTAACGTCGAAGCGGCTCCTACGGCATTGCCGGGCTTCGATCCGGAGCTGGTAGAATACGCGATGGAAGTCCTTAAGCGCAAGGGCGTTACCTTCCGCATCGGTGTTCCCATTAAGGAATGTCTTGAGGACGGCGTCATTGTCGGTGAGGGTGAGAAAATCGAAGCCTGCACGGTCGTATGGACTGGAGGTATTCGTGGTAACGGCCTCATCGAGAAAGCCGGATTTGAAGTGATGCGCGGACGGGTGAAGATCGACGATTTTCTACGCGCACCGGGCCATGACGACATTTTTATTATCGGGGACAGTTCTTTAATGTTTAATCCCGAAGGACGCCCGTATCCGCCGACCGCCCAAATTGCAATGCAGCAAGGGGTACTCTGCGCAAAGAATCTGGCAGCTACACTTCGGAAAAAGGAGCTGCACAAGTTCGTATTTTCCAATAAAGGCACGGTTGCTTCTCTTGGAAAAGGGGAGGCTGTCGCGGTCGTGGGCAATCGCAAAATAAAGGGCTGGATTGCCGCGCAGTTGAAGAAAATTGTGGATATCCGTTATCTGTTTATCATTGGCGGGATTCCGCTAGTGCTTAAAAAGGGACGGTTTTTCTAAGCTTGAGCATGACATCAAAAAATCCTATGCATTGAGAAGGTTTTCTTGACTCCTGGCCAGGGAGCTTGGAAACCTTTTTTATTAATGCGCCTCTAAAAAGAGTATTGACACATAACTATACGGCGACGTATAGTGTGGATATTAATTACAGAGGGGGCTTTCACGTTGTATTTTGATTTTAACTTCAAGGGTGATCCCAAAAAGATAAACTTATTGGCAGAAAAAATTCCCCATGTGGACCCCCAATCGTTGAGTACGCTAGTGCTTTTCATGCAGACGGCTCATGAAGTATACAATGGTGTGTGCTCCAGACTGTCGGAATATGGACTATCCATTGGAAGTCTGAAAATCTTAATTCCGCTGTATCTGCATGAACGTGCGTTGACTCCATCTGAACTGGCCGAATATTCAGGAGTAACACGTTCAACCGTAACCAGTGTAATCGACAAGCTGGAACGTGACGGTATCATCCGAAGAAGTACGCTGGAGGATCGCCGTATGACCGCAATCTCCTTGACTGAGGAAGGAAGACAGTTAATGACGGAAAGAATTCCGCTGTTCATTCAGCTTTTTTCCGATTTATTGAAGGAATTTACGAAGGAAGATCATGTCCACTTCGCGGGGATGCTACAGAAGCTTTCCACAGGTCTGGAGCGAATAAAACGGGAATAATACCTTTCCCGAGACCAATAGTTAGACGTCGTACTATCAGGTTGCGTACTTGTTTTTTAACTTTCATTTTCCGCTTATTATTAGCTAAATCATCATGAAGGAGAGTTCATAGCAATGAAAAAAAATATCATTGTGTACGTTATACTTATTGCCGCGTTAGGTACTGGAGGTACGCTGATGGCTATGAGCGGCAAGGATGCTGTGAGTATGGCTGCCGCACAAAAAAACACGTTACTTACCGCAGATACCGTAAATGTCGCTTTTCAGGGCGTTGGGGGAAGAGTGAGCACCATTGAGGTGAAGGAGGAACAACAGGTGAAAAAAGGCGATGTGCTCATGACCCTCGATCCTGTGGACCTCGACCTGCAAATTGAGAAATTAAAAACGGATATCGCGCAGGCTGATGTAAAAATAAAGCAGGCTAAAGACGGACTGCAAAACCAGTCGGAGAAAATTTCGACTTCAGAAAAACAGGGGCAACTGGATATTCAGGCTGCGCAAGCGGGAGAATCCCTGTTGAACCAAGGCACACGTGCGGAGGATATCCAAAAGCAAAAGCTGGCTATTGAAGCGGCGCAGCAATCGTTGGACGCATCTCTGACAGGGGTGGAGACAGCCAAAAGAAATGCAGAGATCGCGCAAAAGACAGTGACCTCCAGACAACAGGCGCATGAGTTGGCTAAAGTCAATTACAACCGTATCAAAGCTTTGTACGATGCTGGGGCTGGAACCAAGGCGGAGCTGGATAACGCCAAAAACCAACTGGATTCTGCCCAAATTACGCTGGATACAGCTCGGGATCAGGTGGAGATTGCCAATAATCAGATTACTGCGGCCAGCAAACAATCCGACATTGCTAAAAATAGTATCGCCCAGCAGCAAACCGCTCTGGAAAAAATGGAGGCAGGCGCAACCGCAGAGGAACGCGAACAGGCCCGCATCAAAACGGAAAAGGCCAAGGAAGCACTTACCCAGACCTCCCAAACACGTAAAGATGTTAAAAATAGTGAATACAATGTAGATCTTCTGGCTCAACAAAAACAGGCATTAACCGTTCAGCTCAAAACCTTGGAATTGCAGCGCGGACGTACGGTGCTGAAGGCATCCGCAGACGGTAAAGTGTCCCGCATTGTTCCCAAGATGGGAGAAATCGTTGCTACAGGGGCAACAGGCGTCGTTATTGAAACCAACCAGCTATACTATGATATTTATGTGAATGAGGATTCCATCTCACAGTTTAAAGCAGGGGGAAATGTGGCTTCACATGTCGTAGCTTTAGACAAAAATATCCAGGGCAAGGTGAGATACGTTACCTCTGCTCCGCAGTATACCAACATGAGAATGAGCCGGGATAAAGGTTTGGCTGATATAAGCTCCTTCCAGGTAAGGGTAGATGTTCAGCGAACACCTGAATTATTACCTGGAATGACGATAGAGGTTGTGACGAAATGAAGGCGTTTATAGAGGAATGGAAGCTGTTGATCAGCGGCAAGCTGGTATTTGTTATGCTGCTCGTCCCGATTGTCGTATCGGCATCTTTAGGGTTTGTTTTTAAAAATAATCAGCTTAACGATGCCTCTGTAGCTGTAGTCGATTTAGATCATAGCCATTATAGCCGACAGCTTATTAATAAATTAGATGCATCGCAGTATATTGATGTACGCCATGTGCAAGAGAACGAAACCGATCCGAATTTACTTTTATATAATGAAAAGTTTTTTGCGGTGATTTACCTTCCAGCTGGGTTGGAGGAAAATAGGATTAAAGGAGTTCAGAGCAACATCGGTTTTTATGTAGATAATACGGTAGGTCAGGCTACTGGAAATCTACGCTCGGCAGTCACAGAGATCATTGCCACGGAAAATGCGATGCTGGCTGGTGGTGGACTAAAGGGTATGGGAATGAGTGACAGCCAAGTTACAGGGCTTACCTCCAATATGCTGCTCCAGCAGCGGCTATTGTATAATCCAACCAACATTACGCTGATGACCTCGGTTATGGGGTTCATGAATACAATCATGATTTCGCTGATTGGTGCTGCTACGCTGACGATTGTTCCTCGCTTACGGGAGGAAGGACGATTAAAAGATGAGCTGCAGCATTCATACGGTCTGATTTTGAGGGTGATACCGTATGCGGTAGTAGGGTGTGTATCCTTTTTTCTATCCATTGGTTTGCTCAAGCAGATCGGCGGACTCCGTTTTGAGGCAAATATATGGCAAATGAGTATTCCGTTTCTACTGTACACGATTACTTTGGGTTTGTTTGCAATGGCTCTGGGATGGAGTGCTGCGAATCCGGGAAAAGCTTCCCCGCGTCTCATGCTGATTATATTGCCTTCGTTTATGCTGAGTGGTGCTCAATTGCCGGTAGCTATGCTACCTCCATCGTTGCAGTATGTAAGCAACATTCTTCCATTAACATGGCATTTCAAGTTTTTGAGAGGGATGGGATTCAAGGGCGGAAGCTTGAAGTATTTCATTCCTGAGGTTGGAGGATTTTTGATCCTGTTAAGTGGTTTGTTGCTTCTGATTTTTATTCTGATTGCTCTGGAGAAAAGAAAGCTGGCAAAAAGCGAGGATGCAGCTATAGTGGTTGAACCTGTGTTACACTAATATATAAGAATATGATTTTTCAGGCGCCCGTGAGGGGGCCTTTTCTCATCCTGTGCGGCTTTGCAGCATATAAAAAGGATTCCGCATTCCCTAAAGCGGGAGTTCACGAAATCCTTGGTCGTTTTATAGCTTTAACATGTCTTCAAATGTTTCTTCGTTCAGGACGCTGCCGACATAGAAGGAGCCGAACTCGCCGTAACGGGCGCTGACTTCGTCAAAACGCATTTCGTAGATCAGCTTCTTGAATTGAAGGGCATCATCGGAGAACAGCGTGACACCCCATTCCCAATCGTCGAAGCCGATAGAACCGGAAATGATTTGCTTCACTCTGCCAGCATAGCTGCGTCCGATCAAACCGTGACTGCGCATCAGAGTGCGGCGCTCATCCATCGAAAGCATATACCAGTTGTCGTCCAGATCGCGTTTTTTGTTCATCGGATAGAAGCAAATATATCGAGCCTTGTTCAAAACAGGCTTCAGACGTGCAACAATTTGCGGATTTTGCATCGGATCTTCGTCCTTGCTCAAATAGTTGCTCAGCTCGACCACACTCACGTAAGAGTAGGTTTTAGTCGTATATTTGGCAAAGGTTGTTTTGTTAAACTCATTTTCGAGTTTGTTGAGGTCTTCCAGCGTTTCGCGTAGATGCAACATCACAAAATCAGCCTTTTGTCCGATTACAGTATATACGGCAGAGCTGCCTAGACCTGCTTCCTCGGTAACACTCCATTCCTTCATAAACTCTTGGAGCTCGTCCAGCGCTCCGGCGCGTTCTTCATCGTCTGCTGTTTTCCATGCGGTCCAGTTGATGGATCGGAAATCGTGAAGTGCATACCAGCCTTCCAGCGTGGATGCTACTTCATTTGGCGTTGATGGGGGTTGTTGAGGTTGATGTTGGTTCACAATGGTCACTCCTTTTTCAAATCTGTAAATAATCATCGGCATGGCCGAAACATGTGCGTTGTAAGTATGTCCTGCGAATAAAAAATGTGTAATGCTTAACTATTATATTGTAGCCCAAATAAAGGATTTTCACCAATGAAAGAAATGTGAAGAATTTTATTTTTTCCGTGATGCAGGTCACAAGTTGTAAAAATAGTTAGTATTCTCGAAAAAAGGGGAACACGGACGAATGAGACTGCCAAAAAGGAGGACAATTGGACTTATTTTGCTGGTCTCAGCTAGGGGCAAGTATGATAGAATAGAAAAACATCTTGGTGACCGTTATGTCAGGAAAGGAAGAATGTTGGAATGCGGATGAAAAACCTGCTGCACTATACTGAGAACCACCGCTACTGCGTTTATCGGGAATTCGGCTTGAGCGCACTGGATGAATTGATGCTGGGAAGTGTCTATCAGCCGATGGTAGGCGCATTTGCGGTCAGCCTGTATCGGCTATTGTTCCAGCATGTGCCAGTCGGACAGATCGGTTATTCGCCGCTGGAGCAGCAGCGTCGTCTTTTTCTGACACTAGGGCTGGAGCCAAGCGAGAAGGGACGCAAGTATCTCATTGAACAGACCTCCAAGCTGGAGGCTGTCGGTCTGTTGCAGACGTCCAGGCTATATGCACCGGAAACGGATGATTATATGTATGAATATGAGATGCAGCCACCGCTTGCGCCTGCCGATTTTTTCAGAACGCAGCATCTTACTCTTTTGTTGAGAGACAAAATCGGCAAGTTTGCGGTGCTTTCTCTGCGAGAATCGCTGTGGAGCAGCGAATCTGCGGAATGGTCGCAATCTTCCTATAATAAAGAGAATATATCTATTCCGTTTTACGAGTTATTTGAGCTGAACACCCATGTCATTGATTACGAGTTGGAGCAGGCGCTGTCCGAGGTGTCTTCGGGTCGTCATAATGGGACTTTGGCCGCAGAGTCGGAGGAAGGGCTGAATTATGCAGACATCATTCTCCGTTTTCCACGCGAATCCGTTAATCGCAAGCATGTGGAACGCCTCCGCTTTGAGCACGAGCAGCTAGGCATGGTCAATTACGTTGTTCGCAAATTTGACTTATCTGTGCAGGACATCAGCCGCTTGCTGGATGAGGACGGTATCTTTACCGAAGCGGGCGATTTGCTGCTAGACGAGCTTCAACTCCGGGCCAGCCAGCATTCCAGACAGGATCGGAAGCGTCAGGAGGAACAGCAGGTGCAGGCCGCCAAAGTGGTTGCCTTGCGCCAGAGAGAAGCAGCCAATCCAGAAGAGCCGCCTGCGGAGCAAGCCGTGGAGATGGAATTTTATGTGGAGGTTCCACCACAATTCACAGCCAAGTGCGACATTCACCAATATAATATGATGCTGCGCAATGAGCCTTATCGACGTTTGCTGCAAACCTTTTTCCCGGGCACGGTTCCCGGTAACCTGCTGGATATATTCGAAAAGATTGATATCAGCTACAAGCTGCCCGGTGAAGTCATCAACGTACTTATCCATTATTTAATGTCCCTGCTGGTGTCAGGGAGCGATCAGCGGATCAACCGCAATTTTGTCGAGGCCGTTGCCTCCAACATGCTGCTAAAGCAGGTAAATACTTACGAAAAGGCCGTTCAATATATACGGGATCAGGCCAAGGTAAAAGGCAAGCAGTCCGCTGCTTCTCCTTCCGGTGGCCGTTCGCGGTCGTATGCCAAAAACAGCGGCCCATCCAAGCCATCCATTCCCATCGTACAGGATCATCCTTCCGAGGAATCCGTATCCGAGGAAGAACTGGATGAACTGCTGCGCCTGGCTGAACGAATGCAATCGGGTAAACAGAAAAAGGTGTAAAAATATTAAGCGAAGCCAATTCAAATATGTGTTGACTTTATGGCGGTCGGTAGCGGAGCGGGCAGAATTGTTCTGTAGAAGCGAAGCGTTTGCCTTTATCCCCGGATTTTAACCTTTAAAATTTTATTTCAATAGGAAAAATCCGGGGATAACAGCAATCGGAAGAACAATCTGCACGCGAAGCGTCTCTCCCCCATAACTCTGCACATTTTAGAAAGGAGGAGCGTTCTTGGAATCACTGGGCGATTTGCTACAGCAGCTGCAGAACCCTTCGTTTCGCCAGCGCACGCGCAATGTGGCCGATCAGGTTCTCAATGATCCGTTGGTGCAGGAATTTTGCGTTGCGCATCCCGATATTGACGAAGCACAACTGCGATTAAATATGAGCATGCTTTTTCAGTATACCCGGGATCGTCGGAATTGCGACAACTGTCCGGGGCTGGAACAGTGTCCTAACGATTTTCAGGGACATTTTTGCAAGCTGGGCGTGGAATATCCGAATGGTACAGCTGAAATGGTAGACATTCGTACCCCTTGCGCCAAGCTGGTAGCTTCACAGCACGAGCAGCGGGTGCGTCAGCGGATTAAAAGCTTTTATGTGGATGAGCGTGCGCTTTTGGAAGGCTATAATGCCCTTGAAATTGCACGTAAGGACTCACAACGTATGCCCGCAGTCACACAGCTATTCCGTTACATCGAAGAAACGAAAAGCCAGGGCTTATCCAAAAAAGGACTGTACCTGGAAGGTACGTTTGGTACGGGGAAGACCTTTTTAATGGGATATCTGCTGCACGAGCTGGCCCTGTCCGGGCTGAACGGTGTGATCGTGTATATGCCTGATTTTGTGGAGGACTTAAAGTCCATGATTCAGGAAGGACAAAAGCTGAAGGAAACGACCGAAATGCTTAAAAATTGTGATCTGCTCGTATTTGACGACATTGGAGCCGAAAATTTGAGTCCATGGGTACGGGATCATGTAATGGGCTCGATTTTGAATTACCGAATGAACCGCAAACCTACCTTTTATACTTCGAATTACTCGTTGCAGGGGCTGGAGAAGCACCTGAGCTTTACGAGCAAGGACGGTGAGGAATTGTACAAGGGGCAACGTTTGATGGACCGGATTCGTCCTTTTGTAGACGTCATTACTGTCAAAGGAAAAAATCAGCGAGGATCATCGTAAATCAATTTGCTATTTTGATATCTTACAATTAAAAAACTATTGTGATATAATTAAAAGGTGTCAAAAAAGAAATTACAGGTTATAATAATCTTGACTTTTCTATAAAGGAGGAACATACAATGGCAATTGTTAACGTGTCCGACCAATCCTTCAACGCAGAAGTCGAAGGTACAGGAACCGTTTTAGTTGATTTTTGGGCGCCATGGTGCGGTCCTTGCAAAATGATCGCTCCTATTCTGGAGGATCTGTCCACAGAAGTTGGCGACAGCGTCAAAATCGCGAAAGTAAACGTGGATGAAAATCCAGAGTCTGCTTCCCGTTTCGGCGTTATGAGCATTCCTACCCTGATCGTCTTCAAAGACGGACAGCCTGTTGATAAAGTGGTGGGTCTGAATTCCAAAGAAGCGCTGAAAAGCATGCTTACTAAACACCAGTAATCATCGCATGTGACCCATGCTCCTGCGGGGGCTTGGGGAGCGGCCATGAACGGTCAATGCCTCCGGTTGTAAATACCGGGGGCGTTTTTGTGTATTATTCCTGCATATTATATAGTAGTTGAAGTCATTTAAGAATGGAAGGAGGAACCGGGCGAATGGAATCTTATGCGGAGGACTTGCGAGATCAGGAGAAGGCGCTGGAGAACATACGGCACAAATTAGCGTTGCTGCCGGATGCATCGGGTTGTTACTTGATGAAGAACAGCGAGGGCACCATCATTTATGTCGGCAAGGCCAAAGTGCTGAAAAACCGGGTCCGTTCCTATTTTACAGGTAGCCATAACGGCAAGACGCAGCGACTGGTTTCCGACATCCGTGATTTTGAATATATCGTTACGGGCAGTAATATGGAGGCGCTCATCCTGGAGTGCAACCTGATTAAGAAGTACCAGCCGCGTTATAACGTGCTATTGAAGGATGACAAAACCTTTCCGTATTTGAAAATTACGAACGAGGAGCACCCCAAGCTGGAGGTGACCCGGCGCGTTCTGAAAGATAAAGCAAAATATTTTGGCCCTTATCCTAATTCCTACGCGGCACATCAGACGAAGAAGCTGCTGGACCGCATGTACCCGTTACGCAAGTGCGGTGTGATGCCGAAGGAAGTGTGCCTTTATTATCATATGCATCAATGCCTGGGGCCTTGTGTGAAAGAGGTTGAGCAGGAAACGTATGACCAGATTGGTCAGGAGATTGGTTCTTTTTTGAGTGGTGGGCATGAGGAAATTAAAAAAGATCTTCAACATAAAATGCAGGAGGCCGCAGAGGAACTGTACTTTGAGCGTGCCAAGGAGCTGCGCGACCAGATTATCAGCATTGACGCGATGATGGAAAAGCAGAAAATCACGACAGCCGATGCGAAGGACCGCGATGTATTCGGATTTTCGGTGGATAAGGGCTGGATGTGTGTGCAGATTCTATATGTTCGTAAAGGTAAAATGATCGAGAGGCATATGTCTACGTTTCCTTTTTACGGAGAGGCTTACAGCGATTTTATGTCCTATGTAACGCAATATTATAGTGATAACCCGGCGGTGCCGCAGGAAATATTGCTGCCGGATACACCGAAGCTGATGAAGCAGGAGGAACCGGGGGATGTCGGTCAATCGGCTGAGGCGGAAGCTGCTCCTCACACTGCAACAACCGAGGGAACCAGACAGACCAGTAACGATGCTGCGCAAGAAGCAGGTACAGTGCCGGATGTGCAAAATGCAGAACATTCGTTCGAGCGTCTCGCTGATACACTGCTAGTGGCAGAGGAGCGTGTTTCTTATGGAGAAGCATTGGACCGAGACAACACAGAAACCCAACTGTCAGGTGGGCTGGAGGAACCAGCTACGGCAGCTCACGCTCTGGCTGAATGGCTGGATGTAAAGGTGCTGGTGCCTCAACGTGGATTGAAAAAGCAAATGACAGGGATGGCTACGGAAAATGCACGGGTCGCTTTGGATGAGAAGTTTAAGCTGATTGAACGGGACGAGGAACGGACATCCAAGGCTGCAAGCAATTTGGGGCGTGCGATTGGGCTGGATAGCCTGCACCGGGTCGAGGCGTTTGATAACTCCAACATACAGGGTTCTGATCCGGTATCGGCCATGATTGTGTTCATTGATGGCAAGCCTGCCAAGAAGGAATACCGTAAATATAAAATCCGTTCGGTACAGGGGCCTGATGATTATGAAACGATGCGTGAGGTCATTCGGCGTCGATATGAGCGTGTGCTCAAGGAAAATCTGGAGCGCCCGAATTTGATCGTCGTCGATGGTGGACGCGGACAGATTAAGGCCGCTGTGGATGTGCTGGAGAATGAACTGGGTTTGTTCATTCCTGTATGTGGTCTGGTGAAGGATGCCAAGCATAGAACCTCTCAACTACTGGTGGGGGATTCTCCCGAGGCCGTGACACTGGCCCGCAACAGTGAAGAATTTTACCTGCTGCAACGGATTCAGGACGAGGTTCACCGATTCGCCATTACATTCCATCGTGAACAACGGGGCAAATCCATGGTAACCTCTCGTTTGGACTCGATTCCGGGAATTGGCGAGAAGCGGCGTAAGCTGCTGCTTAAGCATTTTGGCTCACTTAAAAAAATAAGAGAGGCCAGCGTCGAAGACTTCCGGCCTCTCTCTATCGGTGATAAGCTTGCGCGTCAGATTATAGCTGCCCTTCGGGAGGAGGAGTCGTAGAATACGGCTCTTCTTTTTTTATGGGCTCAAACATGACTCGATTTGGTTTCTTTGGACTAAACCAGTACATGATATAGGCCACAACGGCAGGGAGCACGATCCAGAATATACCTGCGAACAGGTTCACGCTATCTCCTAGCGTCATCACACTCAGTCCCATCAGAATGCTGTCAAAAATAACGTGGCTGAACATGGCGGCAATAAAGCCGTAGCGCAGAAACACAAAACTGAACAGCAATCCAAGGAAGGTCAGCTCAATCGGTCTGGAAATGACCGGATAGATCGGATACAGTGTGTGCCCGAGTGCCCAAATCAGCGTGGTAATCAGACAGGCAACAAAAGTATTTCTCACCATCTTTTTCACCATCGGGATACCAAACAGACGGTATACGGCTTCCTCTCCAATGCCTGCCATCCATGCCATAATCGGCAGTAACCATGGATAGGCCATATTGTAAGGAGATTGTGTGGCATCTGTTGTGGAGAACGTATGAAGCGTACGCTCCAGCACAAAGAACAAAATGGATTGTACACCGAGTAAAATAAAGGCCCACAAGTAGCCCACATACATACTGCGAAGCACATACAGTCCGTAGCCCGGCTCTTTGGCGCGTGGCCATGCATTCAGTCCAACCTTGCTCATCAGCCCGTCACCGCCGACCAAGGAGAAGTAGATTGCTACAGCCATTACGAAGGAAACCACGACTTGCAAAATCATAAGAAATATAAGTGCTCCCTGACCACCTGCTTCTGCTTGCAGTATAGGCAGCATGTTAAATGTCCCTGCCATACTGGCAGCAAAATATACAATGGACAGCACAATGCCACGTACAAAGGAAGTGTGGCGTCGTGTGAGTGAGGCGTATACGATGGCAAGTATGCCCAAAACCAAGCTTAATAAGGCATAACCCGCGTAGGTCATCCAGTTTGCCCAGTACGTTTGTTTTTTGACATAATCCGTATAGGACGATGGGGCCGAAAAGCTTTGTGTAAACGAGCGAACATCCCCGTCTTCAAAAGTAAAGGCCAGTGTAAGCACCGAGGAACCGATTTTCTTATCGTCCACGGTATACTTCAATCCACCCTCGCCTGCGGTTGTCGCGAGCTTCAAGTCCGACGGCTTAAAGCCAAAGCGTTTTACCCAGGCTGTCGCTGCCTGCTCCTTCGCTTCCAGCGTCATGTCTCCCTCGGCTGCACGTACAAGCCTGCTACGTGCTTGCTCATCCGTAGAAATATCAGCTTGTGTGTAACTGGTGCTGGAGGTCATTCGTTTAAAGCTAACGACTTTGCCAGTGGACAAATCTACATGAATTTGCAGTTTGCTTTTGGAAGATGGTTCCTGCAAATCGACACGGAAGGTTTCGTAGGGATACCTTTTTTTCCAAATACGATCATACTGTTGAAGCAGCTTTTCTCTGGATAAATAACCGTACAAATCCGTCTCGGCCTGATAGGTCACCAGAGGCTCCTTAGACCGTAATTCGGTATAGCCCAGCTCGGAGCGGGCGAAGTCCAGTGCGTGCATGACTGCTTCCTGCTTGCTGATGACCTTGGCATTCGTCAGTGCTTCCGGATTCGGATTACTAAACGAGGGAATAAGCAATTGAAAGACAAAAAAGCAAATCAGGCCAATCCCGCCCAGCAAGCCTAATCTTTTGAAGTTGGCCGTGAGCACGACCGGTTTCCCGATAGGATTCATGAGTTTCCTCCTTAATCTGTAAATAAGAACATCCATTAAAGATATCATACTGCACAGGTTCCCGCCAACAGACCTACGATATTCATGAAAATGGAGTGAAAGCAGTTTAAAGTTTCAATAAAATTAGATAAGTTGCGATTAAAGGCGGCGTATTCTCCAATTACCGCTAATTTAACGTTATTTCGGCGAAATCGGTTTTGTGCTCTGTATATAGAAGGATTATAATCTGTTGAGACAATGCATATGAAATATATAGTTAACGATATACAATTGAGCCGAATTTCCATAGGAAAACGGGGGAACCATGTTACTGGGGTGAATTTTACAGCCGGTCCCGGACCGGAAGTGTGAATAGGGCATACTGTGCAGCCCGAATCCGTCAGCTAACCTCGTAGGCTGTGAACAGGAACCAAGTCAGGCACTCGGATTTCCGGTGTCTTTTTTTGTGTTATTAAAACGTAGCTGAGTTAAGCCCGCTTCGCGATCCATTTGATCTTCCGATCGCTGTTTTCTCTAAAAGAAACGGACTAAAGAAACTGAAAAGAGATTGGTGATTTTATGAGCTGGCAGTAGCGGAGGGGGCAGAATGGTTCTGAAGAAGCGAAGCGGTTGCCTGAAAGCTTTCCATAGGAAAGCTCGCATCGTAAGCATAAGCTACCACCGGATTTTAACCATTAAAAGGGCTTAAAAATCAGAAAAAAATCCGGGGGTAACAGCAATCATAAGAACAATCTGCACCCGGAGCGTCTCCATGCTCATAATTCACCAAGTAGGAGCAGTGATAAATAGATGAATCCCAATGCAAGATGGCTTCGGCTTTCTCCACCGCAGATATTCGTTGCGGGTTTTGCCATTATCATTCTTATAGGCAGCTTGTTGTTAATGCTGCCGATTTCCAATACAACGGGGAAGCCGCTTGCATTTATAGATGCTTTGTTTACAGCCGCCTCCGCAACCTGTGTTACAGGTCTTGTCGTTAAGGATACCGGTACCTTCTTTACCACCTTTGGTCAGGTGGTTATCGCTGCGCTGATTCAGATTGGCGGTCTCGGCTTTATGACGATGGCTACTTTGATTGCGCTGGTATTCAAGCGCCGCATTTCCTTGCGGGAGCGCCTGATTTTGCAGGAAGCGATGAACCAGACCTCTGTTGAGGGAATTGTCGGATTGATCCGCAGGGTGTTGCTGTACTCCCTAATCATTGAGGGCGTGTGCGCCACGATATTCGCGATTCGCTGGTCCTTTGATATGCCCGTAGGCAGGGCGATTTATTTTGGAATCTGGCATGCCATTTCCATGTTTAACAATGCGGGCTTTGATTTATTCGGTCACTTTCGCAGCCTGACAGGTTATGTGTATGATCCTATTGTTAATTTTACAGCTATGTTTCTGATTATTTCGGGTGGCATCGGCTTTGTGGTTATGTCGGACCTGGTAGAATACCGCAAGCGTGGGAGACTTTCCTTGCATACCAAGGTGGTACTCAGTATGACGGCTACCCTGATCGTAGTCGGCACGCTTGTCATCTTTGTATTCGAGTTTACCAATCCGAAGACACTGGGCTCGCTGGATTGGGGTGGAAAACTGCTGGGATCTTTATTCCAGTCCGTAACACCGCGCACCGCAGGTGCCAATACGTTAGATATCGCTGGCTTGCGACAGGCTACGCAGTTTTTCATCATTATATTGATGTTTATCGGTGCTTCTCCTGGCTCTACTGGAGGCGGGATTAAGACGACAACGTTTGCGCTGCTCATTGGAGCCGTGATTTCGATGCTGCGAGGTCGAGAGGATATTGTACTGTTCAAATACCGGCTTGCGCAGGGGCGAATTTACAAGGCTTTGACCATTACACTGCTGGGGTTGCTGTTTGTGATTGGCGTGACGATGATTTTGTCAGCAACCGAGGATCATCATTTTCTAATGATATTGTTCGAGGCGGTGTCTGCATTTGGGACGGTGGGATTGTCGATGGGACTTACACCTGATTTGACGTTTATAGGCAAGCTGGTCATTACCCTGACGATGTTTGCAGGTAGACTCGGCCCACTTACACTGGCGTATGCGCTAGGACCCAAAAAGGGTAAGGAATTATATCGTCATCCGGAAGGCAAAATGATTATAGGATAAGGGAGTTCTAGAGTAGATATGAAAACGCAGCAGTTTGTAGTTATTGGTTTGGGACGATTTGGCTCAAGCCTGGCTTTGCAATTGGTAGATATGGGGTGCGAGGTGCTAGGCATCGACCGGAATGAGGATGTTGTGGACAGTATGAGTGAGCTGTTGACGCATACCGTCGTGGCAGATGCTACAGATGAGGATTCGCTGCGATCATTGGGCATCCGTAATTTCGATTGCGGCATTGTTGCGATTGGTGCTGATATTCAGGTCAGCATTCTGGCTGCCATTTTGCTAAAGGAGCTGGGTGTGAGCAAAGTCGTTGCGAAAGCGATTTCTGTGCTGCACGGACGAGCGTTGGAAAAGCTCGGTGTGGACCGGGTCATTTATCCCGAGCGAGATATGGGGATACGAGTCGCGCATCAACTGGTTACACCTAATTTGCTTGATTATTTGGAGCTGTCCAAGGAATACAGCATTGTGGAACTCAATGTTCCTGCATGCCTGCATGGCAAAACGCTATCTGAGCTGAATGCCCGTACCCGCTTTGGTTGCAGCATTGTGGCGCTTCATACGGCGAACGGTATTCTGATTGCACCAACAGCGATGGATCGGCTAAAAGCAGACGATATTATGGTCATCATCGGCTCCAATGATAATATCGGCCGCTTTGAGGACGAGGTCGTTAACGTTAATGAAGAAGGCTAACCCTGCTACACCATACGATAGCCGGCAAACGATGCACGTGTCTCGCTGATCCAGCGCCGTGCTGTCGGTCCCAGATCGGTCGTCTCCGAGTAGATAAGGGAGGTGGTTCGCCGTGTCTCTTTCAAATCAGGCAAGTACAGCGGGGTTAGCCCATTATCCCGCAGCAACTCGTTGCGCAAGTAGGATTTGGGCAGCAATGCCGAAGCCTTGCAGGTCGGCAGGAGGCGCACAATCGCCTCGAACGAGTCGATTTCCATACGAATATCCGGCATGATCCCGCTGCGCTGGAACAGGTCATCCGTAAGACTGCGATACCAGGTTCCCTTGGAAAAAATAATCATTGGCAGCCCTTGCAAATCTTTCATCGAGGCTGTTTCCGTCTTCATCGTTAATTCATGACCGATCGGAACGACTAGCTCCAAATGATCGTCAAACAGGGGAATGCAGCGCAGGCCGGCCTCATGAATGGCAGACCCGACAATACCGGCGTCTGCTTTTTTGTCGCGCACAAAAGCGACGATCTCATGGGTTTTGCCTGTGAGTAGCTTCAGCTCGGTTTGGGGATGCTTGCTCATGAAGGCTTCGACGAGAGTAGGCAGCGTTGTTTGGAGTGTCGTCAGACTCGCACCCAGCGTAAGCATGCTCTGGGCTTCGTTTTTGTGCTGTGACAGCTTTTGCAAAAAGCGGAGCTGCCGTTGCCGTTGCTCCAGCGCGAAGGTATATACAAATCGGCCTGTTGATGTAATTTCGAGTCGTTTGCCCCGTCGATCAAACAGGTTCACACCCAGCTCTTCCTCCAGCTTGGCGATTTTGCGGGACAGGGCGGGCTGGGAGAGATTAAGCAGCTTGGAGGCTTTATTCAGACTGGATTGCTCGACAATGACGGCAAAAGCGTTCAATTCCTCAAACAAATCATTCACTTCCTCTCTATATGCAAAAAAGACATAACAATTAATACGTATATTGCAATTCCATTATAAGCCGAAAAGGAGTAACATGAAAGCGACACAAGATGTTCACACTTTTGTTTTCTCTTTTAAGAAACATCTTGCTGGACATTTCCTGTCGGGAAATGTCATATTATATGTTATATTACTATTGAAAACGCTATTTTTGGGAGAAGGGAGCATTACCTAGATGAAAGGATTTTATTCCAGAAAGCTACACTCGCTTCTTGGTGTCATTCCGCTGGCTCTATTTTTTGTAGAGCATTTGGTGACCAACTTCACAGCGGTGGAGGGCGGCAAGGAAGGATTCAATCGCAGCGTGGCCTTCCTGAATGGTCTGCCACTTGTTATTGTGCTTGAAACGTTATTTATCTACTTGCCATTGCTGTTCCATGGAATCTATGGCTTGTATATCGCTTATCAGGCTGATCCGAATGTCAAAAATTTTGGCTATTCGCGTAACTGGCGCTTTCTGTTTCAGCGCATTTCCGGTGTGATTACGTTCGTATTCATTATCTGGCACGTATATGATACACGTTTTCAGGTGGCTTTGGGTCATGTAACACATGAGCAGCTAGGCGGTGTGATGCATGGCATTGTGACGAATCCAGTCTATTTTATCCTTTATTTAATCAGTGTCGTTTCGGCATCCTTTCACTTTGCAAACGGACTATGGGCTTTTATGGTCAGTTGGGGGATTACGGTGGGACCGCGTGCACAAAAAGTGTCCTCCTATATCTGCATGACCTTGTTCGTGGTTGTATCCATCGGCTTCATCGCTTCCCTGTTGGCATTCCGCAGCGCGGAATTCCAGGAAACGGCAACCGCCTTGATACAAAGCAGTGCTATTCAACAGCTACTGTAAAAAATGAATGTACACTTTACGTGTTTGCAATACATCGTTTGCAGATTCTATTTCTTATGGTAAAAGAGGATTTGGCTAAAATCCTGAAAAAAAGGAGTGAGCAGAAATGGCAGCATCCAACATTATTGTCGTGGGCGGCGGCCTTGCGGGTCTAATGGCTACGATCAAGGCGGCAGAGGCAGGAGTTCACGTTCATTTATTTTCTTTGGTTCCGGTCAAAAGGTCCCACTCCGTTTGTGCTCAAGGCGGCATCAACGGCGCGGTGAATACGAAGGGTGAAGGCGACTCGCCCTGGATTCACTTTGACGATTCAGTCTATGGCGGGGACTTTCTCGCAAACCAGCCTCCGGTAAAAGCGATGTGCGAAGCGGCCCCGGGGATTATCCATCTCATGGACCGCATGGGTGTCATGTTTAACCGGACACCGGAAGGACTGCTGGATTTCCGCCGCTTTGGGGGGACGCAGCATCATCGGACCGCCTTTGCTGGAGCGACGACAGGGCAGCAGCTTCTGTATGCACTTGATGAACAGGTACGGCGCTGGGAATCTGAGGGCTTGGTGACCAAGTATGAAAACTGGGAGTTTTTACAGGCTGTACTGGATGATGAGAGTATCTGTCGCGGCATCTGTGCGCAGGATTTGCGCACGATGGAAGTGAAGACCTTTGTAGCAGATGCGGTTATTTTGGCATCGGGCGGTCCTGGCATTATTTTCGGTAAAACCACGAATTCCGTAATTAATACAGGTACGGCTGCCGGGGCGGTATATCAGCAGGGCGTACGCTATGCCAACGGCGAGTTTATCCAGATTCATCCGACGGCTATTCCGGGGGATGACAAGCTGCGTCTGATGTCCGAGTCGGCACGGGGAGAGGGCGGCCGTATTTGGACGTACAAGGACGGCAAGCCGTGGTATTTCCTCGAAGAAAAGTATCCGGCTTATGGAAATCTGGTCCCTCGTGATATTGCGACCCGTGAAATATTCAGTGTATGCGTCGATGATGGGCTCGGCATTAATGGCGAGAACATGGTGTATCTCGATCTGTCTCATAAGGACCCGAAAGAGCTGGACGTGAAGCTGGGCGGTATTATTGAAATTTATGAAAAATTCGTTGGTGACGATCCGCGCAAAATACCGATGAAAATCTTCCCGGCTGTGCATTATTCGATGGGCGGCATGTGGGTCGATTACAATCAGATGACCAATATTCCGGGGCTGTTTGCCGCCGGAGAATGTGAATTCCAGTATCACGGAGCGAATCGTTTGGGTGCAAACTCGCTGCTGTCAGCTATTTACGGCGGGATGGTGGCTGGACCAAAAGCTGTGGAATACATTAAAGGCTTGAAAAAATCCGCGCAGGATGTGGCTTCCTCCGTGTTCGATGCAGCGGTCAATCAGCAGACGGAGAAGTATGAGCGTATTTTGCGTATGGATGGGAAAGAAAATGCCTATGTCCTTCATAAAGAGCTGGGCGAGTGGATGACGAACAACATGACCGTGGTTCGTTATAATGACAAGCTGGAAGCTACGATCCACAAGATCAAGGAGCTGAAGGAGCGTTATTCCAATATTAACATCAATGATGCTTCGCGCTGGAACAATGCGGGTGCGGCGTTCACGCGTCAGCTGTGGAATATGATGGAGCTGGCTGAAGCGATGACCAAAGGAGCGCTGCTGCGTAACGAAAGCCGTGGAGCCCACTATAAACCTGACTTCCCGGACCGTAACGATGAGGATTTCCTGAAAACGACGATTGCGGACTGGACACCGGAAGGACCGCAAATCTCGTACGAAGCGGTGGACGTTTCGCTGATCAAGCCGCGTATTCGGGATTACTCCAAGAACAAGTAATTAAGGAAGATACAGAAGGGAGTGTATGAGATGTCGGAGCAAGCAGTGAAATCGGATAAAACCGTAAAGTTCGTCGTGACCCGTCAGGATGAACCTAATGCGAATCCATATACGGAAGAATTTGAGTTGGCTTATCGACCGGGGATGAATGTAATCAGTGCGTTGATGGAGATTCAGCGTAACCCGGTGGATAGTCATGGTAAAGATACGGCCCCGGTATGCTGGGAGTCGAACTGTCTGGAGGAAGTGTGTGGAGCATGCTCCATGGTGATTAACGGCAAGCCGCGTCAGGCTTGTGCGGCGCTCGTCGATAAGCTGGAGCAGCCGATTACCATTGCGCCGATGAGCACGTTCCCGGTTGTGCGGGATTTGGTCATTGACCGGAGCCGGATGTTTAACGCGCTCAAGAAGGTCAAAGCGTGGATTCCGATTGACGGTACCTACGATCTGGGCCCCGGCCCCAGAATGGCAGAGAAGAAGCGTCAATGGGCCTATGAGCTGTCCAAGTGCATGACCTGCGGTGTCTGCCTGGAGGCTTGCCCGAATGTTAACGAGAAAACGACATTCATTGGACCTGCGGCGATATCTCAGGTTCGTCTATTCAATAGTCATCCAACTGGGGAAATGAATCAGGAGGAGCGGCTGGATGCGCTGATGACGGACGACGGGCTGGAGGGCTGCGGTAACTCGCAAAACTGCGTACGTTCCTGCCCGAAGGGCATTCCGTTGACAACCTCCATTGCCGAAATGAACAAGCAAACAACCAAGCATATGTTCAAGCGCTGGTTGACCGTATAGCACTAGTCAGTGAATGCTTTATACAAAACAGGCTTTTTCCCTGAACCGGAGAAAGCCTGTTTTTGTATGCTCAGGACAGATCGGAGTTACCGTGGAGGGAGGAGAGTAGGGCAGCAGTTATGGTATAATTATGGTATTGTGTATCGTTTTTGGAGAAAAGGAGGCTGGACAGGTGGCTGTACAACCGATGACGCGTCGGCCCGTTATCGGGTCGGATGTGCTGAAAGGATTAAAGGAACTGGGGGTTCAAAAAGGCATGACGTTGCTTGTGCACTCGTCGATGCGCAGCTTTGGCAGTTTTGTTCCGGGCGGGGCCTCTGCTATTCTTGCAGCATTAACCGATGCGATTGGCCCGGAAGGAACGCTGGTCACGCCGACGCAGTCCCATGATCTGACCGATCCGTCGACATGGATGAACCCGCCTCTGGATGAGTCATGGTGGGAACTTGTACGCGAGGAAATGCCCGCCTATGATCCGGCCTGGACGTTGACCGGAGGCATGGGGATCATTGTGGAAACGTTCCGTGGTCTGCCAGGAACACTGCGGAGTGGACACCCACATGTTTCGTTTGCGGCCCGTGGACCTGCGGCTTTACACTTACTGGAAGGGCATAAGCTTGATTTCGGGCTAGGTGAACATTCGCCACTGGCGAAGCTATATGAGACAGACGCCTATGTGCTGTTGCTGGGCTGCGGACATGACAGCAACACGTCCTTTCATTTGGCGGAACACCGCACAGCGTACAATGGACGTGAAGAAACAACCCAACAAGCCCCGATGATGGTGAACGGGGAGAAAGTATGGGTATCTTTTCAGGATTTTAATATATCCTCGGATGATTTTGACAAGCTGGGGCTTGATTTTGAGCGGGATCGTCCCGCAGCCTTTACGCGAGTGAACATCGGGGATGCATCGTGTTTTTTAGCGAGGCAGCGTGATTTGGTAGACTATGCAGAACGATGGTTAGCCACCAACCGCTAGAGGGCTAAAAGCGTGAAATATTTGAACATTTGAATCATGAGATATTTGAACTGTACAATAGTTGAATAGATAGCAAGGGGGCACGCATATGGAGAAGACGCCGCAAACCCGCCGCGAGAGTCAGGATGGCTCACACGATGAGGCCGCGATCCCTCTCGGTTCTTCGCGTCGTTCCATTTCAAATGAGCCAGCCAATCCTTCGCGTCGTCGTTTTTTGAAAAAAGCCGCTTTAGCGACAGCCGGAACCGCGCTTTTAACTGGAGGATACGCTTCCCTATGGGAGCCTAATCATTTGGAGATTACACGTTTTACACTATCTTTGCCCCGTCTGCCGTCGGCTTTTGACGGTATCAGAGTCGTGCATTTTAGTGATGTACACTTGGGCTTTCACATGGATGAGCAGGACCTGCGGGAGCTTGCGGACCGAATTGCAGGACTGGAACCGGATTTGCTTTGTTTTACAGGTGATATTGTAGATGATTATGCCGTATCTATGAAAGCCGCTGTTCCGGTCATGGCTTCGATGTACGCCACACTCGGTAAATTCGCCATTCTCGGCAATCACGATTATCGGGGTTTACCAGCCGGGGTACAGGAGCTATATCCAAAAACCGGGTTTACGTTGCTGAGAAATGAGCACGCGATTGTAGAGCGAGCCGGGCAGCGTGTGGCGATTGTTGGGTTAGAGGATGACATTATGGGCAAACCCAATCCACGGCGTGCCATCCACGGACTTTCTGATGACTTGTGCAAGCTGCTGCTTATGCATGAGCCGGATTATGCGGATGTGGCGGCGCGAATGTCCTTTGATCTTCAATTGTCGGGACATACGCATGGAGGACAGGTACGCTTGCCTGTCCTCGGAGCGCCGATGCCGCCTCCGGGTGGACGCAAGTACATTCAGGGATTATTTCATGTAGGGACTGACAGGATGCCGCTGTATGTCAGCAGAGGCATTGGAATGACCAAGCTGCCGATTCGTGTGCTGTGCAGGCCGGAGCTGAGTGTCATTACACTGAAATCCGGTCAATAGGCTATTATATGTTTACCTTCATCAGTATGGGCTTGTAACTACATAAAAAGGGTTTAGTGTAGTGTGTAGCTGTTTCGGACAAAGGAGTGATATTCAGATGGATCGTATTGCTGTCATTTCAGATATACATGGCAATTGGCCTGCCTGCGAGGCGGTGCTGGAGGATATTGCTTCCCGACGGATTAGTCGTGTGTTTTGTTTGGGCGATCTGATCGGCAAAGGGCCTAGCCCGTGCGAGGTTCTGGAGGCTGTCCGTCAACATTGCGAAGTGGTGGTGCGTGGTAATTGGGATGAGCTGGTTAGCATTACAGATGATCTCAATTTTAGCTGGCAAGCCGAGCGCCTGGGCACAGAACGGCTACAGTATTTGGCAGAGTTGCCGTTTCATCATGATTTCAGGATGAGCGGACGTCGTATCCGTCTGGTGCATGCTTCGCCGCAAAGTGTATATCATCGCGTGCAGCCATGGGATGAGCCGGAGAAAAGAATCGCTATGTTCGACCCGTTGGCCGAGGAAAATGGAAAAGCCGCTTTTGCCCCGGATGTCGTGGGATATGGAGATGTGCATAATGCCTTTATACAGCATTTTCAGGGCAAAACGCTTTTTAATGTCGGCAGTGTTGGCAATCCGCTGGATGTAACTCAGGCTTCCTACTGCATTTTGGAGGGGAGCATGGGAGAAGAGAGCCCTGCACCTTTTTCCATCCAGTTTGTACGTGTACCTTATAATATAGAGCTGGCGGTGAAACAGGCTGAGGAAGCAGACGTACCTTCTTTGCCGTATTACATTCGTGAGCTGCGCACAGGCATTTACCGGGGAATTCAGGACCTGGATTGAGTGTGCAACCTATTCGCCGCAAAAAGCCAATCCATCCGCAGGAGGGATCATTGTGCTCACCAGAGAAATGCTTCGTTCAGGGTCAGGGCTACCGGAGCTTTATACCGATCGTGTCCGGTTGCGCCAGCTACAAGCAAGGGATTACCCCGCGCTGGAACGGATGCTGTCCGATCCATTGGTTATCCGGTATGTGAACCGGATTCGCAAGCCAGTCGATGCGCGGATGCGTCGTTTGGTAGCGCAAATAAGAGTGGCTGCGGATTCGCTGGATTCCCTGCATTTTGCGGTGGAATGGCATGGGAGAAATACAGCAGCAAACAACGAACCCGGCCAACTTAACGAACTCCATGAACATAATGAACTCAGCCACTCGCCGCTGCTCGGTATCGCTTCTTTCCAGCAATGGAATGAAAAAGCGGGTGAGGCGCAGCTAGGCTATATTTTGGACCGTCCTTTCTGGGGACAAGGGCTGGCTACAGAGGTCGTGGAGGAAATGCTGAGATTTGGTTTTGGTGCTTTAAAGCTCAAGAGGATCGAAGGTCGTTGCCAAGAGGATAATCAGGCTTCCGTGCGTGTGCTGATTAAAAACAAGATGCGCATGCTGCGCATAATCAGTGCCTATGATCATTCAGGAGAGGTACCGGGTGTATTGGTGTTCTCGATTACCCAAGGGGATTATGCATAGAAATGGCAGTGGAATATTTTGTTACAGAGATGAAATATAACTGCAAACTAACTCTAACACAGGACGGGTACAATACAGACATGACCCCCTTTTGAATAATATATGTTGCTGGACCCGATGATTCGGGTCCTCTTTTTTTTTGCCTTGTTTCTATGGCAGCTACTTGTGATTTACAAGTTACTTTTATGATTCATAGGAACGGTTCAGGTTGGTGATCAGCTCGGGAAGCCATTCGATCAGGGAAAGGAACGAGTATCCTTCTGATTGGGCTTTGGTCGTATCCATATACCAGGATTGTGTAATACCGAATGGAGACATATGCTCGTCCGCTGTTTTTTCTTGAATCACGGCTTGTTTTCCAGTTACCTGCTCAATGGTGGAAATGAGTTCTCCAATCTTCACAGTACCGTCGGAGCAAGCATTGGCGGGTCCTGTCAAATGAGAGTGACCAAGCCAAAGCAGAAAATCTGCGGCTTCATCAGAACGGATAAACGAGATGTGCGCTGCCGGATTCGGTATGCCGATTTTTAATCCATCACGAACATGCTCTATATGAAAATGAAGTCTTTTCGTATAATCATCTGCTCCTAATACAATCGGAAAACGAACAGCGGCAACCGGGAACGTAGCTTGTTGCATGAAAACCGCTTCTGCCTGCCGTTTAGCCTCCTGATATGTAAAATCGTCCTGTCTGCCTTTGCGACCGGGTAAGCCTGAGGGTCGAAGATACTCTCGGTCAGCACTTCTGGACTTGGATCGTAGACGGATAAGCTGGAGGTCAGAATATACCGTTTGGCTTTAGCATCAAAAATACGGCAGGCTTCTCTGGCTTCATCTGGAGAAAAGCAAATATTATCGTAGACAACATCCCAAACCTGCTCACCTACCGCCTCAGCCAGCGCTTCTGCATCGTTACGATCTGCAATAATCCGCTGAACGCGGTCACCGAACGAATCACTTGTTTGACCTCTCGTGAGGATCGTAACGTTATTCTCGGAATCCTCCACCAGACGTTCCACCAGCCTTTTTCCAAAAAAGCGCGTTCCACCTAATACAAGTATCTCTCTCATTCATGAATCACTCCTTAAGGGATTGGTTTTATTAAGGTAGACGGAATAATGTTCTCAAAGGAAACGGAACGATGAAAGTACTATTTTAGCATAATAACCCAATTTTACGACACAAAAATGGACGTGTTGGAAAATGAGGAGTAGACTCAACTTTTGTTAAAACACTCCTGGTTTTGAATTGATTGTATGGGGGTTGTTTTTCTCACAAGTCATTAGATCCACACTTTTTAAGTGTATCGTTTGTCATTAGAGATGATTGTTTCAATATCATTTGA
This sequence comes from Paenibacillus sp. FSL R10-2782, assembly GCF_038592985.1. Lineage (NCBI taxonomy): Bacteria > Bacillati > Bacillota > Bacilli > Caryophanales > Paenibacillaceae > Paenibacillus > Paenibacillus sp. FSL R10-2782. The sequence goes on along the minus strand of NZ_CP151951.1, from coordinate 4,284,831 downwards.
TTCTTCTATTGTTAAATGATCTTTACTTCCGAGAAGTAGAATTCTTTTGCTACCTGATGCGTAAGTGATATATCTTTTAACTAAGTACTTGTATAGATAATCGATCTCTATTACAGTTTGCAAGATTTCATCAGCGGTTTCTTTGGTAGCCTCAATTAGAGTTGTAGCACATGTGGCCAATTTATTAACTCTTAGCTTTTGTAATTCTATGTTATTCATCTGCCCTTTGAGTTTATTATGCATGATTAGCATAAATTTAATCAGATATGATTCAACCATTTCTTCATTGGTAGTTTCTATTTCTGTAGTTGTTAATGTAATTGGTATGGGGAATATATACGAATAATAAGGTGCGAATCCATGCTTTAATTTATTATATAAGTCGAAAAGAGTGAAGTTTGTTGGTTGTTCTCTTACAATTGATTTAGCAGTTATCTTCATACGTTCAGATATTATTTCTGTTGTTACTGAGATACCTTTCCAAAGTAATTCTTTCTCAGCAGCAGATAAATTAGTGAAAATAGTATCCAGATCATCTTGCGATTGCGGTATTCTGAAGATCTGTCGGATGAATTCTGCACCCTGCTTAGAGAGCATGTCTGTATAAAACTGATTTGGATTACTGTAAGCTAAAAAATGTTCAGCAATATTAGTTCCTTCTGTCACATGTCTTTTACATGCAGAACAAAATCCAGCAAAATCCTCTATTATAGTGCCAAAACGTATGATCATATCACAAAATAAAGCATGTACTGTTAATATGTCATCGTTGGTTTTTATATCATTAACTTTTGAGTTGAAAGTATCATACATGATTCGAAATAATTGTGTTGTATGATTGATTCCGAAGAATGATTTACTCCACAATAGTTGTAAACTTTGCTCATCTAAAGTTGCAAGTGAATTTTGATATTGTAATTGTGCTTCAGGGTTAGGCAGTAATATTAATTTTTTTTCTTTGTTTTCGATTGATGTCTGGATATCGAAATCCAATCCGAAAAATTGTTTTCGCATTTTGAAGTTTCCTTTCATAATGGTAATAAATTCGACTGTGCACATTGAGATTAGAAGTGTACCTCTGTTAATAAAGTAGACACCTAGAATCGAGAAAATAAGGCTGTTTTTTGGTACATAAGTTTGCATTCATTCGGTGTGATATACCCAATGGTTGAGTGAATGTACTTAGCATTATAGAAAATGTAGTGTACTCGAATATGCGCTCCCCGTGTCTTGAATTTTTCTAGGTAAATCATTTTTTTCAGGATGCTATGGAAAGATTCAATACATACATTGTCATAACAGTTACCCTCCGACTTAAGCCCCCCTTCATATTGTATTGGTTCAATCGAGTTTGATATCATGTATTACTTTCCCGATTGAGTGGTGAGAGGACTACTCCGGATAGTTCCTGCTGATTAATCCCAGTCTAGTGCTTGAACGACCAGTTCCTTTGCCATTCTTCCATCCATAAAAAACCTACGATTTTACGGCTGCACAGGTACATTACGCTGGCCCGGTATAGCCAGCTTTCTTCGGTGGGAATTAGATGATACCTCGGCTCATACGGAGTGTTCGGACGAAATTGATTATAATTAAACACATTGTAGCCTTATATTTCTTGACGGTGGCAGGTTTTAGCCCTAAGTCTTACATGATTTGAGCTACTGCTTTCTAAAATATCCGTTTCCTTGTTTATTGAGAACCTTGTTGATTTTCGGGCTACCATATTAGGGCTGAGGTAGACTGGTTCCCAACGAGTTAGTCTGAAAGAAAATATTTTTGAGGTTGAAGACTACATAAACTGTAGAAGACGTATATCCCTTTCCATCGTCTCGACGCGTGTGATATGAGGAATGGAGGTATCCTTGCTTAAATCACGTTTTGGCTATCTTATTGCGCTGTCTTTACTAAATTACGATACTTAGTGAGTATGTTTCGTTTTCTATTTTTGCTCAAGTAACGGAGGGTATGACGGGAGTAGATCTAGAAGGAATTTGTCAAAGTTCAGAACTATGATTACAATTAAGAAATGTGTTGAGCAGTATCCCGAAAAAGATTCTCATGCTTCAATGTCGAGCAATGCCATTTTAGGCTTGCTCGTTGTAATTTGAGTTTCAATAATCCTTAAAGTAGTAATTTAATTGATTTGATAACACGCCTGCTTCTTCAGTTACATCACACATGGAGACGTTAGTATAACCTTCGGTAGATATATATTTAAAGGCAGCTATGGGTTTTTATCAAAGATGTAATGTTTCCTTAACCTCATTCATTTAACTTCGGTCGTCTGTCCGAAAAAACATGGAGTTTTATCTAATCCTTCCAGTTATCCCTGTAGAATTTCTCTACTCTGTCTCATCAAATTGTATTAATTCTGATATGTCCTTAATATCTAAAGCGATGGCGATCCTTGTTAGCATAGCTAAATTTACTTCTTCCCGAGCATTTCTGCATAATTCCGATATTGCAGCTTGCCGGACATTTGCCATTTTTGCCAATTGTAACTGAGTGATGTTTCTTTCTTTCATAACGTCTTTAAGTTTTATGATCAGTTCCATCTTAGATTTATCTCCTAACTTGAATTAAGAAGTCATTAGTTCTCTTCTTCTAACTGAATTAATTCGGATAAGTCTGTGATCTCCAAAGCATGGGCGATTTTTTCAAGCATGAGTAGGTTAACTTCTTGTCGATTACCACTACAAAGAGTAGATATTCTGGATTGGGGTATTCCTGTCATAGCTTCTAAGTTTTTTTGAGTGATTCCTTTTGTTTTTAATACTTCCTTTAGCTTAATTTTGATTTTCAACATTAAATAGATGCCTCCGGGATTTTTTTATTGACAATTTATATCTTCAAGAGTATATTTTATTTATCGCTATAAGAGTATATATTTACTGTGAAATTCATCCTAAACAAAAGGATATGCATCATATCCTTGGCTTTGCTATTGCCATTTTACCAAAAAGAATCGGGGGAAATACATATGACTACACTAGAAGACAAAGTCAACAAACAACATATTCTGGACATCGTTCGCATGGAAACAGTTTGGCCGCAAGAAGTGGGAAGCGATGACCAAGAGATACATTATTATCACATCACCGATGCTCTGAACCGTAAATGGCAAACGATAGGCTATAATGTCTCAGACGCTATTGAAGTGTTTGAGAATGGAAAGACTAATGTGTGGACACGAATCATAGAGCCAGCCCCGTTTAACCCCAAATTGACCACGAACAATCTCATTCAAATGTTTCATATCAGTCCCGAAGACGAGCACATCCGTAACGCTATGCAAATCATACTGAACTCGGTTGAAAGGCGCAATGAATTCGTTGCCCGTTCTATTTATATTAACGAACAAGACACTTTTAATCTACTCTGCAATATGAAAGGTGAGTATCTTCGGCAGCATCAGCTTACAGACGAGGAATTTATGAAGCTGTATGCTGCAAATCCTGTTGAAGCCTTATCTGTATATTTTCTGGAGTCTGTAGACATTCATCTGTATTGGGAGTGGGCAGGGGCAGGAGGTACGTGTGAGAAGGCTATTCAATATAAACAGGAGGAACCTGAAATGCCCTTGATTCAAGCGATTGAGAGGGTTGAGGACGAAGTCGACCGCTATGTATCCGGTTATTAACGTGTATGTACAGAACAGGAAGATTAATTAACGGCAAACTGTTTCTGAAGACACTTTCAGGCGATTGGATCAGCCTCCAGATGCTCATTAAACCCGCTATATCGGAGCATCCTAATTTTAAATCTAAAGTTCCTCGTTTAGATACAGTTAAAGGAATCGCTCAAATTAATCCAAACTGCAAGGCTCAAGTTCAATGATTTAATCTTTTTAAATAACTGCGATGAAAGAACATAAAAACGAAATGAAGAATGAGAGGCGGTTGGCAGCGGAGCGAAGAATCTGAATCTGGATAAGCGTAAGCGTTCGCTTTTGCAATGGGATTCAACCCTTTAAAGGGTTTATAAATCCTGAGAATCCCGTTGCAACAGCGAACGTAAGATCAAATCATTTGCGTAGTGGTGGATCACTACCTAATCTTACTCCCCGAGCAGCTTCAAAAAGTTGGCTGGCACTGAAAATTGCTGATTATTAATGATAATCTTTCGAATCTCTTCAATAGAGTCCTCTTCACCTTGGGCGTCTTTAATCTCTTTAATTTCACGGTGTAGACGTTCCATTTGGAGGTCAAGCGCATTGGCTGAATCTGCCGCATTTTTTAATTCGCGTGTCAGGCTTTCGGGGACGGACTGGTTGTATTTATAAAAGATTTTATGCTCCAGACTGGCCCAGAAATCCATCGCAATTGTCCGAATTTGTACCTCTACGCAGACTAGTTCCTGGCAGTCGGACATGAATACAGGAACCTGGATCAACAGATGCAGACTTTGGTAGCCGTTTGGTTTGGGATTTTTGATGTAATCCTTGACCTCCAGCACCTTCAAATCACTTTGTCTCTGTAACATGTCACTTACATCATAAATGTCCGAAATAAAAGAGCAGGTAATGCGTAGTCCCGCGATATCCTTAATGTGATTCTTGACGGCAGCAAGGGAAAGCTCACTATTTTTACGAAGCATTTTGTTCATGATGCTCTCAGGGGATTTGAGGCGCGATTTGGTATGCTCAATAGGGCTATAATCGTGCAACGCCTGAAATTCCTGCTTTAGTATTTCAATCTTGGTTTCCATTTCGTCGAGAGCAAATTTATAGATCAGCATAAAACGCGTGATATCGTGCTTTAGCTTTTTGATCTTGTCCATCGGGTCTTCCAGATACATATGTAATTCTCCTCACACATAGATGTTGTAAAATATAAATAATATTTAAAATAATGGAGCCGTGCAGTTTAAGGTGGTTGGCAGCGAGGCGGCAATTCCCACCCTAAACAAATTTTAAAGCGACACCGAAATTTTACGTTTTTGTTTAAAATAAACCCATTCGCGGAAGCCAATATCCTTCAGCATCGCCTTCACATCGTCCCAATCTTCACCTACCCGCGCAGGTTTATGGGCATCTGAACCAAAAGTGACCTCTACGCCAAAATGATGCGCTCTTTCCAAAATGGGGACTGACGGATACCATCCGCCACTGAGCTTGGTTTTGCCTGAAGTGTTAATTTCAATCGCCACACCGGACTCTGCAATCACTCTCAAGGTTTCATCAATCGCTTCATCGGCAGGAATATCTGAGAAAGCCGGGAAATTCCCTTTCATGGCGTCGATATGACCCAAAATCTGAAACATACCGCTCCGAGCAGATTCCTGAATGAGCGAATAGTAAGCTTGCTTGACCTCGATTTTGCGAGCATCACTTACTTCGTTCCAACGGTTACGGTTAAAAATGCTGTCTCCCTCAACATTATGGATCGACCCAATGAGGTAGTCGAACGGATAAGGGGCCAGGGTGGAACGGTACAGTTCTGCATAATCAGGGAAATAATCCGTTTCCAATCCGAGCAGCACGTCAATACGGCCTTCATATTCCTTCTGTAGCTGCTGTACCTCTTCTACGTACTCGGCAAGCTGTGATTTCGCCATATAAATTTTTGGAAAAGCCTGATCCTGCTCGCTGCATAAGAAGGGGGAGTGGTCTGAAATACCAATAGCCTGTAAACCGGACTGAATGCCTGCTTCGATATAGTCCCGAATATTACCGTCTGCATGACCGCAGCGGAAGTGATGGGTGTGCAGATCAAATTTCATAGGATGTCGTCCTTTCGTAATCAAGGTTTGTATTTCGTAGGGTGTTCATAGCTGAGTGCGTTATTCAGAACTGATAAAATTGGTCTCCGGCATACCTTTTAAATCGCTTAGAAACTGCTGCATGGCTGAATTCAGATATCGGCCGGATTTGTAAATGACCCCTACCGGATGGCTAACCTCCAGCTCGGTAATGTGAATCATTTTCAACGTACCCGCGCGTAGCTCAGGAGAGACTGACAGCCTGGAGATAATGGCGGCGCCAAGATTAATCTCTACCATCCGTTTGACTTCCTCGCTGCTGGACAACTCGATCACGACATGAGGCACAATTTGGTGTTTTTTAAATACATCATCCACGAATTTTCGTCCTACCGTATCGGGTGAGAGCAGAATAAGTGGAATTTCCCGAAGGGCTTCAATGGTAGCATGCGGTTGGGAGGCCAATGGATGAGTGGGCGATACGACAAGCTCAAAGGAATCGTAATACAAAATCGAAGTGCTCAAATTGGGATTACGTTCGATCAAGTAACCGATGCCAACATCAATAAGCCCGTTTTCCACCTGCTGATAAATCATGGAGGAAGCCATGGATTGAATGGAGGTTTTGATGAGCGGGAATTGATCCTGAAAGTAGGAAAGTACACGCGGTAAAATTTGAATAGCGATGGACGTTGTAGTGCCGAGCGCAATATGACCCTGCGGCGTTTCGTTCAGATCATACAATTTTTGCCGCAGCTCCTCGACAACACTCAAGATCCGCTCGGCATGTTCCAAAAAAACAGCCCCTCGGTCGGTCAGGGTGACGGGTTGGTTGCGGTCGATCAGAATGGTCTTGAACTCGTCCTCCAGACTTTTGATTTGGGCGGATACCGCCGGCTGCGTCAAATTGAGAAGTTCTCCGGCTTTGCGGAAGCTCATTGTTTTGGAAATCATGATAAGTGTTTCAAGTTGACTGATGTTCATGAAGTTCCTCCTCTCTTTTCTTAATTCTGTCGCAGCAATACAGCCTGAGGATTTTTCACAAATCCACATGTGCATATGTAAAACCATCGTTATGCTTATTTCATTAAATTATAGGTTATTCGAGCGGGAAGGGCAATGAATCGAAGCAGAACACCGTGAAGTATGGTATATTGGAAAATAAAGACTAAAGTCCTGCTATACATCAAAAGTAATCCATTTGAATTCGATGGAAAGCGATGGAATAGGACATTATTCACATTTTTTGTGATTCGGCTATAAAAAATTGCCGGATAGCTGTCGATAAGTGATAGAGAGAGTATTTTATTGAAGGTTGATTCGTTATGCATCATTTTGAAAAATAAAATTCAAATTAAAATGGGACTTTTGTTGTGTGTCTAAAAGCCCATCGTAAAGGGGCGCAATGATCGTGAAGGCAGAAGTGATAAATCCTTTTTTGGAGTCGGCGCGGCGGGTCATTGAACAATTGATCCAAATCTCTCCCTCACCCGGCGATCTCGGTGTGAAAAATGTCGAGCTGGTGGATGACCATATTTGGATTATGATCGGGATGACCGGACAGCTTAGCGGAAATATTGTGTTCGGCCTGAATGAACAGGTAGCGTTGCGCATGGTATCGGCGATGATGGGCGGATTCGTTTTGACTGAAATTGATGAGATGGGCAAAAGCGCCATTTCTGAATTGGGAAATATGATCAGCGGTAATGCCAGCACGATTTTGTCCAATCAGGGGATTGTAGTCGACATTACGCCTCCGCAGGTCATGAAGTCGGAAAACTTGACCTCCTTCGTACCTCAGCGTGCCCTTTATATTCCGCTTACGATGGAAGGGATCGGTGAGCTGGATATTCAGGTGATGATCTCTTAATATTAAAGAAGCAGGTTTCTTTAATATGGAGGGATGTCCATGAGTACATTGCAAAACAAGGTGGTTGTCATTACAGGTGCATCCAGTGGAATTGGTGCCCTCTGCGCACGGTTGCTGAGCGAAAAGGGTGCGATTCCTATTTTGACTGCGCGTTCGCAGGAACGGCTTGAACAAGTGTCAGCCGGAATTAGTGGCAGGCATGAGTTGATCCCTCTGGACGTCACTCGTCAAGAGCAGGTAGAGGCCGTGGCTGCCCGTGTGCTGGAGCAGTTCGGACGGGTCGATATTTTGCTCAACAACGCAGGTTACGGGAAGTTTGATTATTTTCATGAGACAGACTTGACGGAGTTTGAACAAATGATGGATGTGAATTATATGGGCGCTGTCCGCTGTATCAAGGCATTTCTGCCGCAAATGACAGCAAGAGGTACGGGACAGATCGTCAATGTGGCATCCATGGCCGGTAAAATCGGGACAGCCAAATCGTCCTCCTACACAGCAACGAAGCATGCACTGCTAGGGTTCAGCAATGCGCTTCGGCAGGAACTGCGCGGGAGCGGAGTTACGCTAACAACGATTAACCCCGGACCGATTGACACGCCGTTTTTTGACCTCGCTGATCCTTCGGGCGGATATGTTCGTAATGTAGGCTGGTTTATGCTAAAGCCGGACAAGGTGGCTCAGCACATCGTGAGAGCGATGGAGCTTCGCAAGGAGGAGGTTAATCTGCCACGGTGGATATCTCCTTTTCTCAAGCTGTACCAGCTTGCTCCCAGGCTGACCGACAGGTTGGGCCATGGCGTGATGAACAAAAAATAAAAGATGTCCCGCAAACCATGTGATGGTGGAGGGACATCTTTTTTGTCATTTTGAATAAAAGGGAGGTATGACTAAATATCTGCATTTGGTTACAGGGCGGTTTTCGCATATAATGGAGAGTAACGAATTTACGTATAGGGGTTGGACCTTTTCATGACATTGAATTTTGAATCGCTCGGCGTGGAACAAGATCTGTTGACCAAGCTGGCTGAGCATGAGATTACACAGCCTTCGCCAGTTCAGGCGCAGGCTATACCAGAAATGATCAAGGGCAGGCATGTATTGGCGCGTTCGCAGACTGGCACAGGGAAGACGCTGGCTTACTTGCTGCCGCTGCTGCAAGCCATTGACCCGCAGAAAAAGGCCACGCAAAAGCTGATCCTGGCTCCCAGTCAGGAGCTGGCGATGCAAATTGTACGCGAAGGCCAGCGTTATGGGGAGCATCGCGGCATCCGTGTGCTCGGCCTGATCGGCGGAGCGGCAGTCAAGCGCCAGATCGAGAAGCTGAAGGACCATCCCCAGCTTGTGGTCGGCACACCGGGACGTGTACGGGAACTCATCGCTTCCAAGAAGCTGAAAATGCACAACATTACAACCATCGTCATCGACGAGGTGGATCAGATGTTCCAGCTCGGGGGAGCAAGCGATGTCACGAACATCTTGGGCACTGCCCAGCGTGACCGTCAGTTAGTATTTTTGTCCGCAACGCTGAACGACGAAATTCAAGCGCTGGCCAAGCGGGAAATGAAGGATTATGTGGAAATCGGGATTGATCCCGACCAGAAGACGGCCAGCGGTTTGGAACACTACTACTTTGTATCTGAAGAACGGGATAAGGTGGACATGCTGCGCCGACTGGTGCGTCATTTTAATCCGAGAAAAGCGCTGGTGTTCGTCAATACCACCAATGCCATCGGAGAGATTGAGGCCAAGCTCAAGCATATGGGACTGACTACAGCATCCCTGTATGGCGATGCGGACAAAGTTACACGTACCAATGTGCTTGCCCAGTTTCGTGCGGACAAGCTCAAGGTGCTGATTGCTTCCGATGTGGCAGCCCGTGGTCTGGATATTGAGGGACTGGAAATGGTGATCCATTTTGATCCGGCTACGGACAGTCAGGCTTATGTTCACCGTGCAGGACGGACCGGACGGATGGGTCGTAAAGGGTTGGTTGCGTCGGTTGTTACCGACCGTGAAACGTTCATCATGCGTAAATTTTCCCGTGAACTGGGCATCGACATTGCGGAGCGTGCGTTGTACGGAGGCCGGGTTGTCGTGCCGCGTCCGGTGGATGTCAAACGTGCGCCTGTAAGGCCTTCCGAAGCCAGAGCCAATTCTGACGGAGCAGCCACGGAAAGCCGCAAGGCGCCTGCCCGCGGTGAGAACGGTCGTCCTGGCAGAACTGCGGCAAATGGCTCGGCTCCAGGCAAGAGCAAAGGAGCGGCCTTGTCCAAAGCAGGGAAAGCGCAGCGCGAGCGTGAGCGTAAAAACAAGGGAGCGCCAAGATGGCTGAAGGAAAAAGGGTCAAAGCCGAACGGATAAGTGAGAAGAGGGGGAGCCATGGAACAACAGCCTGTATTGCAAATTAATGGACTGACAGGCGGATACAGCGCCAAGCGCCCGGTGCTGCACCAGATTTCTCTGGATGTAAAGCCGGGCGAAATGGTGGGGCTGATCGGTCTGAACGGAGCCGGGAAAAGTACGACGATGAAGCATATTTTGGGCCTGATGACACCGCAGGCGGGAGAAATTCGCGTGCAGGGACATAAGCAGGCGGAAAATCCCGAGCAGTATCAAGGAGCCATTGCCTTTGTACCCGAGTCTCCAGAGCTGTATCCCGAAATGACCGTAATGGAGCATATGGAATTCACTGCCAGAGCGTATGGAGTCAATGAAGCTGATTTTCGCACCCGCAGTGACCAAATGCTGGACTTGTTCCGTATGCGGGATAAGAGTGGAAGCATGTCGATGCATCTCTCCAAAGGGATGCGCCAGAAAGTGATGATTATGTGCGCATTTTTGGCTGGGCCGCCACTGTATGTCATTGATGAGCCATTTTTGGGTCTGGACCCGCTCGGTATTCGTTCCCTGCTTGATTTTATGCTGGAAATGAAGCGCTCGGGCTCGTCCATTTTACTCAGTTCTCATATTTTGTCCACGATTGAAAATTATTGTGATCGTTTCATTGTGCTTCATCAGGGTGCCATCATTGCACAGGGCACGCTGGATGAAGTGACAGCACAGGCGGGTAAGCCGGGCATGCCGCTGGAAGATGCATTTTATGAGCTGGTACAGGGCAGGGAATGAGCATGGATTTGCAACGCTTGCATAAAGAAAGACGTGCTGCGTTCTGGGGACAAGTGCTGCCTTATCTCGGCTATGTCATTCAGAGCGGCCTGGCGGTCGTCTTCGGCTTTGCGCTGATTGCCTTTGCCGCGTGGTACACGTCGCTGATTATGCATATCCCGCCGGATTTGCCCATCCGCTGGATTATGCTCACTGTAGCCGTTCCGATCGCTCATATGAGCTTCCGTACGTATTTGAACGAAGCCGATATCGTCTTCCTGCGTCCTCAGGAGCATGCGATGCACGAATATTTTAAGTCCAGCCGTATCCGTGGCGTGGTGTATAAAATATTTGGTCTGCTGTTGCTGCTTGTGATCGCGTGGCCGTTGTATATCCGCAGCGATACTGCGCCTAAGCCACTACTGCTGACCATACTGCTGTTCGTGCTGCTGAAGCTGCTGTTTAGCTATGGGGGCTGGCAGGAGCTGCGCATGGTATCGCGCAGTGCGAGTATGGCGTATCGTCTGCTTCGCTGGGCGCTGGCCGTGCTGCTGGTAGCCGCATGGCTGTGGCAGCCTCCGCTGCGCAGCTTGCCGTTTATCGTGCTGGTGGGTGTGGTGTACGTGCTTGTCCTGCGTTTTCCGGTCAAGCTGTTGGTGGCATGGGAGAACCTGATCCGTACAGAAGGCGTACAGGCTGCCCGTGTGATGCGTACTTTGGGCTGGTTTGTTGATGTGCCGGCCCTTACGCAGAGAGTGACTCCGCGTCGCTGGTTGTCCTGGTTAGGCGGTAACATACCGTGGGACAAAAGGGGTGCTTATCGTTACCTGCTGTTTAAGACCTTTGTGCGCACAGAGCCTGTGGGGATGGTGATACGACTGGGGATCCTCGGCCTGTTGATTATATGGATCACGCATACGAGCTGGATCGGTATCGCTGTGTATTTATTTTTTATATTCCTGATCGGCGTGCAGATTACTTCGTTAAGGCAGTACCATAAGGATTCGCTATGGCTTCAGCTCTATCCGCTTCCTGTACATACCCGTCGTGCGTCTTTCCTGGACTTTGTTGTACGGCTGCTGTTGCCGGTTGCGGTCATCCTGTGGCTTCCTTTTTTGTTGAGAGGAACTGAAGGGCTGATCACCACACTGCTTACGCTGGCTGGTGGAGTGCTGGTAGTATACCTGGTACGAGGCGCTCAGGCGAAAAAATGGCGTCTGGACGGTCAAGATGAGGAAGAAGTTTGATCCTGTGTGTATAAAGTAAAAACAAAGGCTATTCCGTAAGCAGCAAGCGCTGTTTGCAGAATAGCCTTTTTGCGTGGGTACTGCTATTTGTCGGCCGTGGGCGCAGATGTCCGCCTGCTTAAATGAAAATCGTTTTGCTGATGATCACTAACAAAATGAACAGCACCAGAATCGTTCCTGTGCTTGTGAATGCGCCGAAACCACCGTAACCGCCTCTTGTTTCTTCTGCTCCCATGCTCATTCTCCTCTCGGTCCTTGTGATGTAGGATACACCGTATATTATGAAGCCGATTTTCGGATTGCGTGGGCCAACGTGGAGGTACATTGCCGGATCGCCTTATTTTTTTCAGCGGATATGAGGGGATAGAGAGGAAAAGACACGTTTTGTCGAGAATAGAAGAAGTATATAATCATTATTACTTGGAAAGTGGGAACGACGAGATGCTGGCAGACAAGCTGCTCGTGAATATATTTCTGGTTTTTGTACCCTTGCTGGTGTACAGCGCTTTATCGGATTATCGACATATGAAACAGACCCCATTGCTCATGGGAGGGGTGCTGGGTATCTCTTCTGTGCTTTGTCTTATTTTCTCGTATAGCTGGTACGGCTTCCTTTGGGATCTCCGATATGTTCCGCTGATCCTCTCCGTTTTATATTTTGGCCCCGGAGCAGGACTAGTGAATATAACACTCATGATGCTGGCCCGCATTTATGTTGGACCTGATTCCATCGGTGTGGGGCTGCTTAGCATGCTGTTATGTTATCTCGTACCTCTCTTGGTGAGAAAAAAATTTATGCAGCTCAAAGGCATGCTGGCCCGAGTATTGATAAACTTGCTCATGAGTGTGTGGATGAATGTGATCATGCTGGTTGTTCTTATGATGCATTCCTGGGCCAACGGCAGACTGAATGAGGATGAAGTCGAGCTGATCAAGGGGGTTCTTTGGTTTGCTATAATTCAATTTCTAAGTATCGGAGCTGCCTCTTGCTGGATGGAGTTTAGTCTCGAACGGGAAGAGATGAGAAAAAAGATCAAATATGCTGAACGTCTCAATACGTTAGGGGAACTGGCCGCTTCCATGGCTCACGAAGTTCGTAATCCGTTGACGGTCGTAAAAGGGTTCCTGCAAATGGCCCAGTCAGGGCTGGAAGGAAAAAACCGCAGATATATGGCGCTGGCGCTGGCGGAGGTGGATCGGGCTGAAAGAATCATTAGCGACTATTTGAATTTATCCAAGCCACAGATTGGGAAGACGGAGCTGATGGATTTGTCCGGTATGGTTCAACAGATTGTTCTGCTCCTGAAACCGATGGCGGCCAAGCAAGGCGTAAGAATGCAGACGGAGCTGAGGAATAATATATATCTACATACGGATCGTAATCAACTGTTGCAGGCGTTAATTCATATCACGAAAAATGCGATTGAGGCTGCGGAAGATGGAGGCAAGGTAGACATAAAGCTGGTAGTTCAGGAAGAGAAGGCATGTCTGAATATCAAGGATAGTGGAAAAGGCATGAGCCCGGAGCATCTGGAACGTGTAGGCACTTTGTTTTTTTCGACCAAAGAAGTAGGAACAGGGCTGGGAACAGCAGTCTCTTTTCGCATGATTGAAGCGATGAACGGCAGTATACGGTATGAGAGCGAGCCGGGAGCGGGTACGGAGGTTATCATTTTGCTGCCGCTGGCACAACAATCTTTGCTGGCTGCTGAGGGATAAGTGCTTCGAGTTGGGAATGAATCGTTCAACAGGGGATATAAAGAACGGTATGCCGCAACATCCGGCACACCGCTTAATCCAGCTATAAGTCTAACCAGTTCATACCGACCGATTAGATTAGGCGTTCAATAAGTCTTGCACACCACGATAAACAATATCGTACAAGTCTTCCAGATATTCTTCCTCGATACAGGAGAACGCGATACGGAGATCATGCTCACCCAGTGCAATCGTTCCCACCCCATATTGCTCCAGCAGATGTGTGCGCAGTTGTTCGGCGGACAAGCCGTTCAGCTTGAGACACATGAAATAACCCGAGTTGAAAGGATAGTAGCTCCATACATCTCCGTATTTTCCGCTATCAAGTAGCGCCTTGACCTTGTTGGCCCGGCCTTTCATGATTTGGAACTTTTCTTCCTTCTGTTGCTCAAAATCCGGTGATTTGAGAGCATCCAGCACGAAGGTTTGCGACGGGTGAGGGCCGCTGGAAATCGTTGCCCGTATAATTCCCAATGCTTTTTGCTCCAGTGCGCTCAGCACGTCCTGATGTTCCGAAGCAAAGGTAATAAATCCGACACGGAAGCCCCAAACGAATTCTTCTTTGGTGGCTCCGTCAATTTTGACTGGTAAAATTCTTGGATGAAGTCCAGCTAACTGGCCGAATAGCGATTCATGCAGGGAGTCCTCGAAGAACAGACCAAAATAAGCGTCATCTGTTACAACTACGACATTGATGCCTGCTTCCGCAGCTTCCTGAATGGCAGCAACAATGGCTTTGCCCTCTTCGACTCCCGGTGTATAGCCAGTCGGGTTGTTCGGGAAGTTCAACACAACAATGGCTTTGCCGTAATCCTTCTGCGCTAGCAGTGCTTCGCGTAACCCATCACTATTAAAATGTTGGTCCTCTGTGAACAATGGGAAATTTACCAATCGTCCATGACGGCGAATACCGAAGGTCAGTTCATAGTTTTCCCAGTTTTTGTCTGGATAAATGACAGCATCCCCTTCATCTGTAAAGAGGTCGGCAACGATGCTCAAACCATGAGTCAGCGCGTTCGTAACCACCGGTAGGCCGTAGCTTTTTCCCGCCAGCGACGGGTTTTCCTTCAGCATTTTTTCCCGCCATACACTACGCAGCTCAGGCTTGCCCGCAGGGGGCGCATAAGGGTACAGGTCCTTGGGGCTGTATGCGGACAGCTTCTCCTGAATGACCCCCAAATGCATAGGGCCGCTACCCTCGGTAGCAATACCAATCGTAGCGTTATATTTTTTAGCAAGTTTCCCCGCCTCTGCCGATTGACTCAAAATTCCTTCTTTTGGGAAATAAATCTCTTTACCTAAAAGAGAAAGCATTTCATATACATGCTCGTTGCCTGCCTGAATGTTGCGGTTTAACTGCGCTGCCAGTGGATTCATTCCGGTTTCATCCTTCCAAGTCATTTTGATTACATATTATAGCATTACACACGGTAAGCGTCACGCAAAAGCGTCCCAGAAAAAGAAAAACACTTACACAAAATTAAAAAGCAAGAAATGGAGGAAAAGCTTTATTTTTTGCGTAATGGCTGTTCTGCGCTTATATTATAATTTAACGGGATCTGGGACAACGAAAGAATAGCATAAGGAGGTGCAGGTTTTGCTGGATACGTCTGCGTCATCGTTCATCCTGTTGTCCGCCTTTGCCAAAATTGTGTGCGAGCCGGGCTGGAAATGGCAGGTGCGCGAAAGGCCGATGCCAAACTATGATTTATTTTATGTATGGAGCGGTGAAGGAACGGTTGTATTGAACGGGGAATCCTTTCCGGTAAGCAAAGGAAGTTGCTTCCTGTTCAAGCCGGGGGATGATACTCATGCCACACATAACCCTCAGAAGCCGCTAGTACTTACCTATATCCATTTTGATCTTACCGAGCAGCCGGAGATCATCCCTGCCAGCTATCGAATGCTGGAGGAAATGGTCGAGGTGGAGCATATGCTTGCCAGGTACGTCCGTCTGCGCCTGGAACTCGCTTACGGGGCCGAGGAGGAGGGCAGGCTAATCCTGAAGCAGCTCATGATACATTTGCTGCGTGCCGACCGCAAGGAGCCGCAGGAGCAGCCGGTCAGCCATCAGCTCACCGAAGTCATCCGGGAAACGGCCAATTATGTGCGCCAGCATCCGGGGCTTCCTCACCGCGTCGAGGATTTGGCGGCACGGGCAGGGCTGTCACCGCGCTATTTTTCAATCAAATTCAAGGAGTTGCTGGGTGTTTCCGCTCAATCTCATATCATCAGCATGCGAATTGAGCGCGCACAGCATCTGTTGCTGCATGCCGGAATGAATGTGACTGAGGTGGCAGAGGCTTTGGGATACCGGGATATTTTTTTCTTCAGCCGTCAATTCAAGCAGTACACTGGGAAAAGTCCGTCCGAGATCAGGTGAAGGAATGAGCGGGTGGACAGGCTGTAGCCTAGCGACGGAGAGGTGAACGTGTGGTTCTAAGGATATTCCTATAACGAATAAAAAGATAAACGCCAAAAAGGACCTGAGCAATGCTGCCGGGTCCTTTCATCCGTGTCGCCGTTGCCGTGATGTAACGGCAAATTCGCTTATGCTTTGGGATCGTGCCGGAAGCAACCGAGACGCTGTCCCATTCTAACTACATCTCCCAGCTTCAGCACAGGGTCAGGTTCAAATGTGCCATTTTCGGTCAACAGAACGACGGTTGATCCAAACTCGAAATAGGCGAGATCGTCGCCTTTTTCCCATGAGAGGGCTTCGTCATCGGTGTATTTGATGCTGCTTACATTCATCGCGCCAACCTTGACGACCGCCACCTCGCCGTATTCATGGGCAATGTACGTAATCTGCCGTTCATTGCGGCTCAGAACCGCTCTCATGTGCTGTAAGCCGAAGTCATTCACCGGATATACCTTGCCGCGCAAATGTTCCTTCTCCACCAGTGTACCGGATACCGGCGCATGAATACGATGATAATCAGTCGGGCTGAGATACAGCACAAAAGCATAGCCGTGCGTGTATTTCTCAAGACGCGGCGAACGGTTAAGCAACTCATCCAGCGTATAGTCCTGACCTTTGACATTCAAAATCGTGCCGGATGTAATTGGGCCAGTGAACGTAATCCGCGCATCCACTGGACTGGTCATCACCTCGGCGTTCGTATCAATCGGGCGCATGCCCGCTTTTAATTTGCGTGTAAAATAGGCGTTCAGGGAACGGTATTCCTTCCATTCCTGTTCAGCCTCATGCGTCTGGATCTGGTACGTACGTATAAAGGTGGGGATAAAAAGTCGGCTTGCACCGCTTTGGGCAAAGGAACCCACAACCCGGCACACCCACTTGCGCGATGATAGCTCAGTCATGAGCCGCAGCCACTGTTTTGCCATTTCAGATCCCCCTTGTTCATTTCCGAGCCGTCTTGGCCGGAACATGTCCGGCCGCTCTGAACTATATTGACACAGAATGTGACGTAAATCAATACAGTGGACGGTCGGTGTCCGCCGGGGGCATCCGTTCGAGAAGCCAACGGGCGTAAGCCATCGGCTGAGTGTACGTTTCTTTCCAGACATTGTTCATGCCCGCCTGGCTGAATCCGTAGCGCTGATCGCGGCCGTTGCATTCGATAAAAACAATCTTGCCTTCTTGCGTAATGCCCAGGTCCAGACCGACGTCAGCCAGCCGGGGAAGGTTTTGTGCCAGCCGATGAACGATTTGCAGCGCGAGCCTTTCCAATTCATTCATCAGACGGGCTGTGTTCCATGGCTGAGCCGTCCGTACCTGTGACAGCACCTCTGGCAAGAAACGGGCTGAGCCACCCTGCGCCACATTGGAAACGAAGGTGTGGGAGGGAGCAATTTTGGCAAACATGCCTGTTACGCTCCAAATGCCGCCATATCCGCGTTGAACCGTCACGCGAATATCAAAAGGGCGGTTGTTATACAAAGCGAGCGGTAAAGTTTCCTGCACGATATGAGGACTATGCAACAGCCGCTTGGGCAGAAATGCAGGCAGTTCTCCGGCATGCAGGCGCAGGGTGATCCAGCGCTCCGGTACAGCGGGATGTGCGCATTGTAAGGTCCAGTCACCACGGGAATGTCTCAGACGCATAATTCCTTTGCCGATGCTCCCGCTGCTTGGCTTGATGACGACATCTCCGGTTTGCTCCATCAAGGTACGAATCGAAGCCAGGTTGCCTTGCAGCGTTCGCGGAAGATGAGGGTGCAGCAGAGGGTCTTCCTGCAATATCGCATGTATGTGGTCCTTACGGAAACGGTTTTGTTCATTAAAGATATAAATTCCGTTCTGTACCAGTCTGTTGATGTCACTGGCGTTTTCGTTCTGTCGATAGAGTGTCCGATTGTGGATGACCTGTGGCAACGGGAGAGTCATCTGATGATAGCCGTTACCATGTTTAACAAAAGCCCGGCATGTTCCAGATGGTATATGAATATTCTCCAGACGAAGAAAGCAGGGAATTAGCTCGTAGCTCAATCCGGCGTCTTCGTAATTGACGAGTGATTCATAACCCGTCCTCATGGCGGGGATGCCCCGGTACGTCGCCGGGTTGAGCATGATGCCTACATGCAGCATGGGTATGTCCGCCCTTCCTTGTTGAGACTCTAACTGACAACTCAGTGGTTCTAGTCCATCATATGTTTTAAAGATCGGCCAGGCATGGACGGTTGCCTTGCTGCTTGCCCAAAGTAAGGAGCCAGGCACCTTTCAGGCAGGGAGACGATATGATACACCATGAGTGTAGGAGTGTTGAATGCGCAGGATCGCTTGAATCAGAGAGGAAAGAAGGTGCAGGACTGATGCAGAGGCCGAAGGTAGCAGTCGTTACACCGGGTTCTTTTGTTATACCTTCGCCCCGCAGCAGTTCGGTGGAGCGGGTTATTGCCCATATGGTACCACTGGCCAGCGATAAGCTTCAGGTACAGATATATGGCATACGGGGAGAAGAGGTACCGGATAACGCCGATGTGGACGGGGTGCCCTGCATACGTTATAAGCAAGGGTCAAGCTATATTTCCGAGGTGATTTCCGACCTGAAAAGATGGTCTCCTGCGGTGGTCGATGTACACAACCGCCCTGCTGCGGCATATGCGATCCACAACGCTTTGCCCGATAGCCGGATCGTACTGACTTTGCATTCGACCACTTTCATTCGGGAGCCGTACCTGCAACGGAAGGAAGTGAAACGACTGCTGCAGCCGCTGGAGCGGATCATTGTGAACAGCGCCTACATGCGATCCGTCGTAGCTGCTGACAGCTCTGATGCTGTCAGGCAACGCATCGCTATAAATGAGCTGGGCATTCATCCCGGCGATTTCCTGCCGCGCTGGACACCTGCGGCAGAAGCGGTCAGAGCGGCGCGGCTGAACGATTTTGGCTGGGCAGGCCGCCGGATCATACTGTATGCGGGCAGGCTGGTGCCCGGCAAGGGCGTTCATCGGCTGCTCAAGGCCCTGCCGCGTATCGCCCGTGCCTGCCCGGATGTGCTGCTGCTCATTGCGGGCAGCGCCTATTACGGGCAGGACCGTCTCACATCCTATTCGGCGTCGCTGCATCGGCAGACGCGTAAGCTCAGGATGGGGAAGCACGTCGAGTTTCTCGACTATGTTCCTCATCCGGCACTGGCCTCGCTGTACCAGTTGGCCGATGTGACCGTCGTTCCTTCGGTGGGAAATGAGGCCTTCGGGCTGGTCAATCTGGAAGCGATGGCCGCAGGTGTACCCGTAGTTGCTTCCCGTACGGGCGGCATCCCGGAGGTTGTACAACACGGGGAGACGGGCTGGCTTGTGTCATCATCTCCGGGGGAGCAGGAAATGGCTGCTGCCGTCATTGGACTGCTCCAGCAACCTGACTTGCGGCGACGAATGGGAGAGGCAGGGCTTGACGAGGTGCGAAAACGGTTTTTATGGCAGCATTCAGCACATCGCTGGGCGCAAATCATGCTGGATTGCGTAACGTAGTGACATGAGCCCAGTTGTGAGCATAGGCTATCCTATAGGCATTAGCCATGATTTCCAGCCGAGTGAATGAAGCGGAGCGACCGCTGGTTCACTCCTGTGCCAAAGGAGCGGTCATTATGAACCATCGCATGAACCATAATAGTAAGGATAAAAGAACAGTACGGCGTAACTCTTCCAACGCGGTTCCCTCCCCTCGTATAGACAAAAATAAAACGTCCTCCCCCGGCAATGATAAACCGCTCCAGCGGGAAACGGTGAATGTAAAGTCAATCGTGGATACCCAAGCTCTAACTCATGACCCTATCACTGTGGATGAAGCAGCATGGCGAAAGCACAAGCTTCCCAAGACACTGGAGGAAGCCATGCTGATGAACCGGGCGTCTGTATTGCTGCTGTCTGTGCCAGAGACGAATATGGAATCCGGGACGGAAGACGGCCAGACGTCTGTAACGTCCAGGGGTCAGTCAGAGCAGGAATCGTTGCTGGATTGTTCCATTACCAGTATTCACATTGCCGAAGGCAGACATCGCCCCAAGCAGCAGCGGTTAGCGTTGTCCGCTGACAAGCAAGCTGCTTTTACGGATGATGACGGGCTTCTCCGTAAGCATGCATTTAATTCAAGAGCGGCTTCAACACGGTTTGGCAGCGTTTTTTTTCACATTCCCGCAGAAGCGTGCAGGAATGAAGTGAGCATTGTGTTTGAGCAGCCATTCCAGGACGTGCATTATGCAATCACAGGAAATGCGAGCTTACCGGGGGTAACGGTATCTGTCACGAAATGTCAGAGAGATTCGGCGGTGTTTACTGTGGAACGCGGACACGCAGGTTCAATTTGTGAAGGTTTGATTCTGTGGATTGCAATCGGGCACGATTAAAGCACGCCTGCACAGGGTTGCGAATTTTCATAAAACAAGAAAAAGGCGTCCCGATGAAGGGACGCCGTATATATGAGGGGGGAGAGGGCACACTTGTAATGGTAATATCGCCCTCTTTTTATATATTCTAAGTAGAGCCAGAAGATTGCTAGTTTAAGCTCAATTTAATTCACACCTACAGCGTCAAAGGACTTAATAGCAGAAATGACTGCTATTGAATTTTCACCATAGCCGTCCTTGGCTGCCTGGATAACGGCGGCCCGCGCGTTAGAGAAGTTGGAGGTAGAGGTCAAATAGTTCGTAAAGGCATTATAGTAAATATATACAGCCGCTTCGCGCCCGATACCGGTTACCGTTACACCATGGGACGTACCGCCTTGTGCCAGCAAATAATAGGCTTTGTTGATAATACCGCTATTCGTATGGACTCCGCCTTCATCATCATTGTTAGGGTCCGTGTAAAAATTGGAATAGTGATCTGGCTGACCAAATTTTGTAGGATCGGATAGAGAGCGCAGAGCATCGCCCGGAATGTTAGGCGTATAAATGCCATCTCCAAGAAGCCAGTTGCTGCCATCCATATCATTACCAATAATATCTGAGAAGGCTTCATTCAGCGCACCAGATTCACCGTAATACTCCAGATTGGAGGTGAATTCTGTGACACCGTGGGTGAGCTCATGCCCTACGACATCGGGATCACCGCTGAAAAAGGTAAATAATTTACCGTCGCCGTCGCCGTATGTCATTTGAGAGCCGTTCCAGAAGGCATTGTTATATTTTTTGCCGTAATGGACGGTCGAACGGATTTGCATGCCACGTCCATCAATGCTGTCGCGTCCGAATTTTTTCTTATAATAATCGTAGGTTCTAATAGCGTAGGCATGGGCATCAACAGCCGCCGGATCATCCCATACATTATCCGCATCCGTCAAAATAGTACCCGGCGTCGTCTGACGGTTGGCAGCAGTGTAGGTTACGATTCCGCTACTGCGTGTCGAGTCTTTCAACTGATATCCGTTGCCGGAAGCTGTAGTCGTGAACGATTTCATTACACCATCCACGCCGCGGCCGTTGCCCGTTGCGTAGTTGAGGATGTCATACTGGAATACGATTTTTCCGTCTTTGGCATCAATAAAGTAGCGTGTACGCAAAGGTGCAGGCTCCAGAATATTAACCTCTGTCACATAAACCAGCCGTGTGGTCTCACCGTCAGGATAGATGTACAGTTCTGCATTAGGTTCTACACTTGGCTCCAGATTGGCGATTTTGGCAATGGAAATTTGTTTTGAGATTGATAATTCGTTGTTAGATGCCTCTTTGTAAGTATCTTGACTTACACTGCCTTGATCCTGACTACCCTCAGTAACGTTATCGTTGACGGAAGGGTAGGATTGAATCCGTATAGCTGCTTCTTCATACGCGGTATAGACGGCCTGGGTAGCGCTAATTTTTGGAGTGGTGTCTTCAGTGGCATCTTGTTGTTGATCCTCCGAAATAACGGCGCCCAGATAAGAGGTGACTTTACCGGACTTATTCACATGGATGGTCTGCTCAGCTCCATATACGGGAACCCCGTTTACATACTGCTTCAATCGATAATGGTTTACACCGGATTTGTCGCTCGTGCGATCAATAATACGAAATTGATCACGGACATTAGTGCCGTCTGCACCTAGCAGCGTTTTCTTTTGTCGATTCAAATAACTCCATACAATATTGTCACCCGATACGGATGAAGGAGCCTTCCATTGTTCTGCGTGAAAGGTGGGTGTAAGCTGAGTAGGATCGGGAACAGAATTCTCCGCTGCTGAGGCACCAGGTGCTGCAGCCCCTAATAACATAGCTCCTCCAAGAAGTGAAACCCATACTTTTTTCATTAAAAATCACTCTCCCCAAATTTAGGTCAGGATGATGTGCATCCTGTTTTGTTTTTTAGGCATGGCGCCATGTATGTAGGTCTTGCTGCTTTTTAAAACGTGAAGATCATGAAAAAAATAAACTTATGCAAAAAAACAAGTTTTATTTTTTTGTGATTACATCGTTCTGGCTCTGATATTAGCACAGAGAATGTAGGACGAGAAGATGTAAATTACAAATTACTCCAAAATGAGACTAAAGACCCGATTTAGATTGTATTTGTCTTATTTAGTCGAAATTAATCGAATGGTATAGGAGAAACAAAAAGAGCGTCCCGCTGGGGGACGCCATATACATAGGGGGGAGGGGCGCAGTCTTGTAAACTGCACCCCTATTTTTTTTCGTCCATTTTATGAGCAGGGTTGGATGACAGCTGCACAACGACAATGGTCTATGGACGAGGATGAATAAGAGGAATGCAATTATGATTTAGTTAACTCCTACAGCGTCAAAAGATTTGGCGGCTGCGGTTGCTTGCGCTGAATTCGCACCGTAAAGGTCTTTTGCTGCTTGCACCACAGCGGCACGCGTATTGGAGAAGTTGGAAGTAGAAGTCAGGTAGTTCGTAAAGGCACTATAGTAAATTTGGACGGCTGCGTCGCGGCCAATTCCACTTACAGTTACATTATGGAAGGTACCGCCTTGTGCCAACAGATAATATGCTTTATTTATAATGCCGCTGTTGGTATGAACGCCACCGTTATCCGAGCTGCCTTTATACAAGTTGGAGTAGTGGTCTGGTTGATTATACAGGGTAGGGTTAGACATAGAGCGCAGAGCATCACCCGCAATGCTTGGCGTATAAATATCATCGCCTACAAGCCAGTTTGTACGCTGGATGTCATTGCCGATAATATCCGAGAAGGACTCGTTCAGCGCGCCGGATTCCCCATAATAATCCAAATTCGAAGTATACTCTGTAACACCGTGTGTGAGTTCATGACCAACCACATCGGGATCACCACTGAAAGCGATAAATGTGGTTCCGTCCCCGTCTCCATAAGTCATTTGGGAGCCGTTCCAGAAGGCGTTGTTGTAGCGGCTGCCGTAATGAACCGTTGAACGGAGTTGCAGGCCACGTCCGTCAATACTGTTGCGTCCGAATTTGTCCTTATAGTAATCATATGTTTTGGCTGCATAAGCATGAGCATCTACGCCGGCTGGATCATTCCATACGTTATCGGCATCCGTCAGGAGTGTACCTGGGATGGTCTGACGATTGGAGGCCGTGTAGGTCACGATTCCGTTACCGCGTGTTGTGTCTTTTAACTGATAGCTGCTTCCAGACTGCGTAGTGGTGAACGATTTGGTATCACCAAGCACACCTTTACCTGTGCCCGTTGCTTCATTAATGATGTCATACTGGAATACGATCTTGCCATCATTGGCATCAATGATGTAGCGTGTACGCAGCGGCGCAGGCTCCAAAATATTAACTTCTGTTACATAGACCAGACGCGTTGTATCGCCAGTAGGATAAAAGTACAGCTCGGCTTTAGGGTCTACTTCAGGCTGTAAATTGGCAATTTTAGCGATGGAATTTTGTGCTTCAACAGCTTCAATTTTGCTGTCCTTCAATTCACCTGCTTTTTCAAGATTTAGCTTGTCCTTATCAATAAAGATAGTTTGTTCGTTGTTAGCAGCTTCCTTGTAGGTGTCTTTACTTACGCTGCCTTGCTCCTTAGCATCTTTAGAGATCGTATTGTCGAAGGAAGGGAGGGCTTGAATCCGTGTAGCGGCTTCTTCATAAGCGGTATATACGGCCTCGGTAGCGCTGATTTTCGGAGTTGTACCTTCCGTAGCCTCTTGCTGCTGATCCTCAGTAATCACGGCCCCCAGATAAGAGGTAACTTCACCAGACTTGTCCACATGAACCGTCTGTTCAGCTCCATATACGGGAATCCCGTTTACATACTGTTTCAGCCGATAATGACTTACACCGGATTTGTCGCTTGTACGATCAATGATGCGAAATTGGTCACGGACACTGGTGCTGTCCGCACCTAGCAACGTTTTCTTTTGTCGATTCAAATAACTCCATACAATGTCGTCACCCGATAACGATGAAGGGGCCTTCCATTGCTCGGCGTGGAAGGTTGGCGTAAGCTGATTTGGCTCCGAAACGGAACTTTCCGCAGATGCACCAGACGCTACCGACCCTAATAACATAGCTCCTCCAAGAAGCGAAACCCATACTTTTTTCATTAAAAATTCACTCTCCCCGGTTAATGTCAGAATGAAGACCATCCTGTTAAGAAATAGGCATTGCGCCGTTTATGTAGGTCGTGTTGTCGTCTGGAACATGAAGAAAATGGAACGTGAAGATGAAAAACCGAAGTGTCTTTCGTGAAGCGTGTGTGAAAAGAGGGTACTCCATTATGAAGCGTACAGCCTGAAAAGGTAACAAACTCCTCCTCTCCTGTCGTATAAGTGAAAGTAAAAATAATCCAGATAATGGGAATCGAATATTTATGCAAAAAAAACAAATGTAAATTTTTTGAACTCCCACCATCTGGCTCTGATATTAGCACAGAGAATGACGTACGAGAAGATGTATGTTACAAATTCATCCAAAATGATTCTTTAGTCCCTAATAACTAATTTATTTAATCGGTTTAATCGGTTTTGTCGAAACTTATCGTAAAATGCAATGTCGAAAAGACTCCACGCTTGCCGTTACACACGGGTTTTAGACCGCATAGGTTATGTTGAACTGTCCTAATCAAGCTGTCTATCCATACAGCAGCAAGGGAGGTGAGGCGGTAGCATGAGGAAGCAGACAAGATTTGGATTCAAGGCTAATCGCAGGCGGCATTCCAGTGCTAATTATCTCTACCCAAAGTTGTGGCTGCCTGTACGAACACCATCCGTGCATATCCCATCGGACCCTCTAACAAGAAGAGGTCCCGTCACAGAAGCACAGACAGGTGAAGAACGGTCCCACGGTTCGTCTTCGGCTGAAAAATTGCTGATATCCGTCATTATTCCGGCTATGAATGAGCAAAAAACGATCGGGGCTGTTGTCCGTGAGGCACGCCATGTTCATCCACACACTGAGGTCATTGTGGTCGAGAACGGATCAAGCGACAGGACGGCCAAGGCGGCAAAAGCGGCGGGCGCGCGAGTGCTTTCCTTTCCGCAACCATTAGGGCATGATATTGGTCGCCGCATTGGAGCGGAGGCGGCTTCCGGGCAGGTACTGCTTTTTCTGGATGGTGATATCGTTATTCCCTGCGTCAGACTCAAGCCATTCATACAAGCCATACATGCGGGAGCGGATCTTGCACTGAATGATTATCATGGGCCAGTAGACCGTACTTCGGTGCATCCTGTGGTTGAAGCAAAGCATGTATTGAATATTTTGTCGAACCGTGCTGATTTAGGAGGGGCATCCATGACTGGAATTCCGCATGCCATAAGTCGAAAGACCTTAAATAAAATAGGTCTAAAGTCCTTGGAAAAACCTCCGTTATTTCAGGCCATGACGATTACCTCTGGCTTGCGGGTGGTGACTGTTCGTGGAATAGCCGTGGGTAAAGTGAATGCGACCCGCAAAAAAATAAACGGCAGGGACCCGCTTGTGGATGTGGTTGTACAGGATCATCTTGACGCGATTGCCTGGCTTACATCACATTTGGGAACGCGTGCAGGATATACGGATTTGAAACGCAAACGGATCAGAAACGAGGTGAGGCCGTGAGCAGAATGTATCGAAAAGGGAGGCGTGATGACCGAAGCCGGGGCATACGACGTGTACAGCGAAGACATGGAACAACGACTATGATGGATAGCCGCAGGGTGAGGAAACCCGCGCCCCAGCGAGGGAAAATGACCGAAGCAAATCCGCTGGAGGTACGGGCATTGCCCGAGGATATGCTGCTGCGGGGGACAGCCGCCGCAGTGGTCAGCGCCTGCAACGAGGAATCTACGATTGGCGGGGTGCTGAGCGAGCTGGAAAAGCTGCCTCTTACGGACATCATCGTCGTATTGAACGGTTGCACGGATGGCACGCGTTCTATAGTAGCGAAGCATCATCCGGGTGTGACTCTCGTCAGCGTGCCGACTCGGCTCGGGCATGATGTCGGACGGGCGGTAGGCGCACGTATGACGCAGGCTGAAATCGTATTGTTCGTAGACGGGGATCTGCCGATTCCTGCGTTTGACTTGCTGCCGTTCCTCTATGCAGTGGATCAAGGAACGGATTTGGCACTTAATGATCTGAGCAGACATTTGCCACCTTACTTCCGGCAGGACAGCGTGACCCGGTGCAAAGGGTTCCTGAACCGCGTGTTGCGCAGGCCGGATCTGGGAGCAAGCTCCTTGACCGCTGTACCGCACGCGTTATCACGACGTTCGCTGGAGCTGCTCGGTCCGGCTATGCTCGCTGTTCCGCCGAAAGCCCACGCTATGGCGATACTGCACGGTATGAAGGTGACGGCAGTACATGCCGTAGACGTCATTGGAACAAACCGCAAGCGGACTATCAATATCGGCAAAGGGAATGCCATGGAGCAATTGATCGTCGGCGATCATGCGGAGGCACTGGCTGGGGTGTTTCAGGTAGCCGGAGCTTTCCCGTTGGGACCTGTTCCAACACGGGCCGACGTCGCCAAAGGGAGGAATGCACGATGAGTCTGACGAGCATTATTATTCCGACCTATAACGGTTTGCACCTGCTCAAGCCGTGTATTGAGGCGATTCGGACACATACGACAGATGTGCCTTATGAAATTATTGTTGCGGACAACGCTTCAAATGACGGAACGGATGATTTTTGTGAAGCCGAGCGGCTGATCAGTATCCGTCTCCCCGAAAACCGGGGTTTTCCGGCAGCTTGTAATCAAGGGCTTCGGCTGGCTTCGGGTGATCAGCTCGTTATTTTGAATAATGATGTGACGGTTACACGGGGATGGTTATCCAATATGCTGGTTGCATTGCGGAGCCAAAGCACAGTGGGACTGGTGGGACCAGTGACGAATTATGCTAGCGGTACTCAGCAGATTGACGGATTAGCAGGGGATCTGGATAGCTGTCTCCAGTTTGCAGAGCAGAATAATGCAAGTAATCCGTCCAGATGGCAGGAGGTCAAGCGGCTGGTCGGGTTTTGTCTGATGTTCCGGCGTGAGCTGATGGAACGGATCGGATTACTGGATGAACGTTTTAACCCCGGGCATTATGAGGATGACGATTATTGTCTGCGCGCACGTGTACATGGCTACAAACTGTTGATGTGCAACGATTGTTTTGTCTATCATCAGGGGAGTGCGAGCTTTTCACGCTCGGAATCTGCCTGGGTCGAAGAGTTGATTGAGCGGAATTATCGTTTGTTTATGGACAAATGGAACTTGGACCCCAGAGCGTTCATCGAGACTGGAAATGGTGGATCTTCATTCACCGAACATGCTGTCGAAGGAGGAAGGAAGATATGAAAGGGGTTATTCTCGCAGGAGGAACCGGATCGCGCCTTCATCCGTTGACTTCATTACTCAACAAGCACCTGCTTCCGGTCGGCAAGTATCCCATGATCGTGTATGGTATCGAAAGACTGCGACAGGCGGGAATTACCGATATGCTTCTTATTATTGGCAAACAATCGGCCGGGCTGTATACCGATTTTCTAGGTAGTGGCAGCAATTATGGTGTCCAACTGACGTACCGGATTCAGGAAAAGGCGGGCGGCATTGCAGAAGCACTGGAACTGGCGAAAAGCTACATGGAGCCAGGAGAAAAATTTACTGTTTTGCTGGGTGATAATTTGTTCAAGGAAGATCTGGGACCTGTTATTGAACGGTTCGGTCAGCAGCCTCCGGGGAGCGCCAGGGTATTGTTAAAAAAGGTGGCAGATGCCCACCGCTACGGAGTACCCGTATTTGATCCCGAGCGGCCAGAGAGCATTGTACGGATTGAAGAAAAGCCGCAGCATCCCCAGTCCAGATATTGTGTAACCGGCATCTACATGTACGATACCGCCGTGTTCGATAAGATCCGGCAAATTACGCCTTCGGCGCGTGGTGAGCTTGAAATCACGGATGTAAACAATTGCTATGCAGCAGAAGGCAGGCTTGAATACGACATTTTGCGGCGGTATTGGAGCGATGCGGGGACCTTCGATTCCCTTCAGGAAGCCGGGGTAAAAATGAAAGGCCTTCTCCCCTGATCTCAGCGATACACCATTTATCCGGGTTAGGCATATATTATGGACATAATGCCACCCGGAGGAGTGAACGGCATGAAACGCCTGAGTATAAAAAGGAAACACAGCAAGCGGCTCAGTAAGAAAGGCTATTGGGCGGGATATAAAAGGGGCCGGGAGCAGGGCAGTAGATTGGGCCAGGCTTCGTTCGGCAAGGTTTTTGAAGGCGTCAGTATTATCATTCCGTCCTATAATCAGTTGCATCAACTTCGTACATGTATTCATCGTATTGAGGAAAATACAAGTCAGCCGCATGAAATCATTGTGGTGGATTGCGGCTCAATGGACGGGACACGCATCTATCTGCTTCGTAAAAGCATTGCTGTGCGTTATGCGCTGCTCAAAAAGGACATTCATTTGACAGGCGGCTTGAATCAGGGGCTGATGATGGCGAAAGGCACGACCCTTGTGGTGCTGGACCCAAATGCGCTGGTAACGCCAGGTTGGCTGGATCGTTTGCTGGAGTGCTTGCACAGTGATCCGCGTATTGGTGTCGTCGGGCCTGTAACGAACGGTCCGTTCGGAGAGCAACAGATTGAGGTGCCTTATACGCACGAAAATGAAGCTCGTCATTTCGCTATTTCTCATAATGTTTCCAATCCGGCCGTATGGCGGGAAACCAAAAGTCTGGCCGGATTTTGTATGCTGCTGCGCAGAGAGACGCTGGAAAAGACGGGGTATTGGGACGAAGGCTGTTACAGTGGTCAGGAAGCAGATGCAGATTGGCTGCTGCGTGTACGCATACTGGGGACACGTCTGGTTATTGCGAGAGATGCTTATATCCATTGCACAGAAAGTGATCGGGACACGGCTTATGCCTCTCCCCAGACGACCGGAGAAGGTGGTTTGACGGAGAAAGGGAGTCGGAACCGATCCTTTTTTGTCCAAAAGTGGGGGGATGGGGATAAGCTGCTCCACAACCTGAAGTTCGGAACAGCAGAGCCGGACAGCCAGATACCGCCAACCAAGGACAGACACGTGTCGGCGGCAACCTTTTATCCCGTTGGAGTACTCGTTCAGGGACCGTCCGGTGCAATATATCGGCTGGAGCCAGGGAGAAGGCGGCTTCTGCATAGAGTCAGAGATACAGGAGGCGAAGACGTTGCCCCGGTCAGGGTGTCACAGCTTGATCTAATGGCACTTCCGTTGGTGCCAAAGCCAGAGGTGGCGATTTCTGATGTCGTGGATGTACCTGTAGTTGTACAGCCGGTTGTTCTGCAAAATGTGGAAGCCGTTTCGCCTTCTGCATCTCTTGTGCCAGAAGAACCTGTCCCTGTGCTGGCTGCTCCGGAATTGGAGAACATGCCCGCACTTCCCACGCTTAATGCCCCGGATCAACGCAAGCGGTGGATTGAGGTCCTTTATGCCGAAGGCGGGCAACTTTATCAGATCGGGAATGGCTGGAAAAGGCCGTTCCTTACCCCCTATGCCGCCATGAGCTGGCGGGCAGCTGACTATCGGATTCGACTGGTATCCCCCGGAGATTTGTCGGATTTGGCGGAGGAGCAGCCTATTATTGCGCCACCTGTGCTGCACGGGCATTTGTAATGATCGGAATAGGCGCTTTTATGCGGAACCGACTCCCCGCTTCCGCATACGCTGTAGTAGCGGAAAGCCTGTAGGCAATTCGTGCGTTCCGCACGGCGGAGCACATTAAGGAGGGCCTTATGCATAACGAGATTGATGATTTGCTGATCCATATTTCGCACTCGCAGCAGCAGATGTCAAGGCTGTTGGATGCGGAGCGGCAGGTGGTCGTGCGCATGTCGCAGATCATACATGAACTGCCGGACGAAGAGCCGCGTTTTGATGGAATTCCGGGTATTCTCGACAGCTCGGGACAAGTAAACAAAAGCATTGTTGCCTACTTGAACGGTATTGCCGATCTTCAGGAAGCAATGGCTGAAATGCTCGTTCGTGTCGTGAAAGAGACGGCATACCCGGACGAGGAGTAACGTACCAACCGAGGGCAGGGAGTGAACACATGAGTAGGGAAAAAGCAATGATTCATATGCTGGACGCAGCTTCCAAAATGCAATGGAATGTGTCCATGATCCTGGAGGCCAAGGCGGTAGAAGCCGAAAAAATGCGTAATTGGACGCTAAACCATCTGGAGCCTCACGCATTTGACACGGATGAAGAACAATTGGGACGGCCTTTGGAAATTCATGAGCAGATGGTGGAAATGCTGGAGGGTTTAACCCGACTTCAAACCGGACTGTGCAGTAATCTCAAGGCATTACTGGATCAGGATGAGCAGCAGGGTGGCGGAATGGAAGGGATGATGGGAGGAATGGGACCGGGGGATATGAGCTAATGAGCATGAGGCGCGAACGTGAGATCAAGCTGGATATGATGGAGTCCATTGCTGCCAGCCAGCATGCCGTTGCCCGGATGCTGAGCAGTCTTGCGGACTTGACGCCCCATGCGGATATGTCCGCTACCCGTCTGGAAGAAACCATTCGTGTGCTCAGCAACTACCAGGGGAAAATCACGCAGATGCTGGCGGGCATACCATTAAGACGGCAGGTGTATGGTAAACCGACTCAGCCGTGGCTCCAGCTGCCTGTTCCAAAAACGCAACAACGACGAGGAAACTAAGGAGGAATGAGAATGAGAATACGGTGGGAACGCTTTACGCGGGGAAAAGCCCGCAAAAGACGCAAAAGTACCCGGCGTTCGAGTATCCGAAGATTAAAGCTGAGAAGAAAACGTCTGCTTGCTTTAAGACGGCGTAAAAGAGGGCTTCACTCCGCCCGTAGAAGTCGTCCTCATCTGCGTCGGGAGAAAAAACCTCAGTCCACCCAGTCTACAGCTCCTGCTGCGGAGAATCCACAGCCCGAGCCTGTTGTGCTGGAGCATGATCCACAGGCATTCCAGCAGGGATATGATGCTGCCTATAACGAGGGCTTCAATTCAGGCTTTGCCAAAGGCTACGAAGATGGACACCAAGTCGCTTACAAGGCCCAGTAAACCGTGAACATCATCTATTGCTGCTGATCCCCCGAAGCTAACAGCCTCGGGGTTATTTGTTGTTTGGCAGATGGACGGGCAAACGCCAATTTTGTCCGGGCAGTGGCAGTCGTCCATGATGCGTTTGACCCCTCCGCATATAGTTTAGGAGTAACAGAAGTTTATTCTACAACAGGACAGGGTGAAGGATGTGAACGATCAACGAAGCGGGAATAAACGCGAAGCCTATCGATGTGGCTATCGGGAAGGACGCAGAATGGGGGGGTGCGCGGCTGCTCTGTCACAGGTCGTGGCCACGGTGCCTGCTGTTCGCCATTTGAAAGTGCTGTATATTCCGCAAGGCTTCGCCGCAATAGACACAGGGGTACAAGAGGCATTAAGCCAAATATGCAGTGAATTCATCATCGGTACTCCTGCCAGAATGCTGGCTGACGCCGAAGTCCATCGACCCGAGCTCGTACTGGTCATGAACGGGCTGCATGTTTTTCCACCGGATCATCTGGAGCAGGTGCAGCAAATACGGGGCCTGGGTATTCAGACGGCCATATGGTTTGTAGATGATCCCTACTTTACGGAGGATACGGCGTTGATCTGCCAATCCTACGATGTTGTATTTACGCACGAGATGTCATGCCTGCCGTTTTATCGAGATCAGGGAGTGGCACAGGTACATTATTTGCCGCTTGCTGCGTCAGCCCGGATCTTTTATCCCCAGCGGGTGGAGCGGGAGCACCAGCATGACATTTGCTTTATCGGGAATGCCTTTTGGAACCGCGTAAAGCTGTTTGACCACCTTGCTTCTTTTTTGGCGGATAAAAGGGTGCTGATCGTGGGTGGAAGCTGGGATCGGCTGAAACGTCGGGATGTGCTGGACCGATTTATCCGTCCAATCTTCATGGAGCCGGAGGAAACGGCCAAATATTACAACGGGTCCAAAATTGTTATCAATCTGCATCGTCCGACGGACCCCGGACTGGATAACCGGAATACACATCAGCTGTCAGCGGAGTCCATTAATCCCCGGACCTACGAAATTGCTGCCTGTGGCACGCTCCAGATGACGGACATTCGGAAGGATTTGAGCCGCTATTACCGACCGGGCTATGACATTGAAACCTTTGGTGGAGTAGAGGAATTGAAGGTCAAGCTGGACTACTATCTCAAGCATGAGTGGGAACGTGAACGCATGGCTTGGCGCGGGCTGCACACCACCATGCAAAAGCATCTGTACACCAATCGAATGGAAGAATTGCTGGACAAGGCGATGGCCTAAAGTAAACACCCAAAACAGTGAGGAGTGAAAGTGATGACGATATCTACGACAGGACCGTTTGACCCGGCTGCAAACTCCTGGGAAAAGGGGAGAGCTGCGGGAATCAGTGACGGCTACGATGAAGGCTACTTGCGCGGACGCGCCAATGCAATTCTTACCCGGACGAAGGCGGTCTTCCCTTTTCGGCAAATTCATGTGCTGTATGTAACCTCCGGTAAAGGTCTGCCCTATTCTCCACTGGATGAAGCGGTGATTACCACATTGCAAAGCATGACGGCTCAGGTTACTGTAACGGATCCCCGTCAGCCAGTAAGTGATATAGCCGCTCAGCTCCGTCCGAATCTGGTGCTGGCGCTGGATGGGATGGAGCTTCCGCTGGAGCAGGTGAAAGCGGTACGTCAGTTGGGCATTCCGACCGCCATCTGGCTAACGGATGATCCCTATTACACGGACACGACGACCCAAATTGTCCCGCATTATGACTATGTGTTCACGCTAGAGCTGAATTGCATTGAAATGTACCGTCAGCTTGGCTGCTCATCTGTACATTACTTGCCCTTTGCGGCATTTCTGACTCAATATTTCCCGCTTAGCTCTCCCGCTTCTGTACGGCGTGAAATCGGGTTTACCGGCTCGGCCTACTGGAATCGCATCTATTTCTTTAATCCGATTATGCCGCAGCTCATGGCTCGTAATATTAAAATCAACGGAATCTGGTGGGATCGTCTCCCTGATTATCAATCGTACGGAGACAAAATCGAGATAGGCCGCTGGATGTCTCCGGTCGAGACGAATGATACGTATAATGGCAGCAAAATTGTCATTAATCTTCATCGTTCGCATCAGGATGATTCAGTGAATAACAATGCGCTGAAAATTCCGGGGGCGTCGCCGAATCCGCGCACGTTCGAAATTTCTGCCTGCGGCACCTTGCAACTGACCGACACACGGGATGATCTGGCTCGTTTTTACAAGCCGGGAGAAGAGATCGAGACGTACAGTTCCCAACAGGAGCTGCTGGAGAAGATTGAGTTTTATTTGACGAACGAAAAGGAACGCCGTGAGATTGCCTTGCGTGCTCTGGAACGGACACTGCGTGAGCACACGTATGGTCACCGGATTGACCAACTGCTGTCGATCGTATTTCCATAATTCGGTTATACGCCCGATGGTGTCTATTTTAAAGGAGGTGAACTCCGATCAAACCAAAAATGATGCTATTCAGCCATGTCAGCAACGTCCGCAGCATTACGGGAGCGGAGAAGCTGTTATTGCAATTTTGTGTAGACATTCGTGCGTACTTCAATTGCATTCTGGTGACGCCCGGTGAAGGTCGGCTGACAACGATTGCCCGCAAGCGCGGAATTACCGTCCAAATTCAGAACTTGCCTATGCTGCACGGCATGTACACCCCGTATGAGGGATTGGCGCAGGATGCGGACAATTTGCGAAATCATGCTGCGTACGCACCGTTGCTCCAGTTGTTACGACAAGCGCAGCCTGATGTAGTGCTGGTCAATACCTGTGTGAACGTCATGCCTGCAATGGCTTCCTATGAGTTGAATATTCCGGTGGTTTGGAAAATAACCGAGGTCATTAACCAGAATGAGCATACACCTGTTTCGGTTTCCATCATCGAGCGTTACAGCCGATGGGTCATCGGCATTTCACAAGCCGTTTTGCGGCCTTTGCATAGGGCAGGGCTGACACGTCCGCATACGGTGTTGTCTCCATGCCGGGATATGGATATGCCGCCACACAAAGAGCATGTACTGCAACGGAAACGCAAACGTGGAAAGCTGGGATTGAAGGAATCGCATATTTGTATTGGTTATATTTCTTCCTTTATCTACGAAGCCAAAGGACTGTTGCCTTTTGTTCAAATGGCTCTGAAGCTGTGTGAAACCAATTCTCGCTGTCGCTTCTGGATCATCGGCAGCTCGGTGGACTCGGAATATTACGTGAAATGCGTCTCTCTAATTCGTCAATCCCGCTATAGCCGTCGCTTCCAATTCAGCTCATTTGAGGAATCTGTATCCACCGCTTATAGCGCGATGGATATAGTCGTCATCCCGAGCATGGTAGAGGAAGGCTTTGGTCTGACAGCGCTGGAGGGGCTGGTTTACGGCAAGCCCGTTGTGGCCTTTGCGCAGGGCGGACTGGTGGAGCTGATGGAAGCGACCGGAAATACAGAATTTTTGGTAGAGCCGGGAAATAGCGATATGCTGGCGGAAAAAGTGGGCTATCTGCTCAATCATCCCGAGGAAGTGGAGCGGATTGGTTTACGGAACAACAGCGTCGCTACACGTATTTATGGATCTGATTCCTACCAGAGCAACCTGCACGTCATGGTCAGCCAATGGGTGTTCCATGTTCCGCAATGGTTCCCGTTGATCCAGCAGCCAGGAGGACCCATTTGGACGCGGGAGGGAGAAGGGCTTCGTCAGGTGACTGCCATACCAGAGGCATATACCAGCACTGTTCGAGAATTTCCCGAATCGGTGGTTTGCCAACTGCCCGCGCTCGGTCTGCCGCCTATCGAGTATGCAGTCATTCCAGGTTTGCCACAGCCACCTGCTCCTGTGCCGGAGCCACTGCCAGACCCGCATCACGGCAAGCGCGGCATTCGGGCGAGACGGCCAGCGACTAGCAAGCATAACAGATCGCGCAATTGCAAGCGCAAGGGTAAGAGCAATACCAGCAGCAGGAGCCATAGCAAGAGCGTTCACTGGTTTCCGCTGTCGGGGCTTCTGCCGAAATCCAGGTCCAGACAGAAGCCCCGGTTGAAACGGAAGCTCAAACGAAAATTCAAGCTCAAGCCTGTGTCGAAGCATCTGCATCCACACAAACGGAAGCAACTGCCGCTCAAGGCTGGACGGCACCACAGACAACGGTCCGGGTGAAAGCACGCCGGACCGTTGAGGTGAACGTTTAGCTGCAGCACAGACAGTTTGCTGGATGGCTATCTCACTTATTAAACTCCACAGTTATTGAAACAACGACAGCAAAGGTGGGTTCCAACACAATGAAAATATTGACCGTGCTCGGCACAAGACCGGAAATTATACGGCTCAGCCTGATCATTCCGAAGCTGGATCGCTATGCAGATCAGCATGTGCTTGTGCATACGGGCCAAAATTACACGGAAAGCCTGAGCGGGCAATTCTTCCGCGAACTGGGACTGCGCGCCCCGGATTATGTGCTTCAGGAGAAGGCAGGGACGCTGGGCAAACAATTGTCTGCGATGTACTCGCAGATGGAGGATATTTTAAATAAGGAGTGTCCAGATCATGTGCTGCTGCTCGGTGATACGAACAGCGCCTTGTGCGCCTTGCTTGCGGAACGTATGGGCTACCCGGTGGTGCATATGGAGGCGGGTAACCGCTGTTACGATCTGGATGTACCGGAAGAGAAGAATCGCCGCGTCATTGACGCGATTTCTACGATTAATATGCCGTATACAGAGCAAAGCAAGCAGCATCTGATACGGGAAGGCTTTCCGAGCCAAAGAATTATATTGACCGGAAACCCGATTTATGAAGTGATGCAGCATTATGAAAATGAGATATCCGACAGCAACATTTTGAAAAATCTGGAGCTGTCGCCTGGACAATATTTCCTGGTGACCGCCCACAGAGCTGAAAATGTCGACCACCCGCCGCATTTGCTCGCTATTCTGGATGGCCTCAATCGGGTAGCGCAGCAGTCCGGACAGCGGGTCATTTGCAGTATTCATCCTCGGACTGCCGCTCGTATCGCGAGCCATCCGCCGATCCAGCTTGATCCGCTAGTGGAGTTCCACGAACCGTTCGGTTTTTTTGACTTCGTACTGCTGGAGCGGCATGCCCGCTGCGCTTTGACGGACAGCGGCACCGTACAGGAGGAATGCTGCATCATGGGTGTGCCGACGGTCACGATGCGCCGGACGACAGAGCGACCGGAGACGGTGGATTGCGGCAGCAATATCGTGTCCAGCCTGGATGGAGAGGTCATTGCAAATGCCGTAGCCTTAATGACCGGGATAACGCATAAGTGGCAGTGTCCTGCAGGCTACCTGGCGGAGGATGTATCGGATAAGGTAGTTAAATTTCTGCTTGGAGGGAAACGACATGTTTGAAAACCAGCGTATTTTGGTGACCGGCGGTACTGGCTCCTGGGGGCATGAACTGGTTACCCAATTACTGCCGCGCAACCCCAAAGAGGTCATTATCTTTTCGCGCGGAGAATCGAGTCAGGTGGCGATGAACAGGCAGTTCGAGGACGAACGGCTCAGCTTTTGTATCGGGGATATTCGTGACAGGGAGGCGCTTGTTACCGCTTGTCAGGGTGTGGACTATGTATTTCATCTGGCGGCCCTCAAGCACGTTCCCGTCTGTGAAGACCAGCCTAATGAAGCGCTCAAAACGAATGTGATGGGCACCCAAAACGTAATTGAGGCCGCCGTCGCCAATCATGTAAAAAAAGTGATTTATATATCGACCGACAAGGCGGCGAACCCGTCCAATTTTTATGGCATGACCAAGGCGATTGGTGAAAAGCTGATTGTTTATGCTAACCTGCTGAACAGCGACACCCAGTTCGTTACGGTGCGCGGTGGCAATGTGCTGGGGACGAACGGGAGTGTTGTACATCTTTTTCAAAGTCAGATTCGTCAAAAGGGCACGGTTTCGATTACAGATATGAATATGACGCGCTTTTTCCTAACTCTGCGGGATGCGATCAGTCTGCTGTTTAAGGCGTCAGTGGAAAGTATCGGTGGGGAAATTTTCATCATGACCATGCCTACCTGCCGAATTGTCGATCTGGCTGAGGTACTCATAGAAGATAGTGGCATAGAAAATGTACAGATTATCGAGAGGGGTATTCGTCCTGGCGAGAAAATTCATGAAATTTTAATGAGTGATTTTGAAAGCAAGACGACTGTCGTCTATGACGAGCAGTACCTTATTATTCTCCCCATGCTGAATATGCCGGAATTGGAGGAGCGCTATAAGCAATGCTCTCCGGTTTCCTTCAGCAGCTTCAGCTCAGAATTCAATTTGATGTCCAAAGAGGAAATACGGGACATCTTGCAGCGCGGGGGGTTCATTAAATGAAGCTTCTTATTTTGGGCGGCAACGGCATGGCGGGTCATGTGCTGGTGGATTATTTCAAAAGAAGCAGTGAATATACAGTCTTCTACACGACCCGGAATACGCTTGATCCGGAGGGCTTAGTATTGGAAGCAAGTAATTCCTTTATGGTGGAAAAGCTCGTGGAGGCGGTCAGACCAGGGATTATTATTAATGCTACTGGTGTGTTGAACCGTAAGGCCGAAGAAAATAAAATCGCAGCTTACCAAATCAATGGACTTTTGCCCCACGTGTTGCGCCGTACGGCAGATAAATTCGGAGCGCGCTTGATACACATCAGTACGGATTGTGTATTCGAGGGCACACGTGGTCATTACCGGGAAGATGACGTCACTGACGGAACAAGTATCTATGCATCCACCAAAGCGCTGGGCGAGATCCAGGCAACGGGGCATCTGACGATCCGGACTTCGATTATCGGTCCGGAGATTCGGAAGCAAGGCATCGGCCTTATGCAATGGTTTATGCAGCAAAAAGGTCCCGTTACCGGGTATCGGCGTGTTTTATGGAATGGAGTCACAACGTTGGAACTGGCCAAAGCTGTGGAATTTTTAATGAAGCGGCCAGTTTCTGGTCTGGTTCATTTGTTTCATCCCGATCCGATCTGTAAACATGATTTACTGCTTCTGATCAAGCAAATTTGGGATCTGCAAGATATTACTGTCGTTCCCGTCGATGTCCCTGTCCAAGATCGCTCGTTGGTATCAATACGAGACGACGTCTCTTATCCTGTACCGGGTTATGAGCAAATGCTGAAGGAGCTGTGGACATGGATGCAATAACACCCGATTCTAAAAAAACGATATTGATAACCGGGGCATCGGGATTTACGGGAAGGCATGCATGTCAATATTTTGTGGAGCAAGGGCTGCGAGTTGCAGCCTTTGTTCGCAGAGTAGACGATACGTTACCGCAGGGTATTGAATCTTACCTGGGAGATTTGTTGGACAAAGAACGTCTATGTGAAGTTCTAAAATGTGTTGTGCCCGACTATGTTCTCCATTTGGGCGGTAAAAATTCTGTGCCCCACTCATGGGAGCTGCCGTTGCTTTATATGCAGACGAATATACTCTCTACTTTGTATCTGCTGGACGCTCTTCGTATGTTTCCTGCCTGCCGAACCGTTATCGTGGGATCTCGCCTTTGTTTTGAATTGACGATCCCTTATCGACCGCCCCATCCCTACAGTCTGAGTAAAAGCCTTCAGAAAGCAGCAGTTCTTTCCTGGCAAGAATTGTTTGGACAACAAGTGATACTGGCTGAGCCGTCCAATTTAATAGGACCTGGTCCGTCTACCGGATTTTGTGCTTTGCTTGCCCGGTATATTGTACGTTGCGAGCGAGGCGAGAAATCTCATTCCTTTACAGTGTCCTCACGTACAAAAAAGCGGGATTTTCTGGATGTACGCGACGCTATTCGTGCCTACGATCTGTTGTTGCATCGAGGGGAACCGGGAGAGATTTACCAGGTGTGTTCAGGAACGGAAATTGGTCTCGGTGATGTCGCCGATAAGCTGCTGTCTTTTGTAAAAGAGACTGTTTCGGTGGAATGGGGGACTGAATCGCTTACGGTTTTGGAGAAGCCATTGTTATATCAAGCGGATCAGCTTGAAAAATGGGGATGGAAGCCGCAAATCCCGCTTATGGCATCACTTTACGACATTGTTCAATATTTTCGGAGAGAGGAAGGGAGCGTATGAAACCAACTGTTTCAATTGTGATCCCATTTTTTAATTGTCCATATATTGAACAGGCGATCCAAAGTGCCCTTAACCAGACATATTCCCAATTAGAGATCATTGTTGTGGATGACGGTTCGACAGCCCACGCTGAACGAATAGATCCTTATCTTTCCCATATCTATTATTTAGGGAAGAGGAACGGAGGTACGGCGAGTGCTCTGAATCATGGAATTCGCCATGCTTCGGGTGACTACATTGCATGGCTGAGTTCGGATGATTTGTTTCATAAGGATAAAATCACTCATCAAATTGATTTCATGCTGGAACGGGACGCCTACATTTCCCATACTAATTACAACTATATCAACAATCGGGGTGAGTTAATTGAGAATAACGCCGCACCGTCATTCTCAACCACGGTTGATTTTTTTCGCTGTTTTCTGCTGGCTAACCCGATCAATGGGTGTACGGTAATGATGAAGAGGGAATTGTTTAACCATATCGGATTGTTTGATGAATATTTGACCTATACGCATGATTTGGATATGTGGTTCAGAGTCATGTTGAACAGGTACGACATATCATACTTGAACGAATCGCTGACTTCTTACAGATGGCATGACGGAATGGGAACGATACAGCATCGTCCGGCCATTGAAAAGGAAATATCGATCACGCAAGCTAGGTTTCGTGAACCATTCCAGCAATTGCTTAGTCAAAAGTAGTGGACGGTAAGACGAAAAAATGCACGCCCGAGGCATACAATCCGCTGGGTGTGCATTTTTTTTACTTATTGTGCAAGGAAGCTCTACCGCATTTTAAGTCAATGGTTTAAATAGTTATTTAAAAAGTAAAGGGTCGTTTGATCCGGTACAAAATAGGAATCAGGAAGATTTTGTTTAATTCTATTCCATATTTTATAATCTACTAACAAATCAATATCAGATGTTGGCTTAACAAACAGAATGTTATATAAATCTGAAATTACTTTATAGGAATCACTCATCGGTATCTCTCCCCCGTTAATTATTGGACATGCAGAACCTCATTAAACACTCCTGTCAAATTATGGACCAGCATATCCGCAGAATACTTCTGTAAGGCGTGTTGTTTGGCATTATGACCAAGTTCATTAAGCAGATGATCATGACTAAGCAGCGTATTTAAATGGTTGAACAACAGTTCACTATTTCCAGCTGGAGCCAGAAGACCGGTAATACCATCCTGAATTAACTCAGGAACGCCGCCGACATTCGTTGCGATCACTGCTTTTCCTGCCAATTGGGCTTCCATTACGGAGTAGGGCAGTGTTTCATGCAGAGAAGGTAGGAGGAAAATACTAGCCTTATTCAATAAGGCAGGAATATCGTCGTGCTTCCCTAGAAAGCGAATTTGATGGTTCAGGCTCAGGTGTGATGCAAGTTGCTGCATCTCTTCTGTCGCGTCGCCGTCACCCGCAATCCAGCATTCCCAGTCATTACGGACGTTAGACAACAAGGATAATGCATGGATAAGAATATCAAGTCCTTTTAAGCGAGTAAGCCTTGCAGCGAACAAAATCACTTTTTTGCCGTTGGGAGTGGAAAAAGGAACGGAGTGTTGCATGTTCTCGTAAAAATTGGAAATGTCGAATCCGAGTGGAACAACGCGAATATGTTCGGGAGCTACAGCATGTTTGCTGACCAAACTATTTTTCATGTAATTACAGGAAACGATGGTTTGATCCGCAAACTTGACACCCAATTGTTCCAGGAAGGAGTAATATTTCAACAACAGCCCATTTTGCTTTTCTAATTCCTCTTGAGGTCTGATAAACGATACCTCTTGTACAATATCCCCATGGACAGAACCGACTAGAGGGGTTTTTGGGGGTTTTACTCGTGACAATGCATAGGTTGCAATAATATCCTGGCTGTAAATCAGGTCATATTTGTGCAAGCCAAGGTAGGCTAGCGTTAATTCCAACGCGAATCGTTCTGTTTCAATGTGGAAAATGGTATCCAACCCATGCTTAAAAAGCGGCTCATACAATGATTTGTTCTTGGCTTCCAGCATCGGATGAAGATGATCGAACCTGTTCAATTGTTCCCCTGTGGTTAACATGTAGAATGAATTTGTATCATTTTTTCCAAATAAATCCACCTCATGTCCCATTTCTTCAAGTTTTTTCTTGACTATTGCCATATAGTTTGAGACTCCACCCAAGTGAGGAAGAAGCCAGTTTGTTGCCAGCAATATTTTCATTTCTT
Organism: Paenibacillus sp. FSL R10-2782; assembly: GCF_038592985.1. Lineage (NCBI taxonomy): Bacteria > Bacillati > Bacillota > Bacilli > Caryophanales > Paenibacillaceae > Paenibacillus > Paenibacillus sp. FSL R10-2782. The sequence goes on along the minus strand of NZ_CP151951.1, from coordinate 4,242,912 downwards.
ATTTTCCCCATTTCCAGTGTAATAGCAGTTCATAATACTATATGTTTTTCAAATCAGAAGGTATGGTTGAGAGCCCTACTATAAAAGAAATAACTAAATGTCCAAACCTCTTGGTTCTATTATTCATATAAATTAGTATTCCCAAGAAAGGGGGGTGTGGTATTTGTCAGTTTTCCAATTAGTAGCAGATGCGAACGCCCGTATAGATTCGAGGTACATTAACAGCTTGGATGTGGTCATTCAAAATCCGGGCTCCAGAGTGTATGAAGCATTAATGATCGGCTATTGTGGAGACGATAAAATACACCTGTCGCTTAATCAGATCAAAACCGTACCGCTCGTATATTCCACGATCAATATTAACGATGTTAGAACCAGTTACCTGCCGTTTAGACTCGAAGTCATCACGAATATAAATCAGCCCGATTCAACGGCAATGGTTGTTTACGCAAAAAATGAAGGAAATCTTGTCGCCGTATTCACAGAGCAAGACTTTGTACTCCTGGATCAATAGGTTGTAGAAGAAAGCGAGGGAGAATTTTTTGAAATTTTTATTTGTATTTTACTTATCCGGCGGGGGAATCGATCCGCTTAATCGTTATCGCTGTCAAGCTCTGAAAATGTATGGTCATGAAGGCCACTGCTTGTATTATTCTCTCAGTCCCGCTCTGCAGAACAATACAGATCATGAGGTTTTTATTACGAATAGTGATGAAGAAATCCGTGGAATTTTGAATACCAATGGATATGACTTCATTGTTGTGACAACAGACTATACTGCGTTTCCGCGGCTTCGATGTCTCGGGTATACAGGAAAGCTTATTTTGGAAGTTCAAGGGTATGGTGCGAAAACTGTCGCACGTAGTTCCTTGTCAGGCGCCAGTGCTTGTGTAGCTGCTTACACCTCCGGATTATTAAATCCCTGTACTCCGCATATCAGTGCTTTATATGAAGAATTTTTTTCGGGAATTCCTAAATTTTATTTTAATAACCCTTTTGACGCTGAAAATTTTACGTATATAGAGCTTCCTAAGCAGCCATCTCCAATCATTGCATGGATCGGCAGGGCAGAGGATAATAAAAACTGGCGCGAGTTTCTCGTGATCTGTCATTATCTTCTTCAACATCAGCCGAATTTGCAGTTTTGGATGTATGAAGATCCGACCTTTACTCAAGAAAGTGAACGGAAAAACTTTTTGGGAACCATGGATCAGCTTGGGTTGACCCCTCATATCACCCTTCGCCATAACGTACCGCATGTTCAGATGATGGAACATTATTCAATGATTGGGGACTCAGGGGGATTGCTGATCTCTACATCCAAGGAAGAGGGAGCACCTTATTCTGTTCTTGAGGCGATGAGTTGCCGTTGTCCGGTACTATCTTCCGAAAAAGATGGGGTGATCAATATGATAACTTACGGACAAACAGGTAAATTGTACCCGCTAGGACAGGTCACAGTAGCTGTAAATGAGGCATTGGATTTAATGAATAATCAGATGGTCAGGGATTATATTATTCAGACGGCGCAAAAACATGTTGTGGCCAATTTCTCGCTTCATGCTTACGCAGAGCACCTGATTAGTATGGCACGTGAGATTGGTTGAGTGAAATGCTGGACAAAAGGAAACGCATCATATGAACTACATCGCAAGCCGGTACCTGCTGTTGTCAGGTACGGGCTTTTTTTGATTTTCATAAAAAAGCACTTCCGAATCTCATCGGATAAACCAAATGGTTATTCCAATAAAGACCCAAGAAGTGCAAATACTTATATTGTTTATGGATTTTCAAGACGAACGATACGTTCATGGAGCTTGCCATGGTACTTCTGAATAAGGAATTGAAATTCTTCCAGCACCTTATCACTCATGCGATTCGTGACCGTATTGGGGTGCCCCCGATATTGATTTAGTGATTCATCAAGATAGCCCATTTTATAGCCTGCAAGCAGGATACGAATCCATAAATCCATGTCGTGTGTGTAGGGTAGGCCTGGATCAAACATGCCAACATGTGCTAACACTTCTTTTCTCATCATCACCGCGCAGCCGTTAATTGGATTCTGGGATTGAAAGAGTCGGCAAAGGTCAGCTTGGCTTGTTATTTTTGGCCACAATGCAGGTTCAATTGTTCCATCCGGGTTAATATAGTCACTATTGGAAAAGGATACATGAAGCTGGTGAGTGAGCATAAATGTCATTTGCTTCATCACTTTGTCCGGGTAAAATAAATCATCGGAACAGAGCCATCCAACATATTCACCGCTGGCCAGATGAAATCCGTGGTTAACGGCACTTGCAGTGCCGCCATTTTGCTTTCCAATATACTGGATTGCACTTAGATAGGGCTGGATTTTATCGGTGTGTATTGTTGAACCATCATCCACAACGATAACTTCAAGGTTCGGATAGGTCTGAGCAAGCAGACTTTCTATGGAATAACTGATATAAGGACAATTGTAAAAGGGAATAACGATCGAAACTCTGGGCAGCAATGTGATTCATTCCTTTCCGGTTCGCTTATTTAGCTTACAAAAGGTCTTGTTTTAAGAGTATATAGAAATATTATTATTTATTGGTAACATGATAATGATATGTTTCTGTAAAACCTTCTATCATATTGAATAGGGGTCTCCATTTCAATTGTTGGCGTGCTTTAGTGTTATCTAGACAACTGTGCCGGATATCACCTGATCTGGAAGAGGTGTGAGCTGTGGGCAGTTTTGAGCCGTGGAGCTGTTCAGCCAGTTCAATCAGTCTATTAATTGAAGTGCTGCTGGAAGTCCCGATATTCAATGTCTGCTGCTTACCTAGTTTAACTGAGGAGAGATTTGCCTGTACAACATCTTTCACAAATACGAAGTCACGTGTTTGTTCGCCGTCTCCATGGATATTGAATGTTTCCCCAGACTGTAGCTTTTGTATGATTAGGGCTACCACACATCCTTCTCCTTTTACTGTTTGACGTGGTCCATATACATTGGCATATCTCAGATTGGTATAAGAGAGTCCGCGTAACTCATAAAATAAACGAAGATAATTCTCACCCACCCATTTAGAAAGTCCGTAATAGGAAGCGGGATGAATAGGATCGTCCTCAGAAAGCTGTGAACGCTGTAAATTTCCATATAACGCTGATGAAGAAGAAAATACAATATGCTTAACTGAGGACGCATGGCAAGCGTCAAGGATATTCACTGTCCCGGAAATATTTACGTCTGCATCAAATTTTGGCTCCAGCATCGAACGATGAACCTCGGCCTGTGCGGCAAGGTGAAACACAATATCTGGCTTTTCACGCATGATGACTTGCCAGGCCTCATGGGTATTGATATCAACCTCGTGAACTACTGCATTCATTGGTACATTACTGTGAAGACCGGTTGAGAAGTTGTCAATGATGTGTACTTTCGCGTGTTGTGCAAGCAGTTCTTCGACCAGGTGAGACCCGATAAATCCGGCTCCACCAGTTACAACAACTTTCATATGAGATTCTCCTCCTTTCTTTATTGTATTCATATTCAACAAAGCTCGATTTGGATTGGTCTTGGACCCAGACATGCTGCGCATCTTCACGGGTCAGCCATCTTCAGCTCTGTGCCTTCCTCCGTTGGGATACTCGTGCGCGTGAAATGATCGTTTTGGTGCCTGTTTGTACTTGCGCCTGCGCCAAGCTATGGAGCAACGCATAAAATAATGTGAAGAGGGGATAGCACATATGGGCCTGTCATACCGGGATAACAACGTGTCAGGACGTCTGTCTCCGCAGTTGCTGATATGGCCCAAGAGCCGACCTGTTCAGTTTTGAAAGGAGAGGGCGCCAGTGAAGGCTTTGGTTACCGGGGGAGCCGGATTTATTGGTTCCCATCTGGTGCGTGCGCTTGTCGATTCGGGCATCAGGGTGCATGTGCTGGATAATCTGACGACCGGGAATGTCGCAAATGTGGACCCGCGCGCGGTCATGCATATGGCGGATATCCGCAGCTCCGAGACCCGGACGCTGCTCATTCGGGAAAGCCCGGATATTGTGTTTCACTTGGCGGCACAGGCCGATGTCCAGCAATCCATCCATCGACCAGATGAGGACGCAGATGTGAATGTGATGGGGACGATTCATCTGTTGCAGGCTTGTCATGAAGCTGGTGTATCCAAGCTGATATTTGCGTCCACATCCGGCGTATACGGTGAACTGCAAAAGCAATGTATTCAGGAAGACGATCCTGTGGAGCCGATTTCGGGCTACGGGCTTTCCAAGCTGACCGCAGAGTCGTATATCCGGCTTTTTCATCGGTTATATGGCATGAATTACACGATTTTGCGTTACGGCAATGTGTATGGTCCCGGTCAGGCGGCGAAGGGAGAGGGCGGTGTAGTCGCTCTTTTTATGGATCGGCTAAAAAAAGGAAGCCCCTTGCTCATTCACGGCGACGGAACGCAAACCCGCGATTTTGTGTACGTCAAGGATGTAGTCAGAGCGAATCTGGCGGCTATACGTGCAGCGGATCAGCGTACGGTACATGTGAGTACGGGACGAACCACGTCCATCAATCGGCTGGCCTACGATTTGCTAAAGCTGCACGGCTCGACCGTTCGCCCCGTGTATTCAGCTGCGCGGGCGGGAGACATTCACCATAGCTGTCTTAGCAACGTAGTTGCGAGACATTGGCTTCGATGGGAGCCGCTATATGGCATCTCTGCCGGATTGAAGGAGACGTATGTGAGCAGTATTGGTTCAGGAAAAGAAGGCGTGTAGCGGGAAAGCGTGCGATTCAGGAAGGGGCTGGGGGCAGCCTCTTTTTTTGTGTCAGGATTTTGCAAAATTCTCGTGTATAAAGGGAATTTAAGAAGCTTGAATTAAAGCATGGCCGGGCAGCTACTTATAGGAAAATATGTCCTCACCTGATACAATGGTCAGCAGTAAGCCAACCAGTTTCACAAAGGGGAGTCTGACCTATGTTGAAAAAGTCTTTAAGAAAAATCGGCATCGCACTGATTACATGTGCATTTTTGCTAAATGCAGGTCCTTTTTTCACCGTTGCTGCCGGAGCTTCGGACGGAACAACGGATAGCAGTACAACGCAGAACTTGACCATTGAAAAGAAAAATAAATTGCCCAAGGGCTTCGTGTATCTGGATGAAGTGATTCCTGCGGCGCAATATGAAATCCGCTATTATAGTGAAAATAACTTTGTTGGCAGACGGATTGATGGATATAAGGGACCTTTTGCGATCATGACCCATACAGGTGCAGCGGCTTTAAAAGGGGTCAGCGATGATCTGGCAGCCAGAGGATACCTGTTGAAAGTATACGATGCCTATCGTCCGCAAAAAGCCGTGAATCATTTTGTCAGATGGTCGCAGGATAGCGGTGATCTCAAAATGAAGCAGCAGTATTACCCGAAGCTGGATAAGCGCAATTTGTTCAAGCTGGGCTTCATCGCCAGGAAATCCGGCCATTCGCGGGGGAGCACTGTGGATTTGACGCTGGTGGACATCAAAACGGGGAAGACTGTCGATATGGGGAGTCCGTTTGATTTTTTCGGTGATATTTCCTACTACAACACGAAGCTGATCAGCAAGACACAGCAGGCGAACCGAAAAATTCTTAGGGATGCTATGGTGAAGCATGGCTTCAAGCCTTACAGCAAGGAATGGTGGCACTTTACGCTGATGAAGGAGCCTTATGCTAAAACATACTTCAATTTTGATGTGGAATAGGAAATGTGGGACGATTTAACTAAAAAGGATAGGCAGAAAGACATGTATAATATAAAATGATGTAAATACAAGTTGGAGTATCCAAAGGAGCGTTGGCGGGTTGAACAGTCTGTTGTCACGTATGGTGTTGTTTTTTTCGAGCCTTATTGTAATCGGTGGAGCCATTTTGGGTTTTACCTTGTATCAATCTTCGAGCGAACTGGTGGAAAACTCCATGGGCCAGCAGGCCAAAGCGGTGGCCGAAAGGGCCGCAGCCATGATTAATGTGGACAAATATACAGACATTAAACCCGTTGCAGGGGGAGAGAATGCTTATTTTAATGAGCTTCGCGATCAGCTTAACGAGCTGAAGGAAGCTAACGGCTTCAAGTATTTATACACGCTGGGGAAAGTGGAAGACGGAGGCCAAGCGAGCTATGTGTACATCGTTGACGGCGTGGCTGCTTCCACCGCCAAAGAGGACTATTCGCCGCTAGGCACTCCCGAAAACAATGCGTACCCGGGGATGCTGCATACCTTTGAAACGGGCGAGGCTTCCATAGGCGATCTGACAAAGGATGAATACGGAGCCACCGTCTCGGCTTATGTTCCGATTAAAGGCAAGGACGGCAGTATTACAGGAGTTGTCGGGGCAGATCTGGATGCTACAGGGGTATACAAATTAATGGAAGCATCCAGAAGAACGATGCTGATCGTAGCTGCGATTGTGCTGGTGGTATGTATTCTGTTGGTCTTTGCACTAGCCAAATATTTGACTCGTCCGTTATTAAGGTTGACCCGAGACGTCGCCAAGGTTGGTGAAGGCGATCTGACGGTCGTTATTGATACGAATCGTAAGGATGAAATTGGCCATCTGGCTTCGGCTTTTGGGGTCCTCGTAACGGATACAAGAACGGTAATTGAGGGCATTCGCAAAGGCTCGGACCAGATCCTGTCTTCATCCGGGGATGTATACAATCATGCCCACGTTACAGCAGAAGCCAGTCGGGATATTTCCATACATATTAAAGAAGCTGCGGTGGGGGCAGAAACCCAGGTACTCCAGGCCATGGAGATGAATAAAGGCATGGAGGACATGACCTCCAGCATGCATCGCATTGCACAATCTGCTGCGATTGTAACGGACTTATCGCAGGAAACTACCGAGAATGCGCATCAGGGTAATGAAGCCATTGTCAGGGCTGTGGATCAAATGAAATCCATTGTAGACTCTACAGCGGCAATGGCTGCCGCCACCAAACAATTAGAGGAGCATTCCGTGGAAATCGGAGAGGTACTCTCCCTGATGACGGATATTGCCGGACAAACCAATCTGCTCGCGCTGAATGCAGCGATAGAAGCGGCTCGGGCCGGAGAGCATGGGCGTGGTTTTGCCGTGGTAGCCGAGCAGGTAAGGAAGCTGGCGACTCAATCCCAGTCGTCCTCGGCGGTTATCGCAGGCATCATCACCTCGGTTCAGCAACAGACTTCCGAGCTGTCCATACAGATGGAGGGAAGCGCCCTTGAAGCCAAGGTGGGAATGGACATTGTAAATGTGGCTGGACAATCCTTTGGCCATATTCATTCCGGTCTGGAGCGGATCACGACACAATTGCAGGAGGTATCGGCTGCCTCGGAGGAAATCACTTCTGTTTCTGAGGAAGTCGCAGCTTCTGTGGATCAGATGGAGGGAATTTCACGGCATGCAGCTGAACACTTCCACCTGATTGCAGAAGCCTCGGATGGGCAGCTAACCTCCATGGAAGGCGTCAGCCAATCGGCGGAGAGTCTGAAAGGGATGTCCGCTGAGCTGCGCCAGTTGATTGGACGGTTTAAGGTGACGGGATAATCAATATCAATATGTATACCAATATACGGAAAGGCGGCAGCTTCCTGATGGGAGACTGCCGCCTTTTGCTTATTCATCGAAAAGTGTCTACATGTTCATTATAATTCGCCAGCCAGCTTCAAGGCTTGATCCAGCACGGCGGCACCGTTTGCTCTACCGTAAGCAATCGTATCAATGACATCCACCGGGATGCCATAGGGAGCTGCAATTTCGGCAACCGGCTTTTTACGCATCCGTACTTGAGGACCAAGCAAAATAGCAATTACAGAATCTTTAATGCCTTCCAGCTCTTCCTTAATGGTACTTTCGGGGATGGCTTCGATGTTAAGCTCTATGGATCTGGCTGCCGCTTCTTTTTTCATCTTGGAAACCAGAATGGATGTGGACATACCCGCAGAGCATGCCAGAATAATTTTTTTCATATTTGAACGCCTCCAGAAATTGATTTTTAATTATTTATACTCTTCATCCAGATCAGCAACAAACGAGCGTTCTTTGATAGCAGATTGATACCAGTAGCCGGACTTCTTCAAATGCCGACTTCGATCATTCTCCAGGTTAATTTCCACCAGTCCATAGCGATTTTTAAAAGCATTCATAGGAGAAACGTTGTCTGTAAAGGCCCACAGCATATAACCTGTACAGTTCGAACCATCCTCTACAGCTTGTAACGTGTAGTATAAATGCTCAGTTATAAAGTCAATGCGATAGTCGTCCTGAATGATGTGCTCCTCATTTTTGAAGACAACTTCATTCTCAATGCCCATACCATTTTCCGCGACAAACCACTCGATATTGTTATATTCGTTCTTGATACGCATTCCCATATCGTAAATGATCTTGGGATAAATCTCCCAGCCCCGTGACTTGTTCATTCTTTTACCCGGAAGATCAAAATGCTCATAGTAGTAAGAGGGATGGAAGGGAATATTTTCATTCCACGCTTTGCTCTGCGCCTTGACCCGGTGTGGATAATAGAGATTGATGCCGACGTAGTCCACAGTATGGTCCTTAATGACTGTTAGTTCTTCTGTGGTTGATTCAAATGTAATATCATGCTTGCTCATTAAGTCGAATAGTTCTTGCGGGTATTCGCCTTTAATAAGAGGGTCCAAGAATACTCGATTGTAAAATAAATCATACACATGTGCCGCGTACTGGTCATGAGGGGCGCTGGATCGGGCATAAGTAACTTCGGGATTCAGAATAACGCCTATTTTCGCCCCGTTCTGATTATAGTTTTTGGCTTTGAAAAGTTGTACGCATTTCGCAGTAGCCAGCGTTTTATTATAATTCCATTGCATCCACTTCCGCGTATTTTGTTCATAGGGATAGCGAAGGGCATCCAGATAGACACGAGTCTGTACAACAATCGGCTCATTAAATGTAAACCAGTGTTTTACCCGATCTCCGTACCGTTCAAAAACCTTTTCCGCATATTTCACAAACAGTTCCACCACATGCTTGGAAGACCAGCCCTCATATTTGTCTAGCAAAAAAGCGGGCACCTCGTAGTGCTCCAGACAAATCATGGGCTCGACCCCACTGGCAATCAACTCGTCAATGACCCGGCTCATATAATCTGCATACGTTTCATCCACGACAACATTCTCATAATCCGTTAAGAAGCGGGACCAATTAATAGAAGTACGATAATGGGTCAGGCCAATCTGCTTCATCAGCGCAATATCCTCAGCGTAACGATTATAGAAGTCGGTTGCACCCGCAGGTCCATATCCATTGTGCCAGACATAGCGGTCATTTTTGTACCATTGGTCGAGAAATGAGTCCTGACCTTCCGTTTTACCGCTCCAGCCCTCTGTCTGCCAGGCGGAAGCCGCAGCACCTATGATGAAATTCGACGGAATTTGTATCGTATGTTTAGCCATTACATGCTTCTCCTTTTCGTACTGTAGATTCCCAAAGGCCCGTTAAGTAGGCCGCTCCCAATGCACGGTCATACAGTCCATAGCCGGGCTTTCCTTGCTCTCCCCAGATCATTCTCCCGTGGTCAGGTCTTACATACCCTTCAAACTGATGACGATGCAGGATATGAATCAGCTCCGCCATATCTATGCTACCCGATTCGGACAGATGCGCTGACTCTTCAAAATCACCGTTAGGATAACGTTTGACATTACGTAGATGAACAAAATGAATCCTTTTCTGCGCGACGTATTTGTCTAGCATTCCGGGTAAATCATTGTCTGGTGAGCTGCCTAGCGAGCCACTGCAAAAGGTAATACCATTATGCACGGTGGGCTGAAGCTCCAGCAGACGGTCAAAATCTGCTTCCTTGCTAAGAATACGCGGCAGACCCAGAACAGGCCATGGCGGATCATCTGGATGGATCGCCATTTTCACGCCGACCTCTTCGGCTGTGGGAATCACTTCTGCCAGAAAATAAGCTAGATTCTCCCAGATTCCTTCGGCTCCCAGTTCTTTATACTGCTTCATTAAAGCAGGAAGCTTTTGCTTTGGATATGATAAATCCCAACCCGGAAGCGTAAAATCAGCAATGATCGGCTCAATCCTTTTCAGTTCTTCCCCTGAGAAAGCCAATGTCAACGATCCGTCGGGAAGAGGCTTGTCAATGACGGTACGAAACCAGTCAAAGGCAGGCATGAAATTGTAGCAGACGACTTTTACCCCGGTATCACCCAGCCTTCTCAGGGTTTCTTTATAGTTGGCAATATAGTTGTCCCTGGTGGGGAGTCCCAGCTTAATCGCTTCATGTACCGGAACGCTTTCCACGACTTCAAATGTAAGTCCCGCTTCCTCGATTTGCTGCTTGAGAGCAGTGATACGGTCCAATGGCCATACCTCTCCAGGCGGAACGGTATAAACCGCACTTACAATTCCTTTGATATAAGGGACATGCCGGATGTAAGAGAGTGGAATGGAATCCTGCTCGCCATACCACCGAAAAGTCATTTTCACCATGATCAGCTTCTTCCTTTAAAGTTGGCGTTAACTGAATCCATTAATAATGCGCTTTCAATTAGGGAATATACTTCCATAGTAGCGCATTATTCAGCCGTTCGCTTGTTGGCAATTTTGACGAACGGGAAATAGATGATAATCGCTACCACAATACAAATGATCTGGGTTACGACGGCGCCAATGCTTCCACCTGTAGACAGGTAGGCATTAATAATAGGCGGAGTAGTCCATGGAACCATGACGACGGCCTTACCTGCAAATCCAAGCAACGTCGAAAAGTAGCCAATCGTTCCTGTGATGAGCGGAGTAATAATGAAAGGGATAGCCATCAATGGATTCAACATAATTGGAAGTCCGAAAATGACAGGCTCGTTAATATTAAACAGACCCGGTCCAAACGAAAGCTTGGTAATTTCCTTCATATCCTCCCGCTTGGAAGCAATCATAATACAAATCAAAAGGGCCAGCGTAATCCCTGAACCACCGATACTCATGTATACGTCCCAGAAAGGCATCGTAATAATGTTCGGAATCGGCAGTCCTTGCTCATAGGCAGTCATGTTGACGGTAATCGCTCCAAGCAGCAGAGGTTCACGAATCGGTTTTACCATTTGGTTCCCGTGAATGCCGATCACCCAGAAGATTTGCGCAACCAGCATCAGCACCAGTATACCCGGCAGTCCCTGCACCACGGTCTCCAGCGGTTTTTGCACCACATTATAGACGGCATCATACAGGTAGAGACCTGTAAATTTATGAAAGAAGAATCCAAGCATCGAGAAGACAGTCACCGTAATGATGGTTGGAATGAGTGCCGAGAAAGAAACAGCCACATTGCTGGGAACACTTTCAGGCATTTTAATTTTTAGCTTATCGGACTTGCCCAGCTTGTTGTACAGCTCAACGGATAGAATGCTTATGAAAATACCTAAAAACAAGCTCTTGGTATCCGTAAACTGGCGGGCTATGACATCCGTTACTTTCTGCATTTCCCCGTTAACCATCAGCTCAATCGTGGTCGGCGTCACAGATATAAAGCAGATTACAGCGAGTAGTCCTGGAAAGAGGTTTTTCTCCCCGTTTATTTTTCCTAGCTCCAGACCAATCATGAAAATAGCCAGGATGGTAAGGATATTCAAGCTGGCATAGTTAATACCTGAGAAAATCGGTTTGTACTCTGCCAGGAATGAGAACGGCTTAAAGTGGGCCAGACCATTTACGGGGTCCATCACCATATTGGAAATCAGTACAGCAAAGGCACCCACAATGATGACAGGCATTAATGTGATAAAGGCTGATTTGATTGCTATAATATATTTAAAATTGTTGATTGCATTTGCCACTGATGTGAGGCCGTTGATTAGCTTGTCTTTGAAAGCCATGGGATAGCGCCCCTCCCTCTACGATTTGGGTACGAATTGATCAATACGTTCATACAGGTCTACAAACTCTGAGGCCATATCGCGAATGGTGATGGCATTCATCAAATGATCTTGAGCATGTACCATCATGACCGACATCTCTGTTTTTTCACCCGCTGCTTCCTTATTGATGATTCTAGTTTGAATTTTGTGGGAGGACACCAGTTCTTTTTTAGCTGAGGCTAATTCTTCTTTGGCTTCCTGAAACTTTCCCGCCTTTGCAAGCTCAATCGCCTCCATGGCCGAGCTGCGTGCATTCCCAGCGTATAATATAATTTGGAATACAATTTCTGTATCATCCATGCCCTCCATGCTCACGTCGTGCTCTGTAGTTTCATCATTATTCATATTTCTTATCTCCCTTCAAAAGCTGCCTTCTTCAGCATTATAAATTGGAATCGCTTTCAACATAACGCACATTATTTCCTCTTCTTAACGGAAATAAATCGTTCTTTTAATGCTATCTCCATCACTAAACATAAAAAGGGAGAGACCCTGGCCATGTAGGCTTCAGATTTCTCCTGTCTTTACATACTTCTATGTTCAACTATTTTTATGCAGCACTTCTACGAATTCCGTGTATGTTTTGCAGCGGATAAGCTGCTGGACGAGCTTTTCATTATTTAAAATTTCAAGCAAAATATGATACATACTCTGTAAATCTTCTGATTTGGTGCGCTGTATGCAGAGCATACAAATAAACTGTACTGGCTTGCCATCCCAATCGATGGCTTTTTGTAATGTACAGATGGCCCAAAACGTGGAATCTGCGAATGGTTCCATCGGATGCGGAATCGCGACAAAGTTGCCAAATGAAGTGGGGGAAACAGCTTCGCGCTCTATCACAGATTGCAGTAGAGGGCCTTTCACTAGATCGGCTTCGCGTATTTTTGCGGCTATAAATTCAAGCACCTGGAGTTTGTTATCAAACTTCTGCTGAAGAAAGACCATTTTTTTGCGTACATACTGCACAGCAGGAAGTCTTGCCTCTGAGATTGCTTGTTCAATTTTAGTGATATCGGAACCGCCCAAAAATGTATTTACATGTATGATGGGGACAGAAAGCGGCTCTGAAATAGGGATTGTGCTAATGACAAAGTCCAGTGTATCCAACGGCATTTGTTTTAGCTTATAAAATTCAGTGGTTCCCACGATATCCAACCTGGAACCGAAGACCGATTGAAGCTTATAATACAGCAGCTTTGCGCTGCCGAGTCCAGAAGCACATACGATCATGCACCTTTTGGGTGCGCCCTCCATTTTCTTTCTTTCCATTGCGACTCCGATATGAATGGCTAAATATCCAATTTCATTTTCCTCGATGTGTATATGAAGCCGTTGCTTGATGACTTCTGCAGCAATGATACCTGCTTCAAAGGCAAGCGGGTAATTGGCTTTGATTTCATCCAGCATAGGATTACGCAAATTCATTCCGTATTGATAGCGGTTAATGACCGGTTTGAGGTGAAGGCAAAAAGCAATCAGCAATTCCTTGTCGTTGTGAATGTTCATTTTCAACTGTTGATCAATTTGATCCAGTATTTCAACCGTTAGCTCATAGATATCTTTATCAATGATCTTCTTAATCTCCGCTTCGTCCAAATGGGCACTAACGACTGTCCTTACACCCAGCAGGTGCACAGCAATGTACGCAACTTCAACAGGTGGAAAGGAGTGCTTCATGTTTTGTTCTAAAGCAGATACGATCTCAGTTGCCACCATAAACTCTTTCTGCGCTTCAATTTTTTTCATTTCTTGAGGATAATACGAAACATACCTTTCTTCACGAATACGCTTACATGCAATAGCAATATGAATGACCAGATTGTTCAAGGCAATGTCCGACAACTGAATATCATTGAATTCAATGCGATCCAGAATCACTTCTCTGATAAATTCCATCTCTTCGTTAGAAATCAGAGGAGGGTGGGACATCTGCTGCTCGCCTATTTCATCTGTTCTACTGAATATATAGTCGGAAATGCAATAACGCAGCTTGGCCTCGTTACCTTTGACTCGAATGCCATGATACGGTCTGTTCTCCAGGGATAGTCCGTAGGTTGCCAGTAACTTGCGCAGTTCTTTGAGGTCATTCTGTAAAGTAGATCGACTAACATACAGGATCTCAGCTAAATCATCAAGCTTGACATATGCATTGCTAAGCAGCAGCTTTTTCATTAAATAACGATTTCTGGCTTCAGAAGAATTCGCTAATGGATAGGGCACATGATTTTCATAATCCTTTAATTGCTTCAGCAGATGATGAAATGCTTGTTCGTCATGAATCTCTAGCTTGTAGCCTGTTCCTTTAAGGGGTTTGACTGCTGCTCCATGCTTTGACAACAGCGCACCCAATTCCTTTAGATCCGTTCGTATGGTTCGAGAGGATACCTTCAATGCATTTGCCAAGTGTTCTCCGTTGACCATCTGTTCTGCAACCAATATACGAAGAATATCAAAAATACGCAAAACGAGCCTCCTTCCATAGCTGTTCTGATGAACAGTATACAACGGTTAAAGTAGATTGGTTATGTAAAAGTGAAAAATCCGATTATACAATTGATTGAAAAAGAGTGGTGTTGAGTATGTGAAATCTGATAACCAGAAAAGACCGCCTACACGGCGGCCTTATTCTAGAATCATAGAGATAGCAAACAGTAATAATCCAATGATCATCAGAATAAAGGACCATTTCCATCTGGTTTTTCTATCTTTCCCCTCGGGATCGGCTGCCTGTTCATTATAAAAATTGGCACGCATACGGTCACCACTAACCCCTGTTCCACTTAAGATAATGGCGAGTATGATGAAGACCGCTCCTGCCCACCACACATAATTATATATGATGATGATCCCTCCCTCTTCTAATCTTCTCTATTACCCCATTTGGTTCACCTTATCCTAGGTCATTCTGAGGCTAAACAAGATCTTCGTTCAATCACCTCGGTATTCACCAGCACCTGAGTATGATGTTCTTGTTTTTTATTCAGCTTCTCCATAAGCAAGTTTACAGCAGTTCGAGCCAAAACCTCCTTTTTCACATGAATGGTTGTGAGTTCCGGGCTAATGACCTTGGCCTCATGAATATTATCAAATCCCATGACGGAAATTTGTTCAGGCACTCGAATGTTCATTTCCTGGAACGTTTTAATGGCACTGATCGCCATATAATCATTTTCGCAAAATAGGGCCGAAGGTAGCTCATTCAATTCATGAATAGCTGTTTTAAATGCGTCCTGTGACATCACAAGCATGGGATGCATATCAAATATAAGCCCATTTTCTATGGAAAGATTGTGCTCCTCTAAAGCCGCCATAAACCCTTCCTTTCGTTTTTTAAAGTTGAGGATTCTGGTACTGGATTGCACGTATCCTATTCGTCTGTGTCCAGACTGAATTAAGTATTGGCCTGCCTGATACCCGCCAAGATAGTTATTAATGGATACGAAACTGGCGTCGACGTGTTCAAAGCAGGTATCCAAAATCACAATATTGGTATGAATGGATTGTATAGAATCAATAATCTCGGAAGTTAAATTGGTGCCAAGCAGAAGTACGCCTGAAGAGGGCTGATCTTTTTCCAAAGCAGATAATTCTTCTTCGAGGCTATGGCTATCAAAAGACGAAAAAATCAGGGTATTTCCATGCTCTCTCACCTGATTGGTAATATGATGAATTAATTCATTGAAAAAGGGAAATGAATCATAATGCTCTGTTACGATGTCTGTATTTTTACATGCCACAAAGCGAATCACATGGTGATTTTTAATGAATTCCTTGTTTGACTTCATGGTACGTGGTTTATATCCATGCTCTTGGGCTATTTTTAGAATGTGCTCCTTGGTTTCTTCGCTGACTCCGGGTTTGTTATTAAAAGCAAGAGAGACAGCAGATTTCGAAACACCTGCAAGCCTTGCAATATCATCAATTTTCAATGTGGAACCCCCTATTGAACTAAACTACATAAATTATATCATTACTCCACAAAAAAGTTTAGATTATAAACTAAACTAAACTAAAAAAACGTTGAACAGAAAAATGTTGACCTTTTATAATTAATGGTGTTAATATTCAAGTGTAAAGCGCTTTAATTTAGTTTATTTAACGAATAAAACATATAATTTTAGTTGTTTATTTACTTTTGTTTAGAGAATGTTATGAGTGTGGCTAGGAAGGAAAGGTGATTCATTTGAGTTTAAACATTGCTGAAAATCAAAGAAGTTTTATCAAAGAGGAAAAACCCTTTTTTTATTTAGCGGATACGGTTTGGAGCGCATTTACCAATGCGACGATGGAGGAGTGGAGCGATTACCTTGATTATCGGAAGATGCAGGGATTCAATGTGTTGCAAATCAACATGCTCCGTCAATGGGATGCAAGTGAATCGGATCTGAATCTACAGCCGTTTGCATTACTGGAAAATGGAGACTTCGACTACCATACATTAAACGAAGCTTATTTTGATCGAGCAGAGGTCATGATTAAAATGGCTGTAGAGCGCGGATTTGTTCCGGCATTGGTTCTTCTATGGTGTAACTATGTACCAGATACATGGGCTGAAATGTTCCAAAAGGGCAATAAAATGCCATTTGAATGCATTGAACACTACGTAACATACGTTGTAAATCGATTTTCTCCATTTGAACCTATTTTCCTGATCAGCGGGGATAGTGATTTTCCGACCGAACGTGCCAATTCTTATTATTTAAAAGCACTGGATATTGTACACCAATTAAGCCCGGCTAGCTTAACTACGCTGCATATTCAGGGAAGATTGAGGGAGATTCCTGAAGTCTTTGAGAAACACAATGGTCTAGGATTCTATATGTATCAATCCGGGCATAATTCACAATTTCAACATGTGGCCCATGAGATTGCACAGCATTTCTATCATAAATCGGAAATACGGCCCGTCATTAATGGGGAACCATGTTATGAACAGATCAGCTACAGTCGTAATGTGTATGGCAGATACACTTCACTGGATGCTAGAAAAGCGGCATGGCAAAGCCTCCTTGCAGGAGGGGGAGCGGGAATCACTTATGGGGCGCATGGCATTTGGAGCTGGCATAAAAAAGGAAAGAAATTCGGCAATGTAGAAGGGGAAGGCTTTGATAGTCCCTATGATTGGAGAACGGCATTACGATTTGAAGGCGCGTGGGATTACTCCTTTATTAAATATTTGTTTGAAATGTATAACCTTACTGGCTTGGAGCCGCAGGATATTATTTTAAACAAGACGGAGGAAATCAGAGCTGCGGGCACCGAGAATACTCTCGTCTTGTATATCCCGGCTAACACGAAGGTACGATTAAGCATCAATGTGCAGGATTACAAGTTTACAACGATTGATTTAGTAGGGAAACGATTTGCCCAAACGGAGGTGTACGTCCAGGAAGGTCAATCCATTATAGATATGCATAGTTTTGAAAGTGATGTTGTGATCATCGGAACCAAATAGAAAAAAAGAGGAATAGAATGTGGATGGAGCGAAGCAACATGTGGGAAATTGGTGTCATAGGCACAGGGTAGAATAGAAAGCGCATCCAAGAAGGAGTGAACATCATGGATCATAAAAAAACAGCCAAAGAAGTATTGAACTCAGTAGGAGGAAATGACAATGTAAACAGTGTAATTCACTGTGTAACCCGATTGAGATTCAATTTGAAGGATAATAAATTACCAGATAAGGAACAAATCAAGCGGATTGACGGTGTCATTACCGTCGTGGAGAGCGGTGGCCAATTTCAGGTGGTCATCGGGAATGAGGTTCCCAAAGTATACGAAGCTCTTTTGGATACGATGGGCGTAAAGCATGGAGAACAGAGAGCTGAAGAAGATCAGAAAGGAAGTATATTCAGCCGATTTGTCGATGTAATTTCAGGCGTGTTCATGCCCGTTGTGGGTGTGCTCGCTGCTGTGGGGATTCTAAAAGGACTTTTGGCCTTATGCACATCCCTGGGCTGGATGACGGATCAGATGGGCACGTATAAAATTTTATATGCGACAGCAGACGCTATGTTTTATTTCTTTCCGATTATTTTAGGATTTTCAGCAGGTAAAAAATTTGGAGGAAACCCGTACCTGTCTGCTGTTTTGGGGGCAGCCTTGGTGTATCCGACCATGACTTCCGCCTTTACGGATAAAACGGCGCTGTCCTTTTTGACCATACCTGTTGTTCTGATTAATTATACTTCCTCTGTTATACCTATCATTATTGGAGCGTTTTTGGCAGCTAAGGTCGAAAAAATAATAAGTAAGTATGCACCTGCCTCCATTAAAATGTTCATTGTGCCTTTTCTGACCTTGGTCATCATATCACCGATTGTTTTTCTGGTTGTCGGGCCGATAGCAACTATAGTCAGCGATGGGTTAGCTAATGGCTCCATGTGGATTTACCAGTTAAGTCCGGCTGTAGCTGGCCTCGTTCTGGCCGGGTTCTGGCAGGGCATAATTATCTTCGGTCTGCATTGGGCGTTTATTCCAATTCTCCTGAATAATGTAGTTACGAACGGGTTTGATCCGATTAACGGGATGTTGTTCTGTACTACTTTTGCTCAAACCGGTGCGGCCTTTGCCATTGCTTTGAAATCACGTGACCCTAAATTAAAGCCTATTGCCACTTCTGCTACAATTGCAGGGGTGATGGGAGTTACGGAACCAGCTATTTACGGGGTTACGCTACCTACCAAAAAGCCGTTTATTTTAGCTTCCATTGCCGCAGGTATAGGGGGAGCCGCAGCAGGTTCGCTGGGATCAACGGCATATGGTTTTGCCTCAGGCGGCGTTTTCGGTATTCCGCTGTTCATTAATCCAAAAGGTATAGATGCAGGTTTCATCGGCTTTATCATATCTTTGGTTGTGGCTTTTGTACTCGCATTTATCCTGACCTATCTTTTCGGCTACAAAAATGCTAAACCTGCTTCTGAGATTAAGGTTGCAGATGTAAGCAAAGAGGAGGACAAAGTGGTATTCAGTCCTCTAAACGGTGAATTGATTCCTTTAACCGCTGTAAATGATGAAGCTTTCTCAAGTGGTGCGATGGGTCAGGGCGCGGCTATTATTCCAAGAGACGGGGTAGCCTACGCGCCGTTTAACGGAACTGTTGTTACCGTTTTCAAAACAAAGCATGCGATCGGGCTTATCTCTGAGGATGGAGTTGAATTGCTCATTCACATTGGAATCAATACGGTCAGCTTGAAAGGAAAACATTTCACTTCTTTTATTTCTGAAGGAGATACCATTCAAAAAGGAGACAAGCTGGTTGAATTTGATCCCGAGGCTATAGCAGATGAAGGATATGATATCACCACATCCATCATTGTAACCAACACAGCCGTGTACACGGATATCATAATGGAAGCTACAACAGATATTCATGCTGGAGACCAATTATTAAAGATTAGATAGATTCCGAACAGTAGTGATAAAAAAGAAAGTCATAATGCTGACGATGGCCCGTGTGTAAAAAGGGATGTCGTCAGCTATTATTTTTGGGGGATAATGGTTTCTGTATCGTCTTGGAGACCTGCCCTACTTTAAGCTGTTGGAGTAATTCTTCATTAAAATAATAAATTACCTCACGCCCAGCGCATTCATCATTTGCCGGAAGGATTGCACATATTTATCCGGTGCTAACAGGTCGACGATCCTTGTCAGCCCCTTCTGGCGAATGGATTCGCGTTGTGGCACGTTGTTCATCAGATCCAGTCCCTCCAATACCGCCTGCAGATATCTCCTTGCGTATAAAATTTACCTGTTACGTTGTGATCGATGAAGGCTCGCACCCCGTCAGAATCAGAGCTGAGCACGGGACAGCGGCAAGCCATGGCCTCAGCTACGGCGTATCCAAATCCCTCTACCAGTGAAGTGGACAACAGACACCCTCCCGAATCGCCAATCACGGAGTAATACAGAGGCATTTTAGCATGGGGCACGTTGTTGAAACGTTCTACAATGGAGGACAAGCCAAGCTGTGTAACCATGCTCTCGAATTGTATCTTATCCTCTGGCTGCGAAAGGGTATTATCATAGAACATCCAGATGCGAAGATCCGGACGGTTTTGCAGCATCCAGTAAGAGATATCGATAAAATGCCTCCAGTTTTTGTTCGGCTCCAGCCGTCCAACTCAAGCAATAACCGGGATGATCGGGGGGAGTGTTATTAACATAATTAAATACGCGGGTATCCAGCACATTTGGAAATACATAACGTTCAAGCCAGGGACACATACTGGAGAATAAATCCATTAGATGAGCCGTATCTGGTAGCAGCACTGCATTGGCGTATCTTTGTAGAAAGGGTGTGGCTTCGCTTACTACGCAACTTCCACCTGCGAACCGAAGCCCTGTGATTCATAGATTAGCATACCCTGATAGCCCAACGTTCTTAGCCTGGGAAGCATCGGGTAATCCGGCGAGACGACGATGGCATCGTAACGGTTAGCACTTACCAGCTTTCAAATAATGCAGAAATGCTCCTGTACATTCTTCTATTCACATTTTGGACACATTATTTTAAGCTTATATTTAAGTGACTTTAAGCTGGAGCTATATGTGTGGGATTAACATTAGAGTTTAAAGTGTTGAGGGAGAGCTATGATAAAAGAAAGGGTGAAGCGTGTGCTCAAGGTGCAGCAGGTCAGCAAGTGGTATGAGGGCAACAGGGGCGTACATAAGCTGGATTTTGAAATGCAGCGTGGTGAGATTGTTGGATTTCTGGGGCCTAACGGTGCAGGCAAAACGACAACGATGCGCATGATTACAGGGTATCTCCAACCGAATGAGGGAGTGATTACGATTGATGGCATACCGATTCAGGAGCAGGGCAGACAGGCTCGTTCCAAAATCGGTTATTTGCCGGAAACGCCCCCTCTGTATGGAGATATGTCCGTTCGATCCTATTTAAAGTTTGTGGCGAGCATTCGAGATGTGCCTGCGAGAGAGCACAAGCTGCGCATTTCCGAAATGATTTCCCGGCTTGGGTTAAACGGGCGTGAAAGACAACTGGTACGCAGTCTGTCCAAAGGGTACAAGCAGCGTTTGGGACTGGCGGGGGCGATTATTCATAACCCGGATTTGCTGGTGCTGGATGAGCCGACATCAGGTTTGGACCCGAATCAGATTTTGGAGATTCGCCAGCTCATTCAGGAGATTGGAGAGAATCATACGGTGCTGCTCAGCACGCATATTTTGCCCGAGGTGGACGCCTTGTGCAATCGGGTTCTTATCATTCATGAGGGTGAATTGGTGCTGGATGGACGGCCTGATGCGCTAGGCGGATCGATAGAAGACGGATTTAAGGTAAAAGTGGAGGTCAAAGGCAGCCGTGAGCAGGTGCTGAACGTTCTTCGCGCTTGGGGGAAAGTTGAGGTGGAGCTTTTAACATCTGGCTTGTCTCAAGCTGACACAAAGCTAATTGCAAATGAGCAAGAGTTGACCGGGCTGTTACTCACAGGCGCTTCCGATGAGGATTTCCGTGAGGAGCTTTTTTATGTGCTGTCTGGTGCGAAGCTTCCGATTATAGAGTTGAAAAAAGAAAGCCTCAGCTTGGAAAATATATTCCAGCAGTTAACGACTCGCGAGTCGAAAACGGATGAGGCCGGGCAAGACAAGAGTACAGGAGGTGAACGATCATGAGGCGCTTGTTCGCGGTCTGTCAAAAGGAGCTTCAAGCCTATTTATGGACGCCGACAACGTATTTTGCGCTTGCGGTGTACATGCTGCTGACGGGGCTGCTCTTTTACACGAATTTTGTCATGTATCAGCCAAGCATCTTGGACTATCGGCTGGTACTCGGTGACACGCTGTCCATGCTGTTGTTCGTTGTCCCACTGCTCACGATGAGGCTGGTAGCGGAGGAATTCAGACAGGGTACGGATGAGCTGTTACTTACCTCGCCAGTGAGTGTGACAGAAATGATTGTGGGTAAATTTTTGGCGTCGCTGGGCATGCTGCTGATTTTGGTGCTGTGCAGTCTGGCGTACCCGGTCGTGATGTCCTTTTACGGATCGCTGGACTGGACACTGGTATTTACGTCTGTGATCGGTCTGTTTATGCTGGGTGCAGCCATGATGGCCATTGGTCTGTTCGCTTCGACGCTTTCGCAGCATCAGATGATGTCGGCGGTCGTCAGCTTTATTATTTTGCTCGTGTTTTGGATGCTGGATTCGTTTGGTGGACAAACAGGCGCATCTGCGGACTTGCAGCAATGGCTGGAGCCTTTTTCACTAACCGCACGGTTTGACAGCTTCACCAAAGGATTGCTGAACGGAGCCGATGTGCTGTATTACGTGACAGTGGCGGTGCTCTTTTTGCTATTCAGCATCCAGGTGGTCGAACGGAAACGGTGGAGGTGATGAACATGAAAAAATGGCTGGGTCATACCAACAGTGTGGTATTGTCGGTTGCTGCTGCAGGTATTTTTATTTTGCTGACGCTGTTTCTGCGTTCGCTGGGAGGCTTTCAGGTGGATTTGACGGCAGGCAAGCAGTATACGTTGTCTGATCAGACATTGACGGCCATTCAGGGAGTGAAGGAAGACATACGGCTGATTGCTTTTACCGTATCGACTTCGCAAAATCAAAAGCTGAACCGGGACGTTACGGATATGCTGAGTGAATACGCCAAGCGTAACAGCAAGCTCAAGGTCGAGCAATATGATCTGAATCAGGAGCCGCTGCTGGCCAAGGAATACGGTGTCACCGAAGCATCCATCGTGCTGGTTCAGGGTGAGAAGAAACGTGTTATTGATATAGGTAGTCTGTTTACGCAGGCACAGGGAAGTAGCGAGGGAGCGTACCAGTTTAGCGGGGAAGAAAAGCTGACCAGCGGACTGCTAGGACTATCATCTACCCGTCAGGGAAAAGTCGTTTTCCTGACCGGACATGAGGAAATCCCTTTGTCCCAAATGACCGGATTGAGCAGCTCACTGGCGCAGGATAATGTAAAAACAGAAGAAGTGCAGCTCAATCAGGCGGGGAGTGTGCCTAAAGATGCATCGGTGCTGGCTATTGTGGGGCCACAACGAGATATCAGCGCGACGGAGCTGAAAAGCATTCGCACCTATTTGGAGGGTGGTGGAAAGCTTTTTCTGGCGTTGGGCTTTCATCCGAACATGCAATCGGACTGGAAAAACCTTGACGCACTGGCGGCGGATTACGGTGTGAAGGATACACATGCGATCGTGGTGGATCAGGAGCAGACGAATACGCTTGGACCTCTGTTTACAGTGCCTACCTTTGGCAGTCATGCAATTACCGATAAGCTGGCGGCCTCCAATCTGTACCCGGTGCTTTCGCTGTCTATTGCTTTGCAAGCAGGGGAGCAGAAGAATTGGAAGACTACGGCCTTGCTCAAATCTTCTGCTGCCAGCTATGGGGAAACGAATATTCAGGGGCTGCTAAACAACGAAACACAGAAGGATGACAAGGACCCGCAGGGGCCGCTTGATCTGGGTTACGCGGTAAATGGCAAGGATGGCAAACCCAAAGCCATTATTCTCGGAACGTCAGCCCTTATGAGCGACACCGAGATCAGCACGGGAGGCAATCGGGATTTTGTGCTGAACAGTCTGAATTATGTACAGGAACAATCTGACGGGCTTACCATTCGTCCTCGTCAGGAGCAGGATTATAAGGTGGTTTATTTGACTCCTGCGCAAGCGAAGACGATAATGACCCTATCCGTGATCGGATTGCCATTGTTGTTTGCGGCAGCCGGAATCTTATTATGGTGGAGGCGAAGAAGAGCATGAGAAAATGGATACCCACCGTGCTGCTGTTAGTTGTATTGGGAGCGGGTATAGTCTATGCCAAGAGCCAAAACTTTTTTCGTGAACAAGCTCCTGCAGCTCGCCAACTGGTTCAGCTTACGCAGGGGAATATTTCGTCTTTTGCTATAACAGGGAAGGAAGGCAAGACGGTCGAACTTACACAACGTGATGGCAAATGGAGCATGAGCAAGCCGCAGTCTTATCCGTTAAACGGTTATACGATAGACAATTGGTTAGCTGCTATTCAAAATGTGAAGCTTGGTGAGGTGGTGGAAACCTCTCCAAAAGATGTAGCCAAATACGGAATCAGCGCCACCGGCAACCAAATTCAGATCAAGACCAAGGATGGAAGCGAGCATACCTTTGCTTTTGGCGAAACATTGCCTTCCGGAGATGCTGCTTATGTGCTGTCAGATAAAAAAGAGGTAGCCTCCGTACCTGTGGATACCCTTTCCGGGTTGTTACTGGGTGCAGCCGATTTTACGGATACGACGCCGTTTGACTGGGATGATGACAAGCTGAGCGGACTGGAGTGGGAAGGCCAGTCCGCGTCTTGGATGCTTAAGTCATCCGGTGACGGGGGAACCGGGGAAAGCTCTTCCACAGCTTGGACGCTGAATGGAAAGTCGGTAACCAGTGATACGGCGACCTCCTTATCGCAGCAAATCAAAAATCTGGCCAGCAGCCAATCCTTGCGTAAAGCCTCCGAGCTGAACCATCCTGTTCACCGCTTTACGCTGAGCGTATCGCTGGGCAAACAGGATGAGCCGCAGCAGGTGTATCAGGGCTGGACGGTGGACGGTGACCCGGATACCGTATGGGTCGTGCCTCCGCAAAGCAATTGGGCGTATGGTCTGTCCGTATCTGACGTGAAGCGTATTGAACAGGCTGGACATGACCAGGCTCAAGCTGGAAAATGATCATCTGAACACGAGCTTGGAGTATGAGCAGATCCGCAATCAAGCAAATTTTTCGGTATAAAACGAACAAAGAGGCTCCATCGGCGAGGATCGTCGGTTGGAGCTTCTTTGTGTTCATTATTCATCAAGCTTACTGCCTTTGGAAGAATGACGGTTCCCATCGTTTAATTCCTTAATGACCTCAATCAGCTCATGGAGCGAGAGATCTAGCTTATCCAGTTTTTCTTCCATGGTGTGCAGGATGTGTCGCAACAAAATAAAGCAAAGACCTGCCGGAAAGCCTACGTTGGTTATGATAGAAAGAGCATCATCCATCTGCAATGGTTTCCCTCCTTTTTAGCCGTATATAAAGGAAGGTAAATCAAAAGAATCGTATACAACCGACTCAAAAAATAGTATAATAAATAAGAACAAATGTTCTGATTTGGTTGTAAAATGTGTTCTCAAATTACCCTATAATATGAGGATTTAGAAAAGCCAAATCCAAAGAGAAAGGGTGGTTTAAGATGAATCAGTCTCAGCTAACATTGGTTGAGCAATATCGTAAGAAGCTATATCGCATTGCATGGAGAATCCAGTATCGTGCCCGGGTACAAACCAATCATGAATTTGTCATGGAAAAAAACGAAGCCGTCGCTACTCCATCTTTTACAGACTCTGCAAACTCTAAAATGTATACCCTACAGCTCATTAACTCTCTACCATCTGAGATCGGAAAAGCCATCATCTTTGACCTTTACATACTAGACAAAACCGAAGCACAGATTGCAAGAGAGCTGAAGCTATCCCAACAGGCGGTGAATAAATGGAAAAAGAAAATGCTGAATCAATTATCTCAGATGCTGAGTTCATCAAACTGCTCAAATTAGCACGAGGCGGAGATCAGGAAGCTATGAGCAGTATACTTCATCTGTTCGAGGAGGATATTCAGAAAACCAGTCGGTATATCCGAATGTCCCGGGAAGATGCCGTCCAAAGTATTGTGACTGATTTTATAGAAGACTTGAAGCGTGACGATATTTGAAGTGATTAAACCGGACGCCATTATTATGATACAGAAAAGAAAAGGTGTAGGCTTTTGAGGGCCTACACCTTTTTGTTTTTTGATATAAATGATTACGTAGGGAGTTTAATCAACATACTTATTCCCGTCAGCGTCAATATAAATGGACTGAACAGCTGTACGGCGGTATGGATAGCCTGCCTTTGTAGTTCCCTCGATTTCATAGGTTACGGAATACATGCCGGGCTTGTCCGCTTTGGACAGCTCGATTTGTCCTGTGGGGTTGACCGTTTTTTGTTGTACCGTCAGACCTTTGGACGCGGGAGTCATTCCTTGCTGTGGATCACCGTAATATTGAACCTGATACGTGACTTGTGTAACGCTTTTAGGGGAATCCTGTGGTTGCAGATTCAGCTTCGGACCTACGGCATTCAGATTATATTTCAGCTCAGGAACTTGAGCGGCCTGATAACGGGCAATCAGGAGATATGCTCCTGTATCAGGAATCGTGGCATTCAGTTTATAGATACCCGGTTTTGGATTTTGAATGACGGCGTTATGATGCCAGGCACCAGCAAAAATTTCGTCATCATAACCTGCTTTCAGATTAACGATCTCGCTTGTACCGTCAGGCTTGGTCAGTTCCAGTTTACTTACACGTTTATCGCTGATCCAGTCCAGATCAATGGATTTGACACCATTTTCAACGGTGAGGATTTCGGAGGCTTTTCCGTTATAGTCTCCGCCGCGGATAAAGTATGAATTGTCGATCTCGCCATAAGTGGATTGTAGAGCAGAAGCAGTCAGGGAAGATGCTGCTGAAAGTGCTTCAGTTTCCTGATTCAATGCTGGAGTGTTTGCTTGGAGGTAGGGTTGGATCAGGGAGAAGACGTAAGAGCCGGTACGCACTTTGGCATGATCCCAGGGTCCGACTTTGACTATACGTCCACCGGGAAGCTTTGCATTATCGACTGTGACCACTCCATCATTTTTGCCAAAGGATGAAAGATAAAGTCCGCCCAGTATGTAGGAAGCGCTTCCGCCAGACCAGTTATCACCAGCAAACGTGAAGAAAGGAATGGTAGTCGCGTTGCTGAGTGCATCAGTCTTGGATCGGAAATACTTCATGTAAGATGTCTGTAGAGTGGAGGTACCTGGATTTTGTGAGCCGACAATATCTGCCAGCCATCCAGCCCAGCTACTGTATGCAAGATCTGCAAGCTGTGAGCCATGATGGGGACTGCTGAGGGTGATAACACGTTGTACATAAGGAGCGGCTCCGTTATATACGAGAGCGGTTTGGGTATCCACTCCACCTTTGCTGTGGGCGATGATAATGAGCTTTTTGCCAAAGTGATTACTAATGACCTTAATTTTGTCGGCTAGAAGCTTACCATTGTCCCACATATCCTGTGATGTGCCATTTGCATCGTAAAGATTAATGGTGGCCGTCTGATATCCGGCATCACGTGCGAGCTGAAGCATATCATTGTCATTTTTAGTCCAGACCTCAGCGCTACTGTTCAAACCATGTACAAACAATAACGCAGGTTTAGCCGGATCAACGCGATTAGGTGGCGGGCCTTCTACCCAACTTCCAGCAGGTGCTTTCGGGGCTTCGGGTGTAGTGGAGCCTGCAAAGGCGCCGACGGGGACAAGAGTGACGGACAACAAAAAAATGAGCATCAAAACGGTGATCTTTTTCAAGCTTGAAATCCTCCTTTTGTAAAATAAAGTATTTTTCAATCTTATTATACATGCCATCTTGTGGTAAATCATCAATTGTATTTCATATTTACATTAAAAATTTATTTTTTAGTCATTTTTTAGTCAGCATAGCCCTGAGAATCGTAGCGCATCCTAATCTCGTCACACATTTTATATGTATGGAGGATGAGTTCATGCCAGGGACTAAGAAGGTAATCAGTTTAACGATTTCTGCTGCTTTGCTCGCCAGTATGGCTGCTTTGACAGGGTGTGGGACTGCGAATCATAATGTCCGCACGAACACTACCCGCTATAATGCGCAAAGTACACATCATATGGATGGTGTGAACCGTTTCGGAGTTAAGTCCAACGGTATGGACGGAATGCGCTTAAACCAAAATGCCAATGGAACCGGACACCAAATTGGTAACCTGCAAGTCGATCGTAATTTGTCCAAACGTATATCCGAGTTGCCGGATGTAAAATCTGCGACAGTGCTGGTCGGTAATCGTAATGCTTATGTAGCGGTTTCCTTGAAGGATCAAGCCAACGGAACCGGTGTAGGTACTTCAAGCGTTAAAGGTACTAAGCATCCCATGAATACACATGGCATGACTACGTATGGGGTGGATGGTACAAGAGGCAACTATACCACCGATGGCATAACGCCGGGAATTACGGACAATGGAATGAGCCGACCCGTAACACCTCCGCGTCGTGGTGACGGATTGTACGGCACGATGGGTACTGGTTCTTATGGTATGATTCGTGGCTTGGCGGACGGTACCCGCACGGATATCGGACGCACGGATGGCACCACAGTGGAAGGTGCAAGAACTGCGTATGAGCCTAGTACGTTGACCGAAGCCGTCAAAAGTCGCATCGCCAACAAGGTAAAGCAATTTGCACCTTCGATTGAACAGGTATATGTATCGGCTAACCCGGATTTTGTAAAGCATACCACTGACTTTACACGCAGTGTGCAAAACGGTCATCCGATCAAAGGAATGAGTACCCAATTGGCAGATATCATTCAACGCGTATTCCCGACTCCTGCTGCTGGTGCAACTCATCCAACAAATGGATCAACAACCGCACCAACTCGTCCACAAAATTATACCCCTGCACCTATGAATCATCGCTAATTCACCACATATGTGTGTAATGCCAAAGAAAGAGCTATCCATCTCGGCGAATCGCTGAGGGATAGCTCTTTGGTTTAGGGGGAACCATAAGAAGAAACTATCTTCGTATTCCTTTAATCCATACGCCTTGCAGCTTTAAGTCCGCATCCAGTAACAGAACATCTGCTTGTTTGCCTGCTTCAAGCGAGCCTGTTCGATCCGCTATATTCAGGGACTTAGCTGGATTCAGGCTAGCGGCTTGTGACGCCTCGGGAATGGTCAGACCCACATGACGAACCAGATACCGGAAGCCTTCAATCATTGTCAGCGTGCTTCCTGCCAGAGTCACGCCATCCTCTAGCCGTGCCACGCCGCCTTCCACGATTACTGGTAAATCGCCGAGTGTGTATTGTCCGTCCTCCAGCCCGGTGGCAGACATGGCATCGGTGATCAGAATGAGGTTGTGCTCCCGTTTCAGCTTGGCGAGCAGGGAGACAGCAGCGGGATGTACGTGAATACCATCCGCAATAACTTCCGCTTCAATGCGCGGATCGGCAAGCACGGCTCCGGCGGCTCCCGGCTTGCGGTGATGCAGCGGAGTCATGGCATTAAATGAATGAACCGCATGGTTCAGGCCTGCCGCCACTGCGCGTTCCACCTCTTCATACGTGGCATCCGTATGACCGAGAGCTGCAGTAATGTTATGGCTTCGCAGCCAGGTAATCAGCTCTAGCGCGCCTTCCCGCTCCGGGGCAAGCGTCAGTTGGCGGACAAGGCCGGGATAGCGCTGCTCCCATTCCTGCGCCCAATCCAGATTCGGCGGTTGAATGTGCTCCGGGTTTTGCGCTCCAGGCCAGTTCGGGCTAATGAACGGACCTTCCAGATGTACGCCCTCCAGTTGTGCATAGGGCATAGGCTGCGCCATATAGGCGTGAACCTCACTTAGCACCTGGTCGATTCGCTCTTTTGGTGCGGTCATGGTGGTAGCCAGCATGGCGGTCGTTCCTTGGGTGCCGTGAAAAGAAGTAATCGTATCCAGTACCTGCGGGTCAGCGTCCATAAAGTCCTCGCCGTTACCGCCGTGAACATGAATATCAATAAAGCCCGGCAGCAGGTAGCCGCCTTCCAATCGCACGATGTTGGGCTCCACCGCTACACCAATATTCTGATTTTTCACTATTGCTGCAATTAGATCAGCAGGCAAATCATCCTCTGCACCGGCATATACGATGGATTGCCCCTCAATAGCGACAACCCCTTTTTCAATCATGTGATCTCCAATGACGACCTGTCCATACAGTAGTTGGGTTAAATAGCTATTCGTTTCATCCGAGTTCAAATTAACCAACCTCCCGCTTCCTGATCCAGTAAAATTAGCACGTTGGGATGACATTGCAGCAGGGAAGCCGGGCATTCTGTGGTTACAGGTCCAGTGAAAGCCTGCTTGACAATGTCTGCCTTATCCGCGCCAAAAGCTACCAGTATAATTTGCTTCGCCTTTAGAATTGTCCCTACACCCATTGTGACTGCTTGCTTGGGTACATCAGCTATATTGCCAAAAAAACGGGCATTTGCTGCACGCGTCCCCTCTTCCAAATCTACCACATGTGTGGCTCCCTTCAGGCCTTGCCCGGGTTCATTAAAGCCGATATGACCGTTGTGGCCAATGCCGAGCAATTGGACATCCACGGGTCCGTGATCCAGAATTGCTTGTTCGTGGGCCGCACATTCTGCTGCCAGATCGGCCGCATTACCGTCAGGTACGCGTGTATGGGCAAGAGGAATGTCGATATGCTGAAACAAGTGCTCATTCATAAAGCTGCGGTAGCTCTGCGGATGTTCTGGGGGCAGGCCAACGTATTCATCAAGATTCACGGAGTAGGCTCGTGCAAAGCTCACCTGTCCCTTACGGTACATTTCTACAAGCTGACGGTATATGCCGATAGGTGTACTTCCGGTAGCGAGCCCAAGCATGGCCTGAGGCTTGTTCAGCAGTAAACTGGCGATCACAGCGGCAGCGGTAGCATTCAGGTCTTCACGGCTGTTCAAAATACGTATGTTCATCTTCAGTGGCCCCCTGGTTGTTTTTTGAGCTTGCTTACTTGTTGATATGAACCTTCCAATCTCGGAATATATTTGTCAAAATTCGCGCTGACCATACCTGTAAACAGGATATCTATGATATGAAGCTGGGCAATGCGTGACGCCATATCTCCACGCCGCATCCCTTCTTCCAGCGAGGAGGAAAATAGCGCAATATCCGCAATACCTGCCAGCGTGTTATTTCCGAAGGAGGTCAGGGATAATGTTCTGGCCCCCTGTTCCTGTGCACAGCGCAGAGCCGCGATGGTTTCCTGTGTTTCCCCCGAATAGGAGACGGCAAAGGCGACATCTCCTGGCCCAAGCGAGGAGGCAGAGGTAATCTGCATGTGCGAGTCCGCGAAGGCGGTACTATTTTTTCCAATTCGAATGAGCTTTTGATAAAAATCCTGCGCCACAATCGAGGAGGTCGCCATGCCGTACAGATCAATGCGGCTTGTGGCGGACAGCCATGCAATCGCCTGCTCCAGCTTGCTGAAATCCAGCAGTCGGGTCGTATCTGCAATGGATGCGGTATGATTCGCCTCTATAGCTTCCACGATACGAGAGAGCGAATTTCCGGCGACGATGTCCTGATAGGAGGCTTCACCGTCACTGTTCGAACGGGGCAGCTCGGCGGCCAGCTTCATTTTGAAATCGGGATAGCCTTTAAAATGCAGTGATTTGCAAAACCGCGTAACGGTCGCCGGACTCACCCCACAAAGCTCCGACAGCTCCCGAATGCCCAGATGCAGCACATCTCCCGGAGCTTGCAGAATGGATTCCGCCAGCTTGCGCTCTTGGACTGGAAGCTGCTCCAATCTGTGAGTTAATGTATGAAGAATAGGGGACATGAGCAGCGCTCCTTTGGCTATAGAATATTTCGTTCGTATGAAAATAATTATCGTAAAAATTAATCTTATGAAGAAAAATATTTTCATATGATTTATGTATATTGTAAATTAATTCTGTCTCACATGCAAGAAGATACAAGCAAGCTAAGGCTTTATCCAAGAAATCCGGTGGTGGTGGCGATAGGAGCCACGATCCGACTGCGCACTGGCGCCAGAGGTAACCTTTAAGTTTAAAAGAATGACTAGATAAGGTAGCAAAAATTGTCGAAATAACCATACATTAATTTACATATTGTGCGTTATATTTACAAAACAACCTATTGACTTGTCTCTTAAATGGAGGAGTATAATTGAATAAAGTTCCAGTGTAGGAATTTTTCGAGGAGCTTTGCAGATGGCATTGTCGGGCGGCACGAATAGAATCACTCACAAGGAGGAGTTTGCTATGCAAAGCCAAGTGATTGAAATGATCAGCGCGGTCAAGGAAGATCCTGAGCTGATCGGTAAGCTGGATGGACATTCGGACATTATTCATGATGCTGGACTGGATTCGTTGCAGTTGGTTCATTTCATGCTGCAAGTGGAGGATGCGTTTGACGTGGAAATTGATTTTGATTCCTTTGAGCTGGAGCATTTGAGCTCGGTAGATGCGTTTTGCAGCTACATTCAGGGAATCAGCGATGCGGAAAAATCGCCGCACCCGGAGGGAATGGAGACGGTCTGACGTACAGCTTGGTACATGTGCCTGAAAATCCATTAAACGAGGTGTTAGCATGCAGCCCAAAAGCAATGTGCTGATTGATGAGAAAGCGTTCAAGCTCATCAAGCGCAACCTGAAAAACGCTTCTGTATCTTACCGTAACGCAACACAGGACCCTGCCTTCAAAACGGACATGCCCCAGACGATCGGCATTAAGCTGACCAACCGCTGCAACCTGAGATGTACGCACTGCTTTGAATGGAACGAGGAAGGCTATCATCATCAAATGGATAAAGAAGAGCAAAACATGGATCTTGCC
The DNA here is from genome assembly GCF_038592985.1 of Paenibacillus sp. FSL R10-2782. NCBI lineage: Bacteria > Bacillati > Bacillota > Bacilli > Caryophanales > Paenibacillaceae > Paenibacillus > Paenibacillus sp. FSL R10-2782. Next base: position 4,210,521 of record NZ_CP151951.1, on the reverse strand, counting down.
CCGGATATGCTTCGGCAAATTTTGAGCGAGACGAAGGAGGCCAAGTCCCGGCTGTATATGTGGGGCGGAGAGCCGATGTTTCATCGGCGTTTTGACGAAATTTTGGACGTGCTGGCGGAAGATCGGCGAGAAATGACCTTTTGTACCAATGGACTGCTGATTGATAAATATTTGGACCGGATTTTGGATTTATCTGAAAATCTGGAGCTGTTAATAGCGATTGAAGGCTTTGAAAGAGAACATGATCTGATTCGCGGTAAAGGCACCTTTCAAAAAACGATGCGGCAGATGGATAAGCTGATTGAACTGCGTGACCAGGGATTGTACAAGGGACGGGTGACCGTCCATGCCGTCATTAACGATAACATGATCGGACGGATGTACGAGTTTCTGCAAATGCTGGAGGACAAGAGGCTGGATCTGGTGCTGCTGACGTTCCCCTGGTATATTTCCAAAGAAACCTCCCTAAAAATGGATGACTATTTTACACAAAACTTTTCTTGGCTCCGACAACTGGAGGAAAAAAATATTAGTAGCTGGCATGCTTTCAAATATAAAATCAACCCGGATAACATCGATCCTTTGATGCAGGAGCTACAACGGATCAATGAGCGGGTGTGGAACATTCGTGTGCGCTATCAGCCTGGTCTGGACTATGAGGAAATCGACAAATTTATACATGGAGAGGAAATGGTCAGTCGCTGCTCCAATCATTGCCTGGCGCTCACCTCCAGAACGGATATTTTGCCGGACGGCAAGGTGATGCCTTGCAAATTTTTTAGCGAATTCACGATTGGAAGCTTGCGAGAGCACAGTCTGAAGGAAATCTGGAATTCGGATGCGTATGAGAAAACACGCCAAACGATTAATCACGAAGGATTAACGCCGGTGTGCTCCAAATGCAGCGTATTGTATCTGCACGGAGCTGGCTCCCTGAAATATATTTAGTTTCGATCGCAGTTGTTTCTTACTGGATGGAAGAGAGGGATGACAGGACGTGACGACTAAAACCATTAACCTCGTGGAAGCGCTTGCCCATGAACGCGATCATGGAGTCCTGATTTGGCTGTTTAATATTGGCGCAGAGCAGGTATGGCATCCGTCCCCCCGTAAGGGGGGGATGGTAGATCGTGATGAACAGCAGGTGGTAAATCGAATGGAGGAAATGAATCTTCTGTTGTGCCGAAGTCAGGATGTGATCGTGCTGCGAGAACAGCCGGATCAGGCTTTTCTGGACATGCTTCAGCGGTTGGGCTTTAGCCTGCCGCGTATTGAGGTGCCGGAGCCGACTGATCCGTTAACGCCGATTTCGGAGCTGGTGCTGGCGGACGAGGCACTTTTGGCACGGCTGCGTGTGGTTGCGGAAGCAGGCCACAGCAGTAGCGGAGCCAAAGCGTGGCTCGTTCCGTATGCGGTTACCCCGCAGGAGGAAGCGATTGCGGAGCGCTGTGGACTGGAGCTGATTGGTGCACCGTCCTCGGTCAGTGCCCAGGTGAATGATAAAATATTCAGCCGCCTGACTGCGCAAAAGCTCGGTTTTGCCGTCAGTGAGGGAGCCGTATGCGCAGACGAAGCGGCGATCCGCAGGGAATGCGGCAGACTGGCCGACTTGTCGGACGGGCCTGTGAAGCTGATCATCAAGCAGCCGCATGGCGCATCGGGGCAAGGCATGTATATGCTGGACGAGCTGTCCAAGTTGGATACGCTGTTAAGTGTGATGAAACGCTTTGGCGGCTCATCTCCTTCTTCGGGAGGCTGGCTGGTGGAGCGCTGGCATAACAAGCAGATGGATCTGAACTACCAGCTCTGTATTGACGAGGGCGGTGGGGTGACGATGTTTTCGCTGAAAAGGCAAAATGTGGACGGCACGGTGTACACCGGGTCCCGCGTTCCGGCTGAGCTTGGCGCTGCGCTGGAAGAAGAAGTGAGGCGCTGCGCTTACCAGTTGGGAACGTATCTGTATTCCATCGGTTATACAGGCATGGCTTCCATTGACGGTTTTGTCGATGAAGGAGGCTTGCTGGTTCCGGTGATCGAGATTAACGGCAGGTTTACCCTGTCTACCTATATTTCGTTCCTGTCGTCGGTCTTGGGAGAGCAGCATAAAACGCTGTCCCGCTACTACCGCAACGTTACCGCCACACCGCTGACCTACAGTCGCTTATGCGGCTTGCTGGCAGAGGAAGGCTTACTCTACACGCCCGAGCGCCCCGAAGGGGTGTTTGTTTATACGGCAGGTACGTTGTCCGGTACGCCGGTGAAGCGGGGGTATGTGAATCGGATTTTCACGCTGATTATGGCAGATAGCTGGCAGGAAGCCGAAGCCTATGCGCACAGGCTGGAAGGTATCATTGCGGGATTGGGAAGCTCATAAACCGGGAGGAATTTAGGATGAAGACAGATGTGTACCACGTAGTACCTTTGCTGGAAAAGGTATTGAAGCTGGCTCCAGGTGAACTGGAACAATTGACGCCGGAGCAGGATTTGCGAACCTTGGGGCTGAATTCCCTATCCGCTGTTGAATTGATTGTAGAGCTGGAAAATGAGCTTGATATTACGATGGAGGACGACGATCTGGTGCTGGAGCATCTTTCTACACTTCAAGGCATTGAACGTCTGCTGAGCAAATATGCATAAGGGGGCGGCAGAGATCAGACCTGTGCAGGCATCGGGCATGGAGAACGTTCATGAGTCCGTTGTCGACTACGCTGCTGAAGAATCGATAGATGCTGCTCCAGGGAAGCATTGTGTATATTCTTCCCTGCGCACCTCGCTACGGCGATATGGCGTGAACATGGCCGAATCCGAGCTGTTCATGCTGTGCGGCAGCATGTGCGCGGAGTATAGCGGCGATTTGAAGCGCTTCGGTCCCGAGAAATATCCGGAGCAGCTTCAGGAAATGGCAGCCAGCGGCGGTCCGGTAATTCGGGTCGAGCCGTGGATTGCTGGCGTAAGCAATGAAACCGATCTGCTGCTGGCGCTGACTACAGGCTACGGTACGATGCTACACACATCGAGTACCGCTTTAACCTACCACGACGTGTATGTGAAAAATTACCCAAGGGGCCATGTCATTGAGCTGTCTGGACTGGACTTGCAGCGGCGAACAGCACAGGTAAATGACAGCTTCCTGCTGGATTCCTCGGGCCATGCCATGACTTACGTCGGTTCCGCCCGGCTCGACGATCTGATGCAGGGCATTATTGAATATGCCTGGCTGGTGGAACAGCCCGCGCCCCTTTCGCCAGGCGAATTGCATGCGGCGTGTGCATACCATATTCGTCAATATGTTACTGGACATGAAGCGATCTGGAGAGGTGTGCCCTCGTCCGATGACCCGGGAAATAACCCCGGAGATGTCGCAGTTGGCAAACAGGTCAAGCGGGGAGATGAGGGCTATCGTGCCTTTGTCGAGGATTTCCGCCTGCTGACAGACATGGAGGATACGGACTTCCGTACGTACTGCCATGAAATCTATTACAATCTGCGTTTGGGCAGCGCCCTTCATCTGACCGATTACACAGCGGATTATTGCATGCTGCATGAAGAGACATTGGGACCGCGAGCGCAGCATGTGGTGGAATTAGCGCAGTCATTGCATGCGGAATGGCATAAGCTCAACCTGCATATTTACAAAACAGGTCTTCAACTGCGTAAGCAACGGATGCCTGACATTACCGAACGCGCCCTCAGCTTGATTGACAAACAGCGGCACATGCTGGAGGAATTGATGATTTTAGCTGAGCAAGCAACCGAGTAATTAGGCATAACGTATCAGGTAAATCATATCAGGAAACGGCTCACCAAGGTGTCACGGACAGATGAAAGAGGAGGAGAATTGAATGCCGTCCATTACATTGAATCACTTGTCGAAAACGTTTACGTACTATAAAAAGGAGCCGGGCGTGCGCAAATCATTACAAAACCTGTTCAGGCGGGAAAAGCTGACCAAGGAGGCCGTACGGGATGTCAGCTTCACCATTGAGGAAGGCGAAATTGTCGGATTTCTCGGTCCAAACGGGGCTGGCAAAACAACGACGCTCAAAATGCTGTCCGGCATTCTCCATCCCAGTGACGGGGAGGCATCTGTACTTGGCTTTACCCCGTGGAAGCGGCAAAAGGAGTTTAAACGGCAGTTTTCCATCGTGATGGGACAGAAAAACCAGCTCTGGTGGGATTTGCCTGCCAGCGAGTCGTTCGAACTGAACAAGCTTATTTACGAGATAGATGAAAGTCATTACAAGGAGGCGCTGGACGAGCTGGTTACCCTGCTTGGGGTGGAGGAGCAGCTTCATGTTCAGGTTCGGCGCTTATCTCTCGGCGAGCGTATGAAAATGGAGCTGATTGCCGCGCTGCTGCATCGCCCACGGGTCATCTTGCTGGACGAGCCGACCATTGGACTGGATCTGGTTTCCCAGCGGCGCATTCGCGAGTTTTTCAAAGCCTATAACCGCACACACCGGACGACCATCCTGCTGACAAGCCATTACATGAAGGATATTGAGGACTTGTGCAGCAGATCCATCATTATCAGCGGGGGAAGACTGGTGTATGACGGGGATTTGAAAAAGGTGAATGAGGTGATCGGTGCCCGCAAGCTGCTCAAGGTTCGACTGGAGAGCCCTGTGCCTAACCTGACGTTGGCGGGACTTGGCAAGCTGCGCTCCAACTCGGAGCTGGAGGCGGTATTTGAGCTGGATGCAGAAGATACTCTGACCTGGTCCAAAAAGATATTGGATGCGCTGTCTGTCATTGATTTTACGATTGAGGACGTCCCGTTGGAAGAGGGGATAGCCAATTTGTACGATGGAGGCAGGCTAGCTGATGCGAAATAACAAATATATGAAGGTGCTCCAGCTTGGTATGCAAAACGAAATGGAATACCGGGCCAATTACTGGCTCCAGATGGCGGGGTTCATGCTGCCGATCATGACCCAAATTTTTCTCTGGCTTGCGGTATTCGGTTCTTCGGGACAAGCAAGGGTGCTGGGCTACTCTTTGCCGGAAATGCTGGTGTATGTAGTCATGGCAGGGGTAACCGGGAAGCTGATCGCTACGGGTTTTGAATACGAAATTGCTACAGACATCAAGGAAGGCGGACTGGCCAAATTCATGGTGCAGCCTGTACATTATTTTGCTTACCGTTTTTGTCGGTTTATTGGAGGCAAGGCGGTACAGTCCGCAGTAGTGCTGCTGGCGGCTGCAATTCTACTGCTGTGCCTTAGCCTGGAAGGACGAATCAGCTTCGGGCTGTCGTATATCCTGCTTTACATATTGGCGTTGCCAGGGGCGCTGGTGCTCAATTTTGTGGTCTATTACGCGCTGAGCGGCATAGCCTTTTGGGTGACGGAATCGGGGGGACTATTTTACACGCTGTCGCTCGTCATTTATGTAGCTAGTGGCACCGTGTTTCCGCTGACGATTTTTGGAGACGTTTTGGCCCGCATGTTCAGTTTGCTCCCGTTTAGCTACACCGTATTTTTTCCGGTGAACGCATTAACGGGCAAGCTGACCATGCTGGAAGCCGCTGAAGGCATTGGCGTGCAATGGCTCTGGATTGTAGTGCTGGCGGCCGTATCGCGCCGGGTGTGGCAAGCCGGGGTCAAACGCTTTGTCTCGGTAGGAGGTTAACATGAAAAATGTTTTCCGAAACGCTGGGCGTTATATCCGACTGTACTGGAAGTTCGTCCAGTTTTCCGTCATGTCGCAGATGGAATACCGCATTAATTTCATTACTGCTTTTCTGGTTGAAACTGCTTATTTGCTCATCAAGCTGCTGTACGCCTCGGTTCCATACCGGGCCGGGACGGATATTAACGGCTGGTCTCCTGACGCGGTGCTGCTATATATCGGCGTATTTACGATGATGAGCGGGTTTTACAGCGGCTTGTTCTACAGCAATTTTACAAGTCTGCCTGACAAAATCCGTACCGGTTCATTGGATGTGCTCATGACCAAGCCGGTGTCCCTGCAATTTATGGTGACGCTGCGGCAATTTGAGCTGGGCTACACCATTCCAAACGTAGTCGGCGGCGGAATCATGACGGGCATTGGCTGGTATAAGCTCGGTCTGCCGTTTAATTTTGAAACGGTCGGGGGCTTTACTGTGTTGCTCGGTTGCGGAGTGTTGACGGCCTATTCTGTGTTTTTGCTGCCCCAACTGCTAGCCTTCTGGATCATCCGCACGAACGGGGTGACGGAGCTGTCCAACAGCATTTTCGAGACGAACTATGTGCCGATGGCGGTATATAGTAACCTGATCCAGCGTATCGGCTTGTTTGTGCTTCCAGTGTTTGTGATTTGTAATTTTCCACCCATGTTTATTCTGGGCAAAATGGAACCCGGTTTGATCATATGGGCATTCCTCGCCCCGATCTGGCTACTGGCGGTGATCCGCTTTATATGGCAGTTTGCCTTGCGTGATTATACAAGTGCAAGCCAGTAGCGGTACTGCCATATATGAGTTGAAAATATACATGGAAAGCGGATTATTGGGATGGTGCTGTACAAGCGAAGTAGGAAAGGAAGCGAATCATATGAACGCGATACCGAACCAGCGTCATTTGTATATGGGAACGTTCGAGGCGGAGGCTTACTGGCGTGATGCCCAGCTAGCCTCCTTGCCCGCCATTCCTGACCGGGCTTCTTCTGCGATTGTGGCGGCAATGGATGAGCTGCTGTTCAGCTTTTGCCAGCCGGGAGATGCGTTGTTGACCCGCTATGCGATTTCGCCTGTACATCGTCAGTATATCGCGCAGTTGGGCTTTCGCCCGGCTGTGAATGAACGGGATTTGACTGACGGAACGGAGCAGGCGGGGAATGTGTCGGCGGCTTCTGTTTTTGAACTGCTGGGCAGTCGCAAGGCCGATACCAGTACGGGTTTTCCGCAACTGGAGGGATGTGTGCTTAGCCCGTTTGCGGGTTTGCCTCATGTGGAGGAGGCCGCACGCGCCTGGGGTATTACGCTGCATCAGCCGCCGCTGGAAACGATCCGCAAGGTGAATGCCAAAACCTATTCTTCCGATTTAAAACGCAGTCTCGGTCTGCGTCATCCCGGCTATATTGTGACTTCGTTTGCGGATGTAGCCGAGGCGGGACGCAAGCTGCTGCGGGATGGAAGCTTTTTAATCAAGGATGATTTTGGCGTATCGGGCAAAGGAAACCTGCACATTACCTCAACACAGATGCTGGACCGGATTGTATCGTATTTACGTGGACAGGAACGAAAAGGCAAACGCGTACTGTTCCTTCTGGAGCCTTTTCTGGAGAAGGAGCAGGATTTTTCATGCCAATTTACGATTGGTGATAACGGAAGTGTCGATATCCTGTCTGTGCAGTGGCTGGCTAACACCCAATTCGCCTACCGGGAATCGTTGTCGCCGGATGAGGCTTTTATGGAGCGGCTGGAGCGTGAGGGCTATTTTCGCTTAATGCAGGATGTAGGGAAGCAGTTGTATCAGGACGGTTATTACGGCGACGTCTGCATTGACTCGATGACACTTCGGGGTGGGAAGCTGGAGCCTATTATCGAAATTAACGCCCGTAAATCCATGAGTCTGATCAAGCACCAATTGGACACCTTTTTAGCTGGGAAAAATATGCGTGGCACGCTGACGAATTATTCGTTGTCCCATGACGGCAGTTTGTCCTATGAAGAATTGCTGGAAGGGCTGGAATGTGAGGGACTGCTGTTCACAGGCGAGAGTGAAGAAGGCGTGATGCCGCTGGGTGCCAATACGCTGTATGTGAACACGGGCGGACGAGATGGCGAAAACAGGAATGCAGGTCCTAAGAGCACCCCAAGCAGAAATACAACGGAGCGCGGGGGCAGGTTGTCTGCCAAGCAGGCTCGTGTTAGCGGGATTAGCAGTGGTGACGGTCCTTCCGTGTCTGGTGGGCCTGAAGGCGTAGCACGTGGAAAAGGTCGTCTTTATTTGGAACTGGTTGCCGCGGGTGATAAGGAAAAAATGCGTCTGACTACGAAGCTGGAGCATTTTTTGGCGGAGCATCATTTTACAGTGCTGAATTAAACGGGAGGCGTATGAGCATGAGTATGCACAAGAGTATGAAGGTAACGATTTTGTGTTCCGGTTTTGGATTGGGCTTTTATACTCCCGGCTTGCTTATGCAAGCGGGTCTTCGCAGGTTGGGTGTGGAGACGGCGATTCATGTATTTGAAAATGTGCTGCCTGAGTCGGCCCGTCTCAAGGTGGACAAAAGCCGCAAAGCGTACCATGATAATTTCGCTGTGGCCTTAATGTCACAGAAGGTTCCCCAGGATATGCGCAATTCGCTTGATCTCGCTGCCATGGAAGTGCTGCTGACCCGATGGATAGAGGAAGATCGGCGGCATTTTATATGCTTGTCCGGCCATTGGATGTATGTGCTGGAGGAGTATCGCAAGCGCAGGGAGCCGGGATCAGTACATGTGGACATTGTGTATATGGATTCCACGCCTTCTCCTTCATGGAAAAATCTAGCCAAGCACAACCCGCATTTTGCCGATGGGTGTGGAGAAATGACATTTTTTGAAAGTGACCAAAATAAAGTCAGCCACTATATTGATGTCCCGGCTGTAGAGCATGTTCCCTTTGAGGCCCGGAAATCCCGCTTATTTGTGCATGGCGGCGGTTGGGGTATGGGCACGTACCGTGAAAAGGTCGGACGGCTGGAAGAGGCGGGCTGGGAGCTGGATTTGCTGCTGTATGATCAGGATCAGCCAGATGAGCAGCGGGACGGTATACGCTATTTCCGAATGGACCCGCAGTGGAGAACATGGCAGCGGAATGAAGCCGGGGAGCATACCTTTCCGCCTTTTGGTGAGGTGAAGGCAGGCGAGGAGACGTTGTATGAGGCCAGGCCAGATTACCATAGCATGCTAGACCAGGCATGTCATGTCCAGGCCATTGTCAGCAAGCCCGGCGGGGGTAGTCTGGCAGATTCGTTCGCCACAGCCACTCCACTCATTATGCTGGAGCCGTTCGGTGTGCATGAAATGCATAATGCGGATCTGTGGGAACGGCTGGGACTGGGGATACGGTACGATACGTGGATGCAAATCTATGGTGGCGGCGCTGAGATTCTGGAGGACATGCACCGGAAGATCGTGGAGTTGCGTAGTCAGACACCACGCTACGTGGAGTCATATGTAAGGAACGCCCAAGTGCAAGTAAGCTCAACGGGATTGGAGAAAGGGTCATGAACACCGCTGCCGCCGCACAAGAGCCTGCGGTACGGGATATTCGCTTTGGCCTCATTGGCTGTTCAGCCATTGCCCCTCGTGCGCTGCTGGAGCCGATCCGTTACGTTACCGGGGCCCGTGTAACCGCGCTTGCGAACCGAACCGTTGCCAAGGCAGGAGATTTGGCGGACCGTTTCGGCGTTAGTGTCGTTTATCGGCATGCCGAGGATATGCTGAGCGACCCGGAGATTGACGCCGTGTATATTGCGCTGAGTAACGATCTGCATGCGGAGTGGATCGGTAAAGCATTACAGGCTCACAAGCATGTGCTTGTGGAGAAGCCGTTATGTCTGAATACGGCGGAGCTGGCTCCCCTGGAAGCGGCAGTCGGGCAGAGCAGCGTTCACCTGCTGGAAGGAGTCATGGTGCAGCATCATCCTTGGCAGCGCGAGCTGCGCAATATCGTGGATTCCGGTCGCTATGGTTGTTTGCGCTCCATAACAACCAGCCTGTGCATTCCCGCAAAGGATGGGCATGCGGAGAATTATAGATCCCGACCGGAGCAGGGCGGGGGATGCTTTTGGGATTTGGGCGTGTATTGGCTCCAGTTTCTTCAGGCAGTCGCTGGACTGGAGCAGGCGGAGTTCCGCAGTCAATCGGATTTCGACGGTCCTAACGGCTGTGACTGGACATTTCGTGCACAGGCCCGCTATCCGGGGGGATTGGAGGCATCCGCCCTCTTTTCATTTGAGCGGCCATACCGCTGCGCTCATGTATTAACCTTTGATTCGGCGGTAGTTACTTTGCAGGACTGCTTTCGGGCGAATCTGGGCTTTTATAAAATAACGCTCAAGACGGAAATAACGAAGGATACCATGGCAGTCTCCAAAATGAAAACCGTTTTCGAGCCCATGAACTATTACGTCAATCAGTTGGAGGCGTTTTGCAATATCATCCGGGGAGTCGCGGAGCCTGTTCCGTTCCACGAGGCCGCCGAGCGCGTCAGATTGCTGGCAGCTATTCATCAGGCCGCCCGTTCAGGCCAGACGATCTATGCGGAATAGGAAAAAGAAGAAGGGAGGAGATTCAGCAGATGGATAAAAAGGACGAAGCCTTGCTGGAACGCTTCGGCGAACATCCGACGCCATTTTATTATTACGATGGCGACGCGCTGTATGCTCATGTCAGCTCGCTACTATCCCGGCTGCACCCGGCTGTGCGTGTGCATTACGCACTCAAGGCCAATGGCAACGTAGCCTTGGCGGGATTGCTTCGCTCGTTAGGCTGTGGCGTCGAAATCGCTTCGGCCGGAGAAATGTTCGTTGCGATGGAGGCCGGGTATGCCCCAGAAGATGTGTTGTACGCCGGGCCGGGAAAAACGGTAGCCGAACTGAGTGAGGCGGTAGCCTGTGGAATCGGCTGCATTCATGTCGAGTCGGTGCGGGAACTGCACCTGCTGGAGGATATTGCTGCCCGAGCAGGCTTGTTTGTCCGCGCTGCGGTTCGTGTGAATCCCGATAACGATTTGTCGGGATCGACGATCAAAATGGGCGGCGTTCCTCGTCCCTTTGGTGTGGACGAGGGGCAATTGGATCACTTTTTTACGGTGCTGGAAGATTGTCCACATGTATTTTTCCAGGGCATTCAGGTGTATACAGGTACGCAAATGCTGAAAGCGGATCAGATTTTAGCTTCATTTGCGAATACTCTTCAATTGGCAGAACGGATACAGGATCAGTATGGTGTGGCGATGCATACGGTAAATTTGGGCGGCGGGTTTGGTGTTCCTTATTTTACTCATGAGCAGCCGTTGGATATGGGGCAAGTGATTGACGGACTGAACGCAATGGCCGAGCAAACTCGATCCCGTCTGCCAGGTGTTATGCTGATCATCGAAAGCGGCAGATATCTGGTTGCTCAGGCGGGTATGTACGTCTGTCGGGCGTTGTACACCAAGGAATCCAAGGGCGAGAAGTTCGTCGTGGCTGATGGCGGTATGAATCATTATGCCTCGGCTGCTTTTCGAGGACGTCGGATTAGGGACAACTATCCATTGCGAATTATGCGTAGACAAGAGGGACAGGAAGTGGTGATTCAGATGGGACAGGGGAAGGACATGCCTGTTCAAGAGGCTGCTGCTGTCGAGCTAACATTAGGGAAGGCCGCAGACCGGATCGGGGAGCCTCAGCCAGAAGCAACCGTGGATCTGGAAACCGTGAGCATCGTCGGACCGCTTTGTACACCCGAGGATTGTCTTGTGAAAAAAGCGCTGCTTCCTTCGATTCAGGAGGGCGATTATATTGTCATTCCGAATGCAGGAGCTTATGGACTAAGCTATAGTCCGGTGCATTTTCTGGGACATGCTACGCCGGCGGAGCTGCTGGATTTTCGCGGTGAGGTACACATAATTCGTGAGCATGGTGACCGTACGGACTTGCTGCATCATCAGCGTATGATTCCGTTGTTGGAGGACATTTTCTAATCGTAAAAACAGCACTCCGTTTTCAGGACTAAAAAACGCCAAAACCGTCGGCCGATAGAGATCGGCCTGTGTTTTGACGTTTTTTTGCATTCAGGATTTTGCAAAATCCTCAATTATATGTGTGAGGCTTGGACCTTAACGCTGCTTGGAGCTGCGCATTTCCTGACGCACAAGCTGCCACACCATGAAGATCAGCACAGCGGCCTGTGGGATGAACGTTTCCCAAGTCGGATACATGCCCAGCCAACTAATGGATGGCAGCGAGGAGGCCGTGTGCCCCGGAAGCTTGCCAGCCACCTGAAGCGAATGAATACTTTCGCCGAGAAAGCGAAATACGAGATAGTAAATCAGTATGGTGGCTGTCAGGAAAAAGGCGCGAATCGGCAATCGTACGCTAAACTTGATGATCGCAAATGCCAGCACAACCAATATGACAGTTGCCGAGCCAATACCAATCAGCAATTGAGAGGTTTCGATGGCCGGGGCCATACCGATATAAAAGATAGCCGTCTCGGCGCCTTCACGCAAAATCGCAAGCGCAGAAACTGCGAACAGCGACCACAGGCTACCACGTGCCAGCGCGCTGTCTACGCTGTTCTCGACAAAGCGGTTCCATGCGGCAGCATTGGATTTGGAATGTAGCCAGCTACCGACAGTCAGCATAAGCACGACCGCGACCAGTCCGGTCACACCCTCTAGCAGTTCACGCATGCTGCCCGATGCGGCAGCCGCGACCAGTGTAGTGAACAGCACTGCCAGGATTCCGCTCAGTACCAGCCCTGTTCCGGCACCGGCCCATATCCAGCGACCAGCCACAGCTTCGCCGCTTTTTTTGGCATACGCCAGCAGAGCCGCGAGCACGAGAATGGCTTCCAGCCCCTCACGCAGCAAAATCAGTGCCGCATCCCAAGCGGTGTAGGAACGCTCTTCCGTCAACGGACGGAGCCTTTCCAGCATCTGATCCAGCGTCTGGATGGCTTTGGCCGTGTTCGGTGGAGAAGACAGCAGATAACCGGAAGTCTCGGCCATTTCATTTTCAATCGCGGTATAGGACGCCGGATCGGAAATTTGCACATGACCTTCCACCGAAGGCCACAGGGCGATGTACCGCCCTACCTTGTCAGCCGCTTGCTCAGGCTGATTGGCTACCGCATCCTGCCGTGCGGATTCGAGGAGCTTGACCGCATCACTTAGCGAGGCTAATGAGCCATTAGCCGCGTTGTTTGCACCAGCTTCTTGACCCGTGTTCACCAACTTGCCTTGACTGTAATCCGACAACAAGGCCGTTAGCTCCTGCATTTCCTTGAGAGCCTGCTCTTGTCGTATGGGCTCGGCTTGCATGGAGATGCGAATCAGGCTAATTTTAGTTTCCAGCGCACTATATACCGGAAAATGGTCCGAACGAATCGGTGTCTCCACCTGATACCATGCTTTTACGATCCGGTCGTAATCAGCGCGGGCCGCAGTCCAATCGCCTTTTTGCATGGCAGCCAGACTGCCCTTCGCCATGGGGAGCAGCTTTTCCGCTGCTTTGGCTCCAGCCGGGGCGGGCTTGTCGCCTTCCGCAGCAGTCACAAATTCGTTGGCCGAACGAGCCAGCACGGACAGTGCAGCTTTTGCTGGTTCTCCGCCGCCGCTGGCAAGTGCCTGCTCTGCCTCCGCGAGAGCCTTGTCTACCGCTGCGATATGGGCTGCATCACCACCGTTTGTTTTGGCAGCTTCCCACAGCGTACGGAATTCTTTGACGTCCCTGGAGGCTTCCGTCCATTGGGCTTGTCCCGCCTCCACCAGTGCGCCACCCACCACAGGCATGAGCTGATCATTGGAAGCAGCTTTGGCATCTGTTTGTGCGAAAGCGACCGACCCGGAGCCGGATATGAACGGAGTTGCTGTCAGCAGCAGAGCCACCAGCAGAAATACCCATCCCAAGCTTTTATTGCGCCGATTCATATAAATCCCCTTCCTTGCCTGCTGCTAAAATAACGTATCCCCGATGTAGCCGCCTTGCGATACACCCGGAAAGCAGGCGAACACCGCACTGCCTTTGTGTACAATGTATTCGTTCAGCTTGTCATTGCGTGCAAGCTTCTCCTGAATATGGACGAACTGCTTGAACAGATCACGCTGGTAGCTGATGAACAGCAGCCCGGCATCCAGCTGTCCTGTTTGCTTATCCAATCCGCTTGAATAAGAATAAGACCGTCGCAAAATATTAATGCTCCCGTCCCCATGAGCCAATGCCACATGAGAGGTGGGGGGCGTAATCGGCTTGCCTTCCGGACTTGTGGCCGCCAGATCAAGCTTGTCGAACTCCTTGGCCTTGCCCAGCGGGGCCCCGCTGCTGCGATGGCGTCCAAAGGTATCCTCCTGGTCGCCCAGTGTCGAGCGATCCCATACCTCAATCCGCATGCGTACACGGCGCACAGCCATATAGCTGCCGCCGCCCATCCACGCGGGGCCATCACTCGCCTGTGTCCATACCAGACGGTTCATCTCGTCAGCCTTGGAGGTATCCGGGTTCCCCGTACCGTCCTTGAAGCCGAGTAAATTGCGCGGCGTGCTTCCCGCCGGATCGGCCTGTGCTGTCCGCTGGAAGCCTTCCTGTGTCCAGCGAAGCACCGCCGTTCCTCTGGCGATACGCGCCAAATTACGCAGGGCATGGAAAGCTACCTGCAAATCATTGGCGCATACCTGTACCCCAATATCGCCGCCACACCATTGGTCGTCCAGCGCATCCCCTTGAAAACGGGGCAGCTCACGAAGTCCCGCAGGTTTAAGCCCTGCCAGGCCGTAGCGCCCATCAAAAAAGGACGGACCCACACCAAAGGTAATCGTCGTCCGTGACGGCGATAATCCCGCCGCTTCGCCCGTATCGGATGGAGGCAGGTTGAGGTTTTCGTTATCGTTGCCGATCAGCGCGCCGGAAGTCATCGTAGCGGTGGCTTCTGTCCAGGCTTTAAACAGGCTGCGCACCCGTTCCTTGTCACTCGTCGTTAGATCAAAGGCGGCGAAGCAGATGAAATCCTGTGCCGGAGTCACAATACCAGCCTGATGTTTCCCGTAAAAAGGAACCACATCCTTGGTATCTGCGTCCGTCATCATGCTTTCAAGCCGTTGGCTGGCTGTCAGCACAGCTCCCACACCACCGCCGCCGAGCAGAAGACCCAGTCCCCCGACCCCGGCCAGCTTCAATAGATCCCGGCGTGATACAGATTTACTCTTTGCTGAACGCACATCATTTTCTAGCAGAACATCCTCTGACTTAGCATCCTTTTGGACCAGATCAACCTGTTCTTCACGGGTATCTGTACGCTGCTGCTGTTCCTGTCTCGTTCCCTTTTGCCACTTGAAGCCTTTCATATCGTTACACTCCTAACAATTTTCCCATTTGGGACAACGGCTCTGCCAGGGCATCGAGGTTTTGGCTCAGCTTTTTAATTTCTTCCGGTTTCAGCTTCGTATAAGATACATAGCCTTCGCCTTTCTTGAAAGGAGCCAATTCCTGCTGCAATGCCTCAAAGCGCTCGCCAATTTGCTTTTCCAGCGCCGCATCTTTTTGATTCAGATCTGTTTTCAAAATCTCATATATTTTTTGTGCGCCCTCTACATTGGCTGCAAAGTCGTACAAATCCGTGTGGGAATACCGTTCCTCTTCACCCGTCACCTTGGAGGTGGATACTTCGTTCAGCAGCTCGACTGCACCCGTTACCATCAGGCTGGCGTCAATGTTGACCGTCTCCACCTTGGCACGCAGCAGCTTTGCATCACTCAACAGGCGGTCGGAAAACTCGTCCAACCCTTTGGTGGTGTTTTCTTCCCACAACGTTTTTTCAAGCCGGTGAAAGCCGCGCCAGTCCGCTGCATCCACATCACCGTCACGCGCATCAATATTAGGGTCGAGGTCGCCCAGTGCTTCCGCAATTGGTTCAATCCGTTCATAGTACATACGTGCAGGAGCATACAGCGCCTTGGCTTTGTCCAGTTCGCCAGCTTTGACCGCATTGGTGAATTCTTCTGTCTTTTTCACAAACGTATCGCATTGCTGGGTAGCATAGGCACGGTAAGCTGCTACCGCTTGATCAAAATTGGGGGCAGAGGCCGCAGGAGTCGTTGTCTGTGTAGTTGCTCCCGCATCCTTGGTCGTTGCAGCGGGCTGCTGATTAGCAGTTCCAGTTTGTCCGCAGCCTGCGAACAGAATAGAAGAAACCAGCACTCCGGCTGGTACAGCGTAACGTAATTTCATAATCAATGAACACCCTTTCTGGCCAAGCAGGCCATGAACAATAATCTGTAGCGAGATATCTATATCGAATTATTATTTGATAATGATTATCAGTCGCGGTTTTTCTTATCATAAGGCTGCCCCATATGCCTGTCAATACATAAAATTAGACGCAGAGTTTAACGATTCAGCAAAGGCAGAAAATAAGTGCCCAGGCCCATTTTTATACGCATATTGAACCATACCTGAGTACATGACATAAAATGTGTTGACTGTATCCCTTAACCTTGTTACACCACACAAAACCCGAGCAAGGAGGGGTGAAATTGACGAAGGGTAACGACCACAAAAACAAGTTTTTGTTAACTCACCGTGAGCGTGAAGTATTTGAACTGCTTGTGCAGGACAAAACAACACGTGACATCGCCGGACAACTATTTATTAGTGAGAAGACGGTGCGTAACCATATTTCCAATGTAATGCAGAAACTGAACGTAAAAGGTCGTTCACAGGCGGTCGTGGAATTAATCAGGCTTGGAGAATTAAAAATCTGACCTCTTGTTCCTTGCGGGGTGCAAAGTCTTCTCGATAATCTTTCAACAGTGAAGGATGGTCGGGAAGGCTTTTGTTTTTGTGGGATGACCTTGCCAAGTGACCCAACGTAAAAACAAGCGATTGTCACAGAAAAGGACATTCGCTTGTTTTGATCATTTGTAGTTTAAAAATTATAATCCAGAAGCTGTTCCTGACAGTTAGCTATTCTTGATAACTCCGATTTGGGATGCCCAAGTCGGTTTGTTTTTTCACTGCACATCCAGCAGGAACAATGAATTTTCCCTTTGGAGAATGCACCGTCGAATTTGGCGACCCATCCCAGGTGTGCTGAAAGTCGCTTCTTACGCTGAATAACTCGCTTTCTGTGGTGTCTAAAATAGGCTTGATTACGTTTTTTTCGGTTAGGCTTCATTACCATCACGCTCCCTTGGGCAAAGGCTCAGCCCGCAGGAGAAACCAAGGGTATAATCAATACTTCTACGGGCTGAGCGTGATGGTCATCTGATTTAATTGATTAGGCATGAGTCACCTGCTTGGAGTTATTTTAAAGGTGAAAGTGGAACCCAGAAAAAAATTATTCAACGACTTGTTTGTACATCGGTTCGATTGGTATGAAAGACATACAACTCACGTGTAGGGTACAGCTTTTTATACTCTTAGGCCATTATATCACAGTGATAGCTGCAATGAGGCTTCAGTGTAAACCGTTAACGGCTGATGTTAAGAACGATTCACAGATAAAATATAATCCATTTCCTTTCAAACACCGTTGATCGAATCACGTTACCAAAAATCAAAAAATCCTTGAGCACTTATACGCTCAAGGATTTTTATTTCTCTATTTTATAAGTTTAATGAGTTGAATTTGAGATTGTTTGGGCAGAGAATCGGAGTGTTCATATACACTGATCAAATAACTGACAACATCATTTTCATTACTTAAACCTAACTCTGTTTTTATGGATTGTAATTTTTCTTTTATATCTTCATACACCATAACACTTTTTCTTTCCAAAATGGATTCGCCTCCCTAAGAGAAAATATATCACACGAATGAATTCAAAAAAACGAAAATGAATTGAAAAAGGACATTTTTGTGTTCAAAAACAATTGACTATGTATTCTAAAATGGTTATTATGAATGCATAATAGGTATAAATGAATTCAAATATATATAGAAATGGCCTCTGGAAATTATTTTTTATAAATTAAAATGAAGGATGAGCCATATGACGAATAAAACAAAGGTCAACAAATTAGCCATCAAGGACATTGTACGTATGGAGCAGGTTTGGGAAGAAGAAAACGATGACACAGGCTTATACTACTACCATATTACAGATGTCCTTAACCGAAAATGGCAGACCATCGGGTTAAACGTATCAGACGCCATTCAAGTGTTTGAAAACGGAAATGATGACGTGTGGACACGTATTATTAAGCCAGCTCCATTTAACTTTAATCTTACTGCTAACGATTTAATCAATATCCTCGAAATCGGACCTGATGATTGGAGTATTCGTAATGCTATCCAAATCATACTGAATACGGTTGAAAGACGCAATGAATTCATCAGCAAAATTAAAAATATAAACTTACATGATATTGCTAATGTACTCTATAAAATGAAAAGCCAGTATCTCCGGTACGCTCAACTCCCTAATGAAGAATTCATCAAAATGTATGTTGCGAACCCAGTGGAGGCATTGTCTGTTTATTTCCTTGAGACTGTTGATGTGCATACTTTTTGGGAGTGGCGTGACGCTGGTGGTACATATGAAAAGGCTATTGAGTATAAACGAGATCAACTAGACATGACTCTCATTCAAGCTGTTGAAAGAGCAGAAGATCAAGCTTGTGGAGGTTAAAGATGCTCTGACATTAATGATGTTGTTCGGTACGTTATTAGTTACGTTAATCGGATTAATCGTCACCATTGTTATTGCACTGAACCAAAACAAAAAGAAATAAACGGCATACTCTGGCAAGGTGACGAAAAAAATGATTACACCGCTGAAATATGTAGGAATTTGTGCAAAAGTGTTGTAATATATAGGGAAGGAAGAAACTACCATTAGATCATTCGCCCACATGAATGATTAATATAGAAGGCTGTACCACAAAGTGATAAAAAGATAAAAATGCATTTTGTGATAGTTTAAGGAGGCGAGTATAGATCCCTGCGAAATCACTGATCAGGATATAGACAAAATGGAAGGTGACTCGGGTTTTGAGTTATACTTGTATTAAAAGGATCACAATTCAGAAAAGCTTGTTGCTCCAGGTAGCAGTAAGTGGCTTTTGCTTAGGTCTACCTGTGGTATATTCTTGATCGGAGGTGAACGGGGAGACATATGACACAAAACGAACATTTGATGACCTATACGCTGAACAGCGGCATAAAGGGAACAGTCGACCTATCCAATAAGCAGGTTCAGGAATGGATAAAAGCATATCGAATTGGCAGCAAGTTTGTAACGGTAGTTGGTAAACAGTATTTTGGTTTGAATCCTGAATTGGTAGCAGATTTTAAGGTACATAATGAATACTCGGAGCAGCGGGATCATATATCCATGATACAGCCTGCAGTGGTAAGTAAAGCTGTAGACGTAGACCCGTTGGCAGAGGCATACAGTCAGTATAAAACGTTGATTCAGGTAGAGTGCAAATGCGGAGCTTCCTATATAGAAGAGTCGCCGCATAAAAGGACCAAGTGGTCATGCAAGGAATGCAATAACATTGTGTTCCTGGATCGTAAAAAGGGTATGGTGGATACGGAAAAAGGCAAGGCGTGGTACATGACCAACAAATACTATGTGGAAAGACAAAGCAACTGACATCTGTCAGTTGCTTTTATTCTATATGTCCATTCCCTGAGCTTTATAATTCAGCTTTAACCTTTTGCCAAATAATAAAATTGATGTTTTTTGCGCTTTGTAGTACATTATCAAGTGTATTATAAGGAGGCTTCCCATGTACGGACATAGACAAGATGATACTTTATACATCATGACTTACACATTAAATAGCGGTATCAAGGGCACGGTGCCTTTGTCTAATCAACAGATACAGGAATGGCTTGAGTGTTACAGAATCGGCAAGAAATTTGTAACCGAGATTGGCAAAGAGTACTTTGGGCTGCATGCGGAACTGGTGGCTGATTTTAAAGTTCATAATCAATATTCAAGCTATCAGGAAGTCATTATCCCGGTTCAGCAGCCTGATACGGGCTTGAAAGAGCTCTCCCAAGCTTACAAATCGACAGAAACCTTGATCAAAGTAGATTGCAAATGCGGCACCTCGTATGTAACGGAATCTCCATTTAAGCGGACCAAGTGGTACTGCACCAAATGCCGGGAAATTGTTTTTCTCGACAACAAAAAGGGAATGGTTGACACTTCCAGAGGCAAGGCTCATTATATGACCAATAAGTATTTTGTGGAGCGGGAAACAACTGGCGTATAAGCCGGTTGTTTTTTTGTATATGATTGAAGCATACTCGATAAAAAGATAACGATAGTCAGGTGGTGAACGTCATCCGGGAACATCATACGAACGGCGCAAGGAATCGCATGAGCACGAACAGTGTGTACATAAACGAAACACTTCATTTGGAACAAATGATAAGTGACCTGCGGGTGATGGGCTATGTGGCTTTTCATCATCATCCGCAAATTACAGGTGAGCTTGAAGATCCGAAAAAGCTGGAAGAACTGAAAAAGCAACTATTGTCGTTTTTTCAACAGCATCATGTATTGTGGATCGAGCTTGACCCGCTAACGCAATATGCGGTGGTGAACAACATGGGGAAGGCCACGGTGTTGAAACTTATGGGTCGGAAAATGAACCCGCTGCGTGATCTGAGAGCGAACGCTGCTTTGGCCGGGCAACCGCTTCACGAGTTGGATCGGGAAATAGAGCGGTTGAATCGGCTGGTTCATCTGTTGCGCTACACCCGTTTTTCTTAGGCGACGGCAGCCAATGTAAAAAAGCATTCACGAAGCATGGTTGATCACATGCCGTGAATGCTTTTTTGGTATCAGCTTACACAGATTTCAAAAACTCCACGATGGTTAGCAAACCCTTATCGAAATTTTCCAAATTAAAATGCTCATTCGGCGCGTGTAAGTTCTCATCCGGCAAGCCGAAGCCCATCAATACGACGGGTGCGGTTAGCACACGGGAGAAGGTTTCCACGATAGGGATGGAGCCGCCGTCCTTGGTAAACAGGGCGCGTACACCATATACCTTTTCAAAAGCATCCGCCGCTGCTTGCAGAAATGCGTGTGACGGGTCGATGTTAAAGGCGTTTGCTTTTTCACCCTGCTGGATGTTCACCGTGGCACCTGTCGGAACATGGGCGCGCAGATGGCGCTCGATTTTGTCCAGAATGTCCTGCGGATTCTGGTTGGCAACCAGGCGGCACGTAATTTTCGCATGAGCTTCCTTCGGAATGACCGTCTTCGTGCCTTCACCCTGGAAGCCGCCATACACGCCGTTCAGCTCCAGCGTCGGACGTGCCCCGACACGCTCGACGAAGCTGAATCCTTCTTCGCCGTAGAGGGAATCAAGCGCAAGATCCTTTTGCAGCTTGCTCTCATTAAAATCTTGCTTCATGAACTCTGCTCTCATCTCCGCCGATAGCGGCGCGACATCATCGTAGAAGCCGTCGATGCTGACGCGTCCCTTGTCGTCATGCAGCGTTGCCAGCAAGGACACCAGAGCATGCAGCGCGTTCGGTACACCGCCGCCAAAGGAGCCGGAATGCAAATCCGTATTGGCGGTGTGGATCGCAACTTCCAGTGAGCACAATCCGCGCAGACCTGTGCAAATGGCAGGCTTGCCTTTTTCGATCAGGGAGGTGTCGGATACCAGTACAGCGTCGGCAGTCAGACGGTCGGCACTTGTCTGCAAAAACTCAAGCAGGTTTGGACTGGACACTTCTTCTTCGCCTTCGATGCAAAATTTGATGTTCAGCGGCAACTTGCCTTCCTGCTTCAAAATGGCTTCGACCGCCTTAATGTGCAAGAATACCTGGCCCTTATCGTCTGTAGCTCCGCGAGCATACAGCTTTCCATCACGGATCGACGACTCGAACGGTGGAGTTTCCCACAGGTGAAGGGGATCGACCGGCTGTACATCATAGTGGCCGTACACGAGGATCGTCGGTTTGCCAGGCGCATGCAGATAATCCGCGTACACCAGCGGATGGCCTTTAGTCGGAATAATTTCAACGTTCTCCAGCCCGGCAGACGTCAGTTTGGCAGCAAGCCAATCGGCTGCTTTGTTAATGTCACCTTTGTGCTCGGATAATGCGGAAATACTTGGAATGGACAACCATTCCTTCAGCTCATCAAGCTGCTGCTCTCTGACCTTTTCAAAATATGCAGAATAACTCATGATTTATGTATCCTCCTCTTTCAATGTGCATTTTTTTGCTATATCCTCCGAATCAAGGCCGTGGATAATATGTATAGTTTACTACGTTTTGCGTCGAACGAAAAATCATGATGGTCGATGTGATAAAAAAAGACGATCTGCTCCGGTCCGTTTAGACCCGAACAGATCGCCCATCCAATAGCGGTAAAGCTACGCTCGAAGGTCCAGTTGACCCCCGAGATGAGGCTGTACGCTTTTCTCCATCATCTGGATCAGTGCTTGTCCCTGTTCACCAGCTTGATCCTTAGCCATACTCAATACCTTCACGCTTACGGCTTGCGCCAAGCTGGCCTGGCTCATACCCGTTGATAATGCTGCGATATCCATGTTTTCATTCCTCCTTTGTCGTGAAGACTCTTACTATTTATCGGTCAGAACTGTTATTTTATTTCATCCAATTGGAATTGTGCCAGCAAATCCTGGAGCTGTTCTGCCAGCCGGGTTAATTCTGCGGCAGAGGAACCGATCTCTTCCATGGAGGCGAGCTGTTCCTCTGCAGCCGCAGATACCGTCTCGGTATGGGATGCGGCTTCTTCGGCAATACGTGTAATTTCCTCCATACTTCCGACTACTGCACTTGTTCCTTGTGCTACTCCTGCTGTAGAAGCTGAGACGTTGTCGAGTTGCTTCGCCGATTTAACGATCGCTCTACGAATACGGGAGAAGGAGCGGCCGGACAGGTCAACCGAATTGGTGCCTTCGCTTACGCGTTCTTTGGCAGATTCCATTGCGGTCAGGGCCTCGGATACGCCGTTTTGAATACCTTGAATTTGCTCACGGATTTGTTGTGCCGAATGAGCGGAGTTTTCCGCCAGCTTGCGGACTTCAGTTGCTACGACAGCAAAGCCTTTACCATGCTCCCCGGCGCGTGCTGCTTCAATAGAAGCGTTCAGGGCAAGCAAATTGGTCTGGCTGGCGATTTCTGTAATGACGGTGACAATGGTTCCGATCCGTCCAGATCTCTCACTCAATGCGCCGATAATCGTATCCAGTTCTTCCACTGTTGTGCGAATGCCGTCAATGGAGACGACACTATTGCCGATATGTTCACTGCCTGTATCCGACGCCTGAATGGCCTGAGAAGAGAACGTGGTCATTTCAGTCATGGCCTCGGTCATAGCCGTGATATCTGTTGACATGCCTGACACACGATCCTGATTTTCTTTGGCGCTGTTGGCCTGTCTCTCGCTGCCTGCGGCCACATCCTGAATGGCTTCGGTCACATGCTCAATCGCGCGGGTTGTTTGTTCTGCACCTGCGGCGAGCTCTTGCGAGGAGGCCGACAGATTGCCAGTCATGGCTTGGATTTCTCTGATCATGTTACGCAGGCTATCCACCGTTTTTTGAAAATATCTCGATAATTCGCCGATTTCATCTGTGCTGTTCGTAGCGACATTGATGGAAAGATTGCCTTGGCTGATAGCATCCATAGAATTACGCAATCTTTGGATCGGTTTGAGTATACTGCTGATTAGCCACAGCGCCAGCACACCGATGACGATAGCTGAAATGACCAGCACCACGATGGTCGTGATGAGGATCGGTTTGGCGGAGGCACTTGTTTCCGACTTGTCCATCGTTCCAGCAATTTTCCAGCCGGTCAGAGCATTAGTTTTAAAAATCAGGCTTTTGGATACGCCATTCAGATCATAATTAAAGCTGCCTTCCTTGGAGGCAAACAGTTGCGACAGTTTTTCCCCCAATTGGGTACTTCCGCTGACTTCTGTCGGGTGAGTAACGATACGCTTGGTGGTATCCAATATCATGACATAGCCCTGCTGCCCGATTTTTAAATTCGTAATTTCCTTTAAATTATTCAGGTTCAGGGAAAGACCGAGAACACCGCTATTGTCAGGAAGCGTACGTGAAATATACACAACGGCGACCTTAGTCGTATTGAGTCCGACAGGGCTGATTACAGTTTGTCCGGGTTTCTCCATGGCCTGTTTGTACCACGGACGCTCACGAGGATCGTTTGTGGAGCCTACGGCTTTGCCAATAATGAGTTTTCCTTCGGGAGTTCCTACGAACATATCGAGGGCTTCCGCATGCATTTTCAAATAGATTTGCAGTTCTGTCAGAATGGCTGCATCTGCTTCTGGACTGCTGTTACTAGCTGTCATCGTAGTAGCGTAATATTCGATATCTGCAATTTTAGCTTGAATCGTCTGAGCCACCGCACGGTCGGCTGCGGTAACGCTAGTTGTCGCACTGTCCATTAATTGTTGGTCTGTCTGATTATACGCTGCCTGATAAGAAAAAGAGCTGACAATAATGCTAGGAACAAGCATGACCAGCAGGAATGCCGCAGTCAATTTTTTGCGTAGTGTTAAAGTTTTCAGTCGTTTCAGTTGTTTCATCAAACCCCCTGCTTTCTATGTGCATTTCATTTCTAAAATGCATAATGTATGTATTTACTATCGGTTATTTTAAGCGGATTTGATAGATTTATTACTAATTTGTCCAAGTCAAAGAAGAATTGCTTGCATAGTATGGAGTATCTTGCAATTTGGAGGGATTAAACAATGGGTTTTTTTCTGGATATGAGAAGTTCCACAAATTCATCCAAAACAGGTGAGGGTCCCGATATCCAGCTGGGTCCTGAACCGGAGCGGTTTGGTTTGATTACCCTGCGAACTTTTCTTGTACCGAGTCCGATTGTGACTTTTAGCGGTTCCATTGGGCTGATTGGTGAACTGGGTGATACGTATGCGGTTGAAATCGTACGTGGCACCGATTATAATCCGAGCGAGGTAGTCTATCGAGCCGAAGGGGTATTGGGAGCTACAGGGGTTAATGAAACGCAAGCTTTTAATGCACAGGATCTTTCCGCGCCATGGGTGATACAAACGGTGTATTCCTCTTATATTTCCGGTGTATCGACGACGGTTCGTAATGGTCCGGAGGTATTTACTGGCATCGCTTCGACTCCATTTTTCTAAATATATCAGACGAGTATTTCCTTATTAAGACCTTGCCGCCTGTTCATGGTTCTCCTATGATGGTCAACAACAACACCCAGAACACAAATATCCTGGGTGTTGTGACGTTATGTTTACTTCATGAGCGTGGTTCAACAGAGTTGATTCTGCTTCATGGATTCTAATTCTTTAAAATTTCTCGCAAATACCCTGTCAACTCATTTGCCGCTTTGGTATGGGCGAGAAGCCCTGGATGGCTGCGAGACCCTAACGTTTCTTCCGTCGTGTTAGGCAGTTGGAACACGGACACATTCCGATCCCTCGTTCTTTTCTTGTACGCGTCTACCGCCCGGTAGATCGCTGGCATCATCGGAGTACCAAGCATCCCATAGGCCCACACAATATGGGCAGCAGGATTACAGGCCCGAAGCTTGACAAGAAAATTTTTGGTAGCGTTTTCAAAAGCTTGTAAATCTTCTTCATTGAATGTTCCGTCCTCGTTCAAGCGTTGCTTGTACACTTTCCCGCTTGCTGGGTCCGTCCATGCGGGAGAATAGAAGGCGCCCCCGTCATTAGTCCCCAAATTCACCACGACCACATCCGGCTGCCATGAGGTAAAATCATGATCGGAAAGTGCCCCTAATGCTTCATTTCTCTCCCCGGTGAGCATACCACATATCTGCTCATAATATGCGGGTATGTTCGCATGCGGATTATTATCCCAACTCGTCAGGACACCCCATCCGCTTTGTGACAATACTCGGTAATCGGCATTCAGTGCTTCGGCAGTTATGGCAGAATAATTATGTAGTGCCGTGAACAACATGGGAACCCAGTCTGTCTCCTCCCTTGCTCCAATTGCTCCTTCTCCCGAGGTAATGCTGTCACCGATAAATTCCACCTTGTAGGGCTTATCGGTGACCGGCAACAATTCTCCGTCAATCCTCAGGGCATGAATTTGCAGCAAGATGCGCGAGTCAAAACTCATAGGCTGGACGTCCTTGACCACCCGGACATTTTTAACCCTGTCAGGATTCATTCCTCTCAAAAGACAAATCCAATGCCGTCCTGCGGTCACCATCAAGCGACTCATCGGGGCACCATTGATGACAATACTGATCCAGTGCTCATACACCTGGTAATCGGCCTCAATTTCAATCCACAGCTCCGAGCCCTTCATATTCAATTCAATGCCGCTGCCTGTCCAAAACAGAGTTAGTGGTTTAAGTGCTTGCGTAGTTCGACCATGAACCTTTACATGCTTAGCTTTTGGAAGTGGATATGTCTTCAATTTATTGTTATGTGTCATTTACGATATCCTCCTCATGATCTCCAATTTAATGCTTGTTTCTATAATATTGTAAAATAAGTGACGTGAAATCTCAAAGTCTATTTTTAAGCAAGTAAGGTTTCGAGGCTTTATATAGATATTCCATGCGCCCCGGATTTTAGGACGGTTTGTGATAGCCAAAAGCACCAGCAAATCTTGAATTTGCTGGTGCTTTTTTTGATATGAGAAGCAGAGGCTATCCATTAATTCGCTTTGCCGAACATCACGATGTTAATCGCCTTGCCGAAGTCTATCCCTACTTTGCCAGTGAGTTCTGCCGTTTTTTGTGCCAGTACGACCGCATTGACCCCGCAGGAGAATAGCCCAATATCAAAGTCATCTTTATGCTCTGTGATCCACTGGAGCGTTTCATCCATTTGTTCATATTGATGAAATGCAAGTGTGTGCGAGATATGCAGTTGATACGGCTCAGCTTCAAGGACGGGCTTCACTTCGGCGGCTGTTCGGGTGACGAGCAGTATGCGTCGATGTTTCAGCATGTCCCAGAAAGCGGGTGTCTCAGCCAAATACCGGTTCAGGCAGGCATGGCAGGTCAGCGCGGGAGAGAGGCCGTAGTGAGTAAAAACCTGGTCAGTCAGCTCTCGCTTCATATAGGATGGCGCTTTAATAGATACGTCATCGTATGGCAGGATGCCAGCAATATCGGCTTTACGTACTGCCTCTGCCACCTCATCTCGCAATTCCGTATTCGGCAGGAACAGTCCTTTTTGCCCAAGATTGGCTTTGATTGCCCATCGTTCCTGCAACACCTTTCCCATCGGCCATACGGTATCCTGAGACAAAATCAAATTTTCGCCATCCCCGATACGAATGAATGAGAAGGGCTGCTGTTGATCCAGTGCCAGTTTTAGGTGATTCAGTACCTCATCGATCTCCAGATACTTTGGCTTAGTCATATATGCTTCCTCCCTGTCTATCTATTGCTGATTTGAAATCGCTCTTGGGATTGCTGCAAAATGCTCAATGGTACAAAACTCTGTATTCTATCATATGTCGAAAGCAGCAAGATTTTTGTATGATCGGCTATTCATTTTTGGATTCTACCTATTTTTGAAAGAGTTGATGCATTTGTACGTGCCGTTTCCCCAGCAGTTCCATAACTTGTGAAGAGACGGTTGAAAGGGAGGAAGATGAATGAATCGCAAGATTGTCATAGAGATTAATTTTAATAACTACGGGATGAATCCCAATCGGCTGACACGGGAGTGGATCAGCGAGCGGTTGGATGTATTCAGAACCTTTACACTGCGCAGCTTGCTTAGTCAGACGAATGCGGATTTCTTGTCTGTCGTCAAGCTGGCAGGTGGATGCAGCGACATCGTGGAGGAGGAACTGGCCGAGCGTGAGCCAATCCCCGGCCACATCCGCTTCGGTACGAGCATCGAAAGCAAGCGTCGCATTCACGCATATATCGAAGGCACGGACGAACTGCTAATTGCCCGAATTGATTCCGACGATTTGTATCACCAATCGTTTGTACAGCAGTTGCATGATTACGAATTTCAGCCGGATACGGTCGCGCTGGTGAACCAGATGGGTTACCTGTGGGATGCCGTAGAAGGTCAGATGGCACCGGTATTTCACCGTTCGCCCTCCTTTTATGTGTTCCGCTATCAAGCGAAGGATTATCTGGATGATTATCGTATTGTCATTCCCGGTAAGGGTACGCATGGCTATGTAACGGAGCTGCCACATGAGGTCATTCCGCTTCGCAACTATGTAAACGTCATTCATGCCGCGAATACCTCGGTGAAAAAAGTACCGGCAAAGGATCGGCTGACAGAGGATGAAATGAAGGCTGTGCTGGCTGAATTTCTGGGAACAGGCACTGCAAATTCGTAACGGTCAGGAGGAGATTGTATTGTTCAAAGGAAAAAAACTGCTGGTGACCGGAGGAACGGGATCTTGGGGGCAACGTCTGACGACGGAATTGCTCAAGGAGGGGCCAGCGGAAATTCGTATTTTTTCACGAGGTGAATTTGCACAGATTGCCATGCAGCGTCAATTCCAGTCTGATCCCCGGTTGAATTTCGTTATTGGTGATATTCGGGATCTACAAGCATTACAAGAGGCATGTCGCGGGGTGGACTATGTGTTCCATCTGGCGGCGTTGAAGCATGTCCCCGTGTGCGAGAGACAGCCGGAAGAGGCTTTCAAGACGAACGTACACGGTACGCAAAATGTAATTCGGGCCAGCATTGAGCAGGGAGTCACCAAGGTTATTGACGTCTCTACCGACAAGGCAGTTGACCCGGTGAATGTATATGGCATGACGAAGGCGATTGGCGAAAGGCTAATGATTCGTGCCAACGATCTGAGTGAGCGCACCCGTTTTGTGTGCATTCGCGGCGGCAATGTGCTGGGTACGAGCGGAAGTGTTGTTCCGCTGTTCAAGCGCCAGATTGCGGAAGGGCAGGATTTGACGCTGACCAGTCCTGATATGACCCGTTTTTTCCTCACGCTTGGAGAGGCTATTGGCTTGCTGCTGAAGGCTTCTGTGGCGGCGATTGGTGGAGAGACGCTGGTTATGAAAATGAAAGGCTGCAACATTGCAGATCTGGCGGAAGTGATGAAGGAGCAGGCAGGTCAGCCAGCGCTGAAGTTGAAGGGTATCGGCATACGTAGTGGGGAAAAGCTGCACGAAGTGCTGATTTCTCCTTATGAGGTGCCGTACACATACCGCTATGATGATCGTTATTTTGTCATTCTCCCACAGCAGGCAGACAAGCGATTACTGAGCCAGTACGGAGGGCTGGAGCGTGTGAGCTTTGATCAATACCGCTCGGACGATGAGTTAATGGACCGCGCAGGCATTGCCGAGCTATTGCGAGGCATGGAGTAACGATGAGAGAGGTGGGTATTTTGCAACTTATAGATAAAATAAGCAAAGGCACGGTAAAGGTTGCGGTGATCGGCCTTGGTTACGTGGGACTGCCGATGGCTGTGGAAATGGCACGAGCTGGTTATGAGGTGTACGGTGTGGATTCAGATCCGGCCAAAGTAGCCAAGCTGCTTCAAGGACAATCGTACATCATAGATATTGGCGATGATGCGTTGGAGGGGCTGATCGGGCAGCGTCTGTATCCGGTTACGGATGTTAAGGTGCTGGAGCATTCGGATATCGTTGTCATCTGTGTGCCTACGCCACTGACGGATGAGCATCAGCCGGATACTTCTTATATTGAAACGGCTATCGACCAGGCAATCCCCTATTTGCGTAAACAGACGCTAATCATTTTGGAAAGCACGACGTATCCGGGAACAACGGAGGAACTGATCCGTCCAGTGATTGAACAGCGCAGGGACTGGACGATAGGTCAGGATTTTTACGTGTGTTTTTCACCGGAGCGCGTCGATCCGGGCAGTGTTTATTTTAACATTCGGAACACGCCCAAGGTGATCGGTGGCTGTACGTCGGATTGCTTGGCAGCAGGAGTAGCCTTTTACGGCTCCTTTCTGGAGCAAATGGTTCCGGTCAGCTCGACAACCGTTGCGGAAGCCGCGAAGCTATTCGAGAATACGTTCCGCAGCGTTAACATCGGATTGGTCAATGAGCTGACGTCGGCCTGTGAGAAAATCGGCATCAACATATGGGAGGTACTGGATGCGGCAGCAACGAAGCCCTTCGGCTATATGCCGTTCTATCCGGGGCCTGGTATCGGGGGGCACTGTATTCCGATCGATCCGCTGTATTTGTCATGGAAATCCGAACAGCATGGGTTTCCGCTGGAATTTGTGGACTTGGCAGACCGTATGAATCGGCGTATGCCACTGTATATAGCGGAGCGAATTGAAGCTCTGCTTGCCAAGGAGGGCAAAGCCATGAACAAGGCCGAGATCATTTTAGCGGGCGTTGCCTACAAAAAAGACATTGATGATGTTCGGGAATCCCCTGCTCTTGTCCTGTTTGAGCGCCTAAAGGAGATGGGTGCTGTGGTGAGCTTCACCGACCCGTATGTAAAGAGCTTTAAGCTGAACAGCGAGGTCATCCCATCTCGTGTGGCGGATTCCCGACTGTGGGAAAGTGCAGATATCGTCGTAATCACGACGGATCATTCGGTGCTGGATTACCAGCAACTGGTCGACCATGCGCCACTGGTGTTCGATACACGCAATGCGACGGTGCATTGCACAGGTGGGCATGTCGTGATTCTGGGACAACCCGATGCAGGGGGGGCCACCGCTGTTGGCTAACCGTGATCAAGTGAATGAGCGTTATTACGGGCAGATTAACTCGGAGGAATCCCATGAGGCTACCCGTAGCCGAATCCACTGGATTTGCCGCCATGTGCAGGGTCATACTGTGCTGGATGCTGGATGTAGTCAGGGGATAACGTCTATTTTGCTCGGGCGTGAAGGTTTTGAGGTAACGGCCATTGATTTGGAAGAGGGAAGTATTTCATATGCAAAAAAAGAACTTCGTCAGGAATCTGCACCTGTTCGGGGAAGGGTTCATTTTCATTTAAAGGATATTTCTCTATTCGAACGTCCTCCCGGCGGATTTGACACGATTATTTTAGGCGAGATTTTGGAGCATTACGCACACCCTCATACATTGCTTGCACAAGCCTACCGTTTGCTTCATAAAAAAGGGACGCTCGTCCTTTCCGTACCCTACGGATATCATCCGTTTCACGATCACAAGCGGACCTACTATGCCGGGAGCCTGTCCCGTGTGCTATATCCTTATGTTGATGAACAAGCGCTGGAAGTGCATCACAAATATTTGTGCTTCGCAGGCCGCAAAAAATCGAAAGATATGCGCGAAGTCAATCCGGGGGCAGAGCATTTGGCCCGTTGGATGGAGCTAGACGAGGAACAATTCCGGCTGGTGGAGCAGCAGCATGTTCGCAAAATGAATCAGCGCAAGGCAGCGCTTGACAAGGCGGTACAGCGAATCCGGCATATGGAGGAACGGGCTTTGCCAGCGGAGAGGACTGCACGTCCTGAACAGGTAGGCAAGGCGCAGGGTGAAGGGAAAGGTGCATATACTGATGGCGGGTCTACTGGGAAATAGACCGGGAATACAGCCAACGGTAAAGGGGATGGGTTGAAGTCATGACGACGGAAATGCCCAAGACGCATAGCTGTAGCGCGGAAGGCTCTATAACTAAACCTCCCGTCACCATCAGCTTGTGTATGATTGTGAAAAACGAGGAGCAGACGCTTGCCCGGTGTCTGGATTCGGTGGCGGACCTGATGGATGAAATGATCATTGTGGATACTGGTTCCACGGATCAGACGAAGACCATTGCAGCCCGTTATACGGATCGGCTGTATACATTCGACTGGAACGACGATTTTGCCTCCGCCCGCAACGAATCGTTCGACAAGGCCACTTGTTCCTATATCCTGTGGCTGGATGCGGACGATGTGCTGCTGGAGCCAGATCGGGAGCGCCTGCGTTCCTTGAAGCGGCATTTGTCTACGGCTACGGACATCGACGCGGTGATGATGCCACTCCATCTGGCGGAAGGTGAGCAGGGTGAGCCGTTGTTCACCTCGCGCCGTATTCGTCTCGTAAAGAGGGAGCGCCAATACCGCTGGGCAGGGCGTCTGCATGAGGATCTGGTGATACCCGAGGGGCGAATCGTCCATTCAGATGTGGCTGTAACGCACCGCCGCATGGAAGATCACACGCTCCGTAATCAACGTATTCTTGCCCGCTGGATCAGCGAGACCGACAAGCTGGAGGGACGACTGCTGTATTTTCACGCAAATGAGTGCTTTGATCGCAAGGAATATGCCGAGGCGGCAGAGGCGTTCAATCGCCTGCTGGGTGAGCCGAGCGGCTACCGGGAGGACCGGATTACCGCTTGCGTAAGGTTGGCGGAATGCTATCTTCATCTCGGGGAGCCAGAGCAACAACTGGATATTCTGCTGCGTTCCTTCCGATATGATGTGCCGCAAGCGGACCTGTGCTGCATGATCGGTGACTGGTTTTTTACACGAAAAGAGTGGAGCATAGCCGCCTATTGGTACGAAAAAGCACTGGAGCAGCAGGGTGTGTCTGGTTTGAGAGCTGTTCCGCTGCCCTGCTACTCCTGGCTGCCGCATGTACGACTTAGTCATTGCTGCGCCAATCTGGGCAAGCTGGACGCTTCATATGAGCATAACCAAAAAGCTTTGCGATATTTGCCTGAGGACCCGTATTTGCTGGATAACGAGCGCAAGCTAAGGAGTGCTATTCAAAACCTTTCATCCTCAGCCCGCCCTTCAAAATAGTTCGAGCTGTTCCGGTCCATTGTCCTCTTCCGGTGGCTTGCGGGGTGGAAAGGGTTTAGGCTCCATGCCGAGCATGGTCATGAGCTGCTTGGCGTTAGCGGCGGCATCTCCACCTGAATTGTTGTTGAACATAACGCACACCTCGCGGCTTTGCTGCTCTAGCTCCAGCAATCGGTCCTTCCATTCGGCCAACTCACTCTCATTATACCGATACAGGTAACGAATCTCTCGCCAGTTGGGTGCGGAGCTTTGATTCCAGCCGGACACATTGCGTCCGTGGAGACGTACCACTGTCAGATTGCTGTCCGTAGCCTGCGGCACAATCGGGACGGACCCCAGTCCCGCCTGCGGCTCGTCGCATACGCTGTGTATCCAGCCTTCCTCACGCATAAATGCTAGCGTTTGCTTTCGAAATTCAGGTGTGAACCAGCTTTGATGTCTGAATTCAAGTACGGATGGGACCTCTCCCATCCTTTTTTTCGTGTCCCGCAGTACGGCGACGTTCTCGCGTGTACAGTCGAACCAGGGCGGGTATTGAAACAGCACAGCCTTGAGCTTGCCCGCTTCGCGGAGAGGGTGTATGGAGGTATGCAATGCTTCGTACATGGCATCAGTTGTTTTGAAATAAGGCTGTTTGCCGCGCGTATGCCCGGTCATGCCCTGATAGGCTTTGACGAGAAATGAAAATGAGTCAGGGGTTTCGGTCGCCCAGCGTGCCATACGATCTGTGGGCTGCACGGCATAAAAAGAACTATCCATCTCCACCACTGAAAAATGGCTTCCATAGACGCTTAATTTTTGATTGGCTTTGGTGCCGACCGGATACAGATCATCGTGATCGCCCCAACCCGTAAGTCCGATTTGAATCATAACGTTGCCGCTCCATTCCTTCATGAATAGCATCAAAAGGCGTTCCCTTGATTCATTTTAATGATAAAATGGGATGAATCGCATGAAGCTGGTATGAAGTTCCTACGAATATTTAATATAAGTCGCTTTGTGGATTTTTGCAAAAGCCTTAATCGTAATGTTTTTGAGTTCCAGCTTTAAAAAGCTAATATAGTATGTAATAGAGTGAAATGAGTTCATGGAGGAGAAACAATATGGCAGAATGGTATGAGCAGAGCTTTGGGGAAGATTATTTATTAGTATACAAGCATCGCGATTTTCAGGGGGCCTATCAGGAAGTGCAGAAAATGATCTCTTGGCTCAAATTACCGCAGGGATCCAGCGTATTGGATCTGTGCTGTGGCATGGGACGTCATTCGCTTGCGCTCGCCGATGCCGGCTATAAGGTAACGGGCGTGGATTTGTCCGGTGTGCTGCTGCGTGAGGCACATGCTTCCGATCCCGAAGGACGGGTAAGCTGGCATCAGGGCGATATGAGAGAGGTGCCGCTGGAGGAAAGCTTTGATGCGGTGGTGAATTTGTTTACTTCCTTCGGTTACTTTGAGGAGGACACGGAGCAGCTTAAAGTATTAAAAGAAATTTATCGGCTGTTGAAGCCGAGCGGACGTTTTATTATAGATTATTTGAATCCTGCGTACGTAGCTGCTCATCTGGTGCCGCATTCATCACGGGAGGATGAAGGAAATCAGATTGAGGAGCATCGGGTTATCGAGGACGGATTTGTAAAAAAACAGATCGCCATTCGTTCAATAGGATTAGCGGATGAAGAGCCTGCACGCGTGTATCATGAACGTGTCAAGCTGTACCCGTATGAAAAATTTCGTGCTTTGCTGGAGGAAGCCGGACTGTCTGTAGAGCAGGTACATGGAAGCTATAATGAAGATAAATATATCGAAAATGCATCGCCCCGAATGATTTTTGTCGGCGTGCGTGCTTAATACGGAAAGGCGGATGGGAAGCCATGAGGATGCCGGAGCTGACGCCGTGTGAACGAATAGATGGAGGCTTTCAGGTCAAAATATCCATGTCCTTTCCGCTGCGGTGGGTGAACAGCTATGTGCTGAAGGGACAGGACGGATTTACGATCGTAGACCCCGGCCCGCGCAGTACGGATACGGAGGAGGAATGGGAGCATGTCTTCCAGGAGCTGGGGATGTCCTTCGGTGATATCTCGGACATTGTCGTGACTCATCATCACCCGGATCATTACGGCTTGGCGGGCTGGATGCAGCAGCAAGGTCAGGCTCGTGTACATATGTCAGCGCGGAGCCATAAGGAAGCGATGATGATGTGGGGTCGCCCAGATTTACAAGCGGATATCTCTATGCCGATGGAGCAGAGGCTGCCAAGCTTTTTTGTCCGTCACGGCTTTCCTGTGGAGCAGGTAGCGGCCTTGGAGCTGCACATGCAGCAGGCTCATCTGCAAGTGAATCCACAGCCTGACATCACTGTTATTCCTGTCGGGCAGGCTGCCCGTCTGGAATGGGGTGGACGTAGCTGGCTGCCCATTGAGACAGGGGGGCATGCGCCTGGACATGTCTCTTTGTATGAGCCGGATAGCGGCGTTATTTTGTGCGGTGACGCGGTTTTACCGAGGATTTCGCCTAATATCAGTCTGTTGCCAGGGAGCGATGCCCAGCCCTTGCAGTCTTTTTTAGACGGCTTGCAGCGTCTTGGCGAGCTGGAGGTAGCGTGGGCATATCCGGGGCATCGTAATCCGTTTGGGTACTTTCGTGAACGGACGCAGGCGCTGCTGGAGCATCATGAAGAACGGCTGGACAAGTTCCATGAGTTGATCCAGCCAGAGGGCAGTACAGCCTATGAGCTGTGTATCGCTGTATTCAGTGACAAGCTGGGTATTCACCAGTTGCGGTTTGCCATGTCTGAAACACTGGCCCATCTGGTGGAACTGGAGCGACGTGGTCGGGCCTCGATGAGCGAGACGAACCATACCGCGCGTTTCTATCCACTTTGCGGGAAATAATTGCGGAAAGTTAACAGAAGGACCAACGGCATCCAAGCCGGGAAAGAGGCTGATATGAATTTATTGCTGCTGGGGGCTACCGGTCGCGTGGGGCGTTTTATCCTGGAATACGCGTTGGCAGACGGTCATACCGTTACAGCCCTTGTTCGTTCATCGGACAAGCTGGAGGCATACAAATTAAGATATGGAACGCAGCTTCAGATCGTAGAAGGAGATGCGACCCATGCTGAGGATGTAGCACAAGCGCTGGAGGGCAGGACGACAGCAGTCATCAGCGCGCTGAATACGGACGGAACCACGACCTTATCCGTGAATATGCGTTTGCTGATCCGGCTTATGCAGGAGCAGTCCGTTTCCCGGCTCATTACAGTAGGGACGGCAGGGATTTTGCAGAGTCGGACGGAGCCATGCTTGTATCGGTATGAATCCTCCGAGACCCGGCGGCGCAGCACCCGTGCGGCTGAGGAACACCGCTGGGTGTACGAACTGCTGCGCGATTCAGCGCTGGACTGGACGATAGTCTGCCCAACCTATCTGCCGGACGGAGCGCGGACGGGCATATATCGCGTGGAAAAGGATCTGCTGCCCGAGGGGGGCACACAAATTTCCACCGCTGACACGGCCGATTTTACCTATCGTCAGTTGAGTAGCACTGACTTTCTACACACACGGGTAGGCATTGCCTATTGATGCTGTAGCGATTTTAGGATTTGACAAAAAATCAGATTTAGAATACTATGATTCTTGTTGGTAACAACGTTTCCGGAAAGACCATGTTCAAACTCTATGTTAAAAATAGTAAGGAAGTGCATTAAAAAATGTCCGAGCCATCGCATCCCTATAAAACCTATTCGGAAGTGAAGCTACAGCAGCAGCAATTGCTTCGTAAAAATGTCATTGATGCGGCATGTATCCTTCTTGCGGAAGAAGGGCCAGAGGCTGTGACTGTACGACGAGTTGCCCAGAAATTAAGCTGCTCCACCAAAATTATTTATAGTATTTTCGGCAGCAAGGATGGTCTCGCCAATGAGATGTATCTGGATGGATGTCGGCTATTGGCCGAAACCTTTCAACAAGTTCCGAAGACCGATAACGTACTCGCTGATCTGGAAGCTCTAAGCTGGGCGTATTGGCAATTTGCGCAGCTTCATTCGGCCTATTACAAAATGATGTTTGGTGGGGCTTTATCTGATTTTAAGCCGGATGAACAGAGTCTGGAGGGCACGACAACGGCCCTGTCTCAAATCCTGCAAACCATCATACACGGTATGGAGCAGGGTGAACTGGAAGAACATGATCCGCTGCTGGTTGTCCGGATGTTTTGGTCTGCTTTACACGGAGTCATACATCTTCAGTTTGCTGGTCATTTTTCAGATATAGACATGGCTCAAGAGGTGTATGCATTTACACTAAAGAATACGCTCCCAGCATTTAAAACACCCTCATCCCAATCTTAAAATATGAAGTGTACTGAGGTCGTCATAGTGGATGACTTCAGCTCATTTTGTAGCAATGGTAACAATGTTTCTTATATAAAACAATGATACTACGGAGGTTAATAATCATGTTTATGTACGCAAACAAAACAGCTCTGATCACAGGTGCATCATCCGGTATTGGGGAAGCCTTTGCCTATTCGCTGGCAGCTCAAAAATGCAATCTCATTTTGGTGGCACGTAATGAAACGAAGTTGAAGGCGTTGGCTGAGGAGCTCTCTGCTAAATACAATGTAAAGACAACAGTCATCGCACTTGATCTTTCCGCGACAGGAGCGCCGCAAACATTACATCAGGAGGTTCAAAAACATCAACTAAAGGTGGATCTCTTGATTAACAATGCCGGCTTTGCCACCTATGGATACTTCGAGCAGGTTTCAGGAGAACGGCAGCATGAGGAAGTCATGCTCAATGTGGCTGCTTTAGTCGATATCACCCATGCATTTATGCCTGATTTATTGCGTAACCGGGATGGCGGATTAATCAATGTGGCTTCCACAGCCGCATTTCAGCCCGATCCGTATATGGCGGTGTATGGAGCAACCAAAGCATTTGTGCTTTCTTTTACTGAAGCGCTATGGGCAGAAAATCGGAAACGGGGGCTTAAAGTTC
The DNA here is from genome assembly GCF_038592985.1 of Paenibacillus sp. FSL R10-2782. Lineage (NCBI taxonomy): Bacteria > Bacillati > Bacillota > Bacilli > Caryophanales > Paenibacillaceae > Paenibacillus > Paenibacillus sp. FSL R10-2782. The sequence continues at coordinate 4,173,144 of NZ_CP151951.1, read as the reverse complement.
TGGCGCTTTGTCCAGGCTCAACAGAAACGCCGTTTTTTGATATTGTTGGCGCAAGTGAAGCGTCAATTGGAGTTAGGGAAACTCCCCAAACCGTTGTGAAGAACGCGCTGAGAGCATTTGAAAAGGGGCGTAGTCACATCATTTCCGGTCGTCAAAACTATTGGGTAGCTCAGGTGTCCCGGTTCTTCTCTCGTCAATCCACGCTGGGAATTGTAGAACGTGCACTGCGCCCACAAAAATAAATCAGATTGTAACCATTACGTTAGTTTTCCCCATGCGCCGGGTCTGATCGCTTCTCATTTGAAGATCAGACCCGGCATTTTTGCTTATATACAGGTCAAGCGCACAGACGCTACTCCAGCCATGTCTTGTTCTCCTCTCACCCTGCATATATCTGTTGTATTCTAACCGTCGTTATTTAGCGAGTTATTATTTAACGGGTTGTATTCGGGGCGCTTTCCTCCCCAAGCTCCTGCTCGCGTTCTGCCTGCTTGCGATGCGCGATACGACTGCTGGCCGAAGCAGCGATGGCCCCGACAATATCGTCCAGAAACGTATGGATCGGTCCCAGGCTTTTATCGTTCAGTCGTTCCAGCACGCCCGGTTTAAGCTTGTCCACATAACCGTAATTCGTAAATCCAATGCTGCCGTATACATTTACAATGGAAAAGGCCAAGATTTCATCCACTCCGTACAGCCCTTCATCATTTTCGATCATATCCTGCAATGGGGGAAGGAGAGCGCCTTGCTCGGCAAGGATATCCAGTTGGATGCCCGTAAGCACCGCATTTTGGACTTCGCGTTTCATCAGTACCTTTTCCACATTCTCAATACATTCCTCCATCGTTAAATTCGGGTAATATTTTTTTTGCAAAAGCATGACCAGCTCTGCGATTTCCGTAATGTTTACACCACGCTTGTGCAGCCATTCGCGGGTGGCATCGGCTACCTTTTTACTATTCAGGCTATAAGGCACTTTTTTCTTGTCCATAAAGTTGAAGTTCCCCTCCTCGTATCGTTCCTGATTGTTACTGCAATTATGACCAGTGTGTCCAATCGGATGAAAAAGTAGTTATTTTTTACGCGAGGCTCGTATACATATTAGTACAATCTGTACAAAATTGTTAGGGAGGAACTTCATTTATGAACATAAAACATCCATTGCGCGTGACGTCCGTAGTAGGGCTGCTGACCCTGCCGTTGTTGTTGTCAGGCTGTAGCCTTTTTGGCAATGAATCGGCGTCTATTGATCCCCCGCCATCCACGACGGAGCAGTCTATGATCAAAGCGGTGACCGGAAAAGCCCCCGTCAGCACTGGACAACTGAGAGCTGTATTTTTACAGGATCATAACGGTTTGCTGGCCCCGGTATCCTTACCGATTGCTACAGGTGATGTGCAGGCGGATGCCAAGTCGGCGCTGGAAACGCTGGTGGAGGGCGGTCCGTATGCCGGATTATTGCCGGAGGGTTTCAAGGGCGTGCTGCCCCAAGGTACAGAAGTGAAGAGTGTGACGGTGGACAAGAAGAACAAGCTGGCAGTCGTCGAATTCAACAAATCGTTCGGCAGCTACAAGGCACAGGAAGAACGCAAATTAATGGAGAGCTTGACCTGGACCCTGACTGACCGTCCCGATATTCAAAGCGTACAAATCTGGGTGGATGGCAAAAAGCTGAACGAAATGCCTGTTGGCGGCACACCGCTGGATCATCCCCTGACCCGTGCAGTAGGCATTAATCTGGAGGTAGGTCATGGCGTTACGCCGCTGGATTCCAGTCCGGTTACGGTATATTTTTCATCTTCATCTCCCGCTGGAGTTCAATATTATGTGCCGGTAACACGGCTGGTCACCCCGGAAAAAGATCGTGTTCAGTCCGCGCTGCATCAGTTGATCCAGGGGCCGCAGACCCAGGATGGACTACAGGAAGTCATGACAGGGGAGACGGCTCTGAAATCTGTGGAACGCTCCAAGGATAACGTGATTACGGTATCGCTCTCGGATGATATGTTTGCCAAGGGAGAAGCGGTGCCTGCCGAGTTTCTGGAATCGGTCGTACTGACGGCGGCAGACAATTCAGAGGATGCGGTTAAAACCAAAATCCGGATTGAGCTGAACGGTGAAAAAAGCGTGATTGGACAAAATAATCAGAATTATGGAGAGCCTGTAGCCAAGCCCCAGCACATTAACGAAATTCCTCTTTAAGGGCGACGAATCGTCCTTGGGGTGCTTTTGCCTGCACACTTTGGTAAAATAAACGTATAAGAACAGGTTGCATACGACGTAGGAGGAAAAAGCATGAGTAGATCTAACGGACGAAACGGTGATGAGCTGCGCCCGATGAAATTGACAGCAGGAGTAAATAAGTATGCGGAGGGCTCTGTTTTTATAGAGGTTGGCGAGACGAAAGTCATCTGTACGGCTACCGTGGAAGAACGCGTTCCACCCTTTATGAAGGGACAAGGAAAGGGCTGGGTAACGGCAGAGTATTCCATGCTTCCGAGGGCGACTCATACGCGTAATCAGCGCGAGGCTGCACGTGGAAAGCTGACAGGCCGGACAATGGAGATTCAACGTCTGATCGGAAGAGCGCTGCGTTCGGTTGTAAATTTGCAGGCGCTGGGTGAGCGTACGATTACGCTGGACTGTGACGTGATTCAGGCGGATGGCGGCACACGCACGACTTCAATTACCGGTTCCTTCGTAGCGCTGGCGATTGCTGTGAATAAAATTGCGCTACAGCACAAGCTGCCTGTTTTTCCAATTACCGATTTTTTGGCATCCGTCAGCGTGGGGGTTGTTGGCGGCAAAGCGCTGCTCGACCTGAACTATGAAGAGGATTCCAAGGCCAAAGTAGACATGAACCTCGTGATGACGGGCGGCGGCAAGTATGTTGAGCTGCAAGGTACGGGTGAAGAAAGTCCGTTCGACCGTCAGGAGCTGGATCAACTGCTCAGCTTGGGTGAACAAGGAATTCTGCAAATGATCGAGCGCCAAAAAGAGGTGCTCGGACCGATTGCAGACAAGATCGGAGCAGGACGTGCGGGGGCTGGGGTCTGATGTTGCTGGAGGGTCCGGTTGTTATTGTCGCTACGAAGAATAAGGGAAAAGTGCGTGAATTCGCACATGCCTTTGCTCCGTTTGGCAAGGAGGTCAAAAGCATGTACGATTACCCCGACATTCCTGATGTCGTTGAGGATGGTAAAACCTTTGCCGAGAATGCCTTGAAAAAGGCCAAAGCGGTCGGAGATGTGCTCGGATTGCCTGTGCTGGCTGATGATTCCGGCCTGTGCGTGGATTTGCTGGACGGTGCGCCGGGCGTATACTCGGCCCGTTATGCCGGAGAAGGTGCCAGCGATCACGAAAACAATATCAAGCTGCTTGACGTTCTGGAATCGAAGCAGCTTGGTGATGATACCGGACAGCCTTTGCTAAGCCCGGCTCAATTTGTCTGCACCTTGATTCTGTATAATCCGCAGACAGGGGAGACCTTGGAATCGACTGGCTCGGTGGAGGGCTGGATTACAACGGAAACTGCAGGCAGCGGGGGATTTGGCTATGATCCGTTGTTTTATTTGCCGGAGTTTGAAAAGACGATGGCCGAGCTGACGCTGGAACAAAAGCAAGCCATTAGCCACCGAGGCGTAGCATTGCGTGACTTGGCGAAAAAGCTGGGGAATCCGCAGGCATAGTTTGATATAAGTAACAGGCCAGACACATAACGATCAAGAGGCTATCCGCCAGTCATGAGCTGCGGATAGCCTTTTTGACATTCACTATTTCCCGTCTTTATTTCCCATATACGACGAGAAAACACCGCCGTTCTTTGCCTCGAAGCCTGCTACTTTAGCTTTTGCCTTATCCTTACCGAATCGCTACCTTGTAAGTGCGCAGCCAGTTATCCACTTGAGTCAAATACGCAAACAATTGAGGCCCTGACATCAATTGACCGAACCAGGGCAGATTGCTGGATGCCTCCGGCGAGGCCGCGATATCCCGTACTTTTTGGGCATCAATCAGCTTGAGCAGCGGGGAGGAGGAATCATCCAATAGATCCAGCGCCTGCTTTTTCACAGCAGCAAGATAGGAAGGATTATGCGTTTTGGGATAGGGGCTTTTCTTGCGATACAGCACATCATCCGGCAATACGCCCTCCAGCGCTTTGCGCAAAATACCTTTTTCACGTCCGCCCGTCATTTTAATGCTCCACGGAATGTTCCATACATACTGTACCAGCCGATGATCGCAATATGGCACCCGTACTTCCAGTCCAGCCCCCATACTCATCCGATCCTTACGGTCCAGCAGAGTAGGCATAAAGCGGGTGATGTTCAAATAGGACATGACGCGCATTTGCGCGGCTTTATCTGTTTCCCCCGGCAGCTTCGGCACTTCTCCTACCGCTTCCGAGTAGCGGTCGTTCAAATATTCCAAGGGCTTGATCCAGTCCCGCACCTCGGGAGACAGCAGACTGGCTCTCATGTCGGGAGCAACTGACCACGGGAATGTACCCGAATTGAGCATTTCCTCACGATGGAACCACGGATATCCGCCAAACACTTCATCGGCTGCTTCGCCGGAAATAGCGACGGTAGCCCCCTTTTTAATTTCCCTGCAAAAGAGATACAGCGACGAATCCACATCCGCCATACCGGGCAAATCCCGCGTTAGCGTGGAGTTGTTCAGCGCTGCTACGACCTCGGGCGTATCGAATTCGATCCAGTGATGGTTCGTGCCTAGCTCATCGACCATCCGCTGAATCCATGGGGCATCGGCTCCGGGCTGGAACGCATGGGCTTTAAAATGCTTGTCGTTATCCACATAATCGACCGAATACGTATGAACTTGTCCCTGCCCGGTACGCTTGTAATACTCGACAGCCAGCGCAGACAGCGCACTTGAATCCAGACCACCCGACAGCAGGGTGCATACCGGAACGTCTGAAATCAACTGCCGCTCCACCGTATCCAGCAGCAGCTCGCGCACCTTGAGTGCAGTTTCTTCGGTGTTATCCTCATGCGCAAAGCTTTCCAGCTTCCAGTAGGCTTGAATGCGCACACCGTCTCGGCTGTACGTTAGCGTATGTCCGGGGCGCAGCTCCTTCATGGACGAATAGACGCCGTGTCCGGGGGTGCGTGCAGGTCCGATGATGAAAATTTCGGCCAATCCCTCGGCGTCGACTGCGGCTTCTACCGCAGGATGCTGGAGCAGCGCTTTGGGCTCGGAGCCAAATACGAATACGTCTCCGACTTGGCTGTAAAATAACGGCTTTACGCCTAGCCGATCCCGTGCGAGAAATACCTGCTCCCGCTCACTGTCCCAGACCGCAAAGGCAAATATGCCGTTCAGCCGATCCACACAATCAGGGCCCCACTCCATGTAGGCTTCAAGCAATACCTCTGTGTCGCATTGTGTACGGAAAATATGCCCTCGCTGTTGCAGCTCTTTTTTCAGCTCAGGCGCGTTATATATTTCCCCGTTATATACAATCGTATAAGTGATATCCTCAAGCTGGCGGATCATGGGTTGGGCGCCGTTGTCCGGGTCCATGACGCTCAGTCTTCTGTGTCCGAAGGCACACGGGTTGGATATCCAGGTGCCAGCAGCATCCGGTCCACGATCGGAGAGCGTTTGTGTCATATTAAGCAGCAGCTCCGATTGATGCATTAAGTCCCCGTTCCACTGTATGAAACCAGTAATTCCGCACATGTATGTTCATCCTCTCTTTGTCGTGTTCATCCAGTGTTGGGATGAAACCAAACTAAATCCCCAGTTCATCAGTATATATGCCGAAAAGGAGCATAAAATGTCTGTCCGTTCCGAAAACTACAAATGGGGCGACCCGTGTATTCGCAAGGAAGGAGGAAGGCAATGTACTACATCAAGGATGCTAAAATACGCCGCTTCACCGAGCTTGACGGCGTGCGCTGCGCAGAGGTAGAGGTGCGGCCTGGTGCAGCAGATGACCCGGAACTGCTGGTCTACATTACCGCCACCAATCAGCAGGACAGTCAGGCAGGCTATGACATGATACGCATCATTCGTAATGATGCCGATCTAGCGCTGGATTGGTACGACAATAACCTGCATTCCGCGTTTGAGGAAGTGACGGATAAGGCTTTTACCGACTCCACTCACATTACGGCTGGGGAAGAACGGGAAAAGTTTAAAAGGGAGCTGCTTTCCTATGGGCAGCTTAGCACGGAATTTGCCAAGGAGTTCGGCGTATGAGAATAGGATGCGCCATGCCTCGGCTTTTGTTGATTTGGGCTCCAGCACCATCGCGGAATCCGCGTGAAAGGAGGGGGAAATCATAGACGGCAAAGCGAAATACAAGAAGAACAAGGGCAGCAGTTATATTCATAACAATGAATTTGCGGAAGAAGTGCTTGAGAAAAACGTAAGGCATGAAGTGCCAAAAAGTCCTAGACGCTTCGGTAATAAATAAATTTGTCCATTAAAAATTTTTAAAGAAGCCTCCGTATCCCGTTTAACTCGCGGGATGCAGGAGGCTTCTTCTTTAGATTTATGCGGCTTCACGGAGCGTCATAATTCCTTTGTAGATGTTGTAGACAAATACCCCGAGATAGACCACAGCGAATAGCAGCACAAACCCGATTACAGAGCCTGCATGATTCGCCGTTGCAATAAAATAAAATAGCGGAATCGCCGCGATCATGGGGAAAATGTGCGATAAAATGGCCTTTTTTGCATGTTCCCGAACATACTCGTCCCGTACCGCAATCCATACAATGACAGGCAACAGAAATGGGGCGAAAAAAATACTGAAATAACAAAGTGATGACAATAGACCTCTCACGGACATACACCTCCTTCGTAGCATGGCCCTTTTGTACATAATACCCTGACAGCGTCCAAATGATTCCTTTTGCAGGCTGTTTACTGTACGAATGAAAAAAATGCTTGTGACAGTGAACATGGATGTGATATAATAATCAATGCGCTGAATACATAAGGTTTTACGAAATACATTTTGTCCCAGTAGCTCAGCTGGATAGAGCAACGGCCTTCTAAGCCGTCGGTCGGGGGTTCGAATCCCTCCTGGGACGTATAGCTAGAAGTTCAAAGCTCCTGTGCAGGAGCTTTTTTTGTGTTGTAGTGGGATGAGAACTCCTTGGGGAGTGTCGGAGCACAAGCAGTGCTAGCATAAATTTCGCAGCCTCAATCGTTGGGAGAATATTCCTCTTACGACGTATAGTAGCAGGTTCATCTACAATCTACGTGGATGTGCAATGAAAAAACGGTCGTGATCCCATCCGAGGCTGAGGGAGACGACCGTTCTGTCATACATCCAGCATGAACAAACTACTTTATAAATTTACACTGTCGCCTTCGCCTTATGCGCAAAAAATTGTGGCAAATGCTCTTTATGCGCTTCCAGCAGCTCATCCAGCACCGTTTGGGCGATGTCACCGCTTGGTACAAGCGGATTCAGGGTGAAGGCTTGCAGCGCTGTTGCGTAGTCACCAGTAACCGCCGCTTCAATCGTCAATTCTTCCATCGCCTTCATCACTTGCAGCAAGCCGCGCTGTGCAGGCGGGAATTTGCCAAAGTTTACAGGTTCAGCACCATGCGCACGGATTACACTGGTAATTTCAATCGCGCTGTCATAAGGAACATCATCAATTGCACCATTGTTACGTGTGCTAACCACCATCAGCGTGCCTTTGTTGTTATAGATGGAATTAATAATTTCACAGGCTGCATCACTATAATGGGCACCGCCACGTTTGGATAATTCCTCGGGTTTGTAATCCAGATTCGGATCTTTATACAGTTCAAACAGGCTTTCTTCGAGACGCTTGACGACTTGACCCCGAGTTCCTTCGGTTTTGGCTTCCTCTAATTCTTCCTTCAGCATGTTGTCTGTCATGTAGTAATACCGATGGTATGGACACGGCAGCATTTTCAATTGACGAACCTGATCATACAGGAAACGCATGTTTCTAATATTTTCAACGACCTTTTCCGGTTTTGCGCCGGGTGCGTACAGCCCTTCAATCACCTGCTCCGTTAATTCGGCCCCGGTTTTGTCATAAACTTTATGCCAGTGAAGATGGTTAATCCCTGCAAATTTAAAGAACAGCTCTTCTTCCGGTTTGTCCAGCACCGCTGATGCACTTTTGATCGCTCCGATGGGGACATTACATAATCCGATGACTTTGTCCCATTGACCATAGCGAAGCACGGCTTCGGTGACCATACCCGCAGGGTTGGTGAAATTAATCAACCACGCATTCGGACACAGCTCTTTCATATCCTCGACGATACTGAGGATGACAGGAATGGTACGGAAGGCCTTGAACATTCCTCCGGCACCGTTGGTTTCCTGACCGATCATACCGTGTTTTAACGGAATACTTTCATCCTTAATCCGGGCTTCGAGCAAGCCTACCCGAAACTGTGTTGTTACAAAATCGGCATCCTTCAAGGCTTCACGACGATCCAACGTCAAATGTACTTCACAATCAATGCCTGCCGCTTTCACCATTCGTTTGGCCATGGCCCCTACGATTTCCAGCTTTTCGCGTCCTGCCTCAATGTCTACCAGCCACAATTCCCGAATGGGAAGTTCTGCATAACGTTTGATGAAGCCTTCTACTAATTCCGGAGTATAGCTGGAGCCGCCACCGATGGTTGCTATCTTTAAGCCTTTTTTCATGATTGTTGCCTCCTGAGTACATTTTTTTAAACCGCTTTCTCAAGCTTCTGTTTCACTGTAATCTCTGTAATGCATTACAGGTCAAGAGCTTTTAAAAAACTTATTTTGAAAGGATGACATTATAGGACGAGGGACACGAACATGCTAAAATAGAAAGAACGAGGTGAGGACTATGGCGAATATTCATGAGATTGCAAAGCTTGCGGGTGTATCCTCGGCAACGGTGTCCCGTGTCATTAATAACCACCCGTATGTGAGTGAACCGACAAGACAGCGTGTGCAGGAGGTCATAAACCGACTGGATTACGTTCCTAATTTGAATGCGATTTCTTTAAAAACAGGCATGACAAAGCTCATTGGAATTGTTTCAGTTTCATTTAATGATTCATTAAATTTATTTGTGCGTGGTTTTACGATGTATGCTCAGGAGCATGGTTTTAATATAGCGCTTTTTATTACGAATGGGGATAAGGAGCGGGAGCTTGAAGCACTGGAAATGTTGCGGAGAAAGCAGTTGGATGCCTTGGTTTGTATGATTCGCGTCAATGAGTGGAGTGTGATCGAGCATTATACAAAATACGGTCCGATTGTGACATGGCAGCGTGTGACCATAGAGGCAATCCCGTCTGTATTCATGGATCAGTATCAGGGCTATACGCTGGCGCTGGAGCATTTGTATTCCCGAGGATACCGGAAAATTGTAAACGTGTATGGCAATATGCGGGGACTTAATACGAAGGAACGCATTCGGGCCTATCATGATTTTTGTGAAAAATATGATCTGGACGCTGAGGCCTTCCCGCATTTTTATGGTTTAAATTCAATAGCAGAGGGTGAACAAATCGCTCACTGGTGGGTAGAACAACCTAACAAGCCGGATGCGTTTGCTTGTTCTACAGATTATTTGGCAGCAGGGCTGCTGACCGAAGCACGCAGGCTCGACGTTTCTGTGCCGGATCAATTTGCGGTGGTCGGCTTTGATAACACAGAAATTTCGCATTTGCTTGATTTAACAACGATTCATTACCCGATTGATAAACAGGCTGAGAACGCGTTCATCATGATTCGCAACACCCTTGAAGGACTAGAGGAAGCGCTGCATCATTTGGAGTTTAGATTAGTGGAGAGAGCGACCACCTGATTTTGGGAAAGAGCTTTGAGTTGATATGCGAATATAGAGAAAAAGCATATTGACACATGCCAATATTTGGACAATTATATGAGATAAGTTTATAAAATTTGGATTCTTAAGCATCGTCCTGTTGCTATACATCAGCTTGATCGAATGACGCTGGCTATGGGATTACCAGAAGGCTCTTTTTACGAACGATACATAGATCATTACATTATCGAACGTTCCCCGGATTGGCGGCGAATTGAGCCAGTATTGTATCGCTGTGCTGAGCTGGATAAGCTGGAAGCGATTCAGCGTGTAGTTGGTCATATCATGGACAAGCTGCTATATTCCCCGAAGCTATTTGATACAGCGGAAATATTATTCGCACAAGGTCGACATGCTGCTGCGTTGTTGCTCTATGAGGGGGTTGCGGAAGGAGAGAAGTACCAGCATTCTGAACGCTTGGCCATCTGTCAGTATCGTATGTTTACGATTCAGGTTGGAGACGATCAAAACCGAAATCTCAGGGCAGCTACGCTATTTGAGCCCTTTGTCGAACGTCTGGATGAAATAGACCAGCTTGATGCGTTGAAAGATTTGGCGAATGTGTATCGTTCATTGCGTGAATGGGACAAGCTGGATGAAACGGCTAGAAAAATGAGAGATAAAGCGGAAATCCAATATACTTTGAAACATCAGCAGAAGAAGCAAAAGCGCGTGGAGCCTGATAGAAGGCTGAGTCGTCCCATGTTTGTGTACATCACCTATGCCGATTTGTTGTGTGCAGGTGTTTGTGAAGCCCAAGGCGATTATCAACAAGCTCTAGATTATACATACGCCTACGCTAATTTAGATTGGGTCAAAGAGACGGACGAGGATACCCTGCATTGGATCAAACTGTATCAACATTGGGCAGAAGGTAATACCTATGTAAATAAACTCCTGTCTGGAGATATAAGTGTGCTTCTGGATTATGTTGAGTATATTGCAGCAGCTTCAGTCACAGCCGAAAATGAAAAACTCTCAAAGCTGTTAAACGTTATGATAGCGGCTAATCGATATCAACTGAATGTAGATGATATACTCCAGCGGTTCAAATTGGAAATTGATTCTTTTGATCTATTGCCAGCATCTAATGATATGTATTCTCAGCAAGTGATGCCAGATTATTTCGCGTGGTTTGGCTACGAACTGGCTCACTATTATTTAAACCAAGGGATGTACAGTAATGGCTTTAAACATTTGAAGAATGCATCGATAAAAGCGAATATACTAAATAATGAGACATATTTTATAAATTGTATGGGATTGTTTGTTCGTTTCCAAGTCCATGCGGTTCCTGAAACCAAAGCGGAGTATTTCAATCTTATTGAAAAGGTGTGGGTAAGCAATGTTGAAAAAAGTAGTTCTACTGGTCATCACAACTAGCTTTTTGTTTATCTTAGCTATGCCTGTTCTATCGCATAGCGATAATCAAAAAATTCAGCCTCAAGTGCAAATTGGAGGTTCTTAAACGGATAGGAACAAAAAAATCCCCGCCAACCAATTAAGGTAACGGGGATTTATTTTATTATTTACTTTTTTCTGAATATGAATATCCCGATAAGTGCAACAACTATTATAGCGAGAATTCGCCATGAATGCGGTAGAAATTTAGTTAACCATAGGGCAGCAAATACTGTAGTTATTGCCAGATAGCCTAATCGTTCATTGGGTTCAAATTTCTTCCTATTGAAGAATACATTCAAATAGCCTATCGGCGGGGTTATAATGATCATTAAAATTATGACCATTGGTCTTAAATACCACTTTCTTTTCATTCTTCCTCCATTATTCGTCGTTGTTAATCACAGTAATTAAAGGAATTATCAAATCCATTGTCCATTGTTACAGTCAGAACAGCGCGCTCACCAGTTAGTTATGTTGGTTCGATTACATTATAAACTTTTTTTCATCAGGAAGCGTTTTGAGATCTCCATCCCCTACATTCGTTGCAAATGCACCTTCATAACCTACACCCCGATTATAAAAGCTTATTCTCATATTCTTTGAATCACTTTTAAGCTTATATGAATCAATAGTTCTATCTGTGCCTAAATCAATCATAACCATCTTATCTTAAGGAAGTAAGTAGATTCGCTACATAACCCCTAGTGATAACTGAGGAGCTGGTAGTTGGGTAGGTCATAAGCTGGAAGAGTATCCGAACAGAACGTAAGTTTAATTTATTGTTAATTAAATACTTTTTCTAAAATGAGGTTGACTTTTTTAATTGATTTAATGTTCGACAAAATTCCCCTTACTTCTCACTATACAAAGTGTAATATTTTTAACTGTTTGAAATATTTGTATAGGAGAAGAATTATTATGAAAATTTTCAAGAAAGTGTTCGTTCCTTTATTGGCATCAGTATTACTCTGCGCGACTGTTTTACCTTCGGTGAGTAATGCTGAACAAGTCACTAAGCCAGAGGTAAACCTAGTTCAAATAGAAGTTATTCAGACTGATCGTGGAGAGGCCACTGTAACAACAAACTTTAATGATGGCAATCATAGAATAACGACTGTTGTTGAGAATGGAAAAACAACTAAAATTGAGTATTTCCCACAAGATCAAACTTTGCTGATTGACGGTGTAAAACAGGAGAACTTTAATGTTAAAGAGAGCCGTTCTGATTTTTCGTTAAATGCTGTTCCTTCAGGTGGAACCTTTGTAGGCAAGTTTGATTACTCCTATGATTGGGTGAACGTAGGAATAACTTATGCAGCAGCGGCAATAGCAACTATTACTAAAGCACCTGTATCAACGATTCTTGCAATTATAGGCGTTGGAGCAAGTTTGAATACCGTATCTTATTACACTATTTATCAATATTCGTATCCTAGAAAGTGTGAAGCTATCCCTTACGCTAATCATACGGTGTTCTATCAAGATGCATCACGAAACAAAGTAACTGGTACGACTGACTCTGCAAAGTTCTTTAGTTCGCAACCATACCCTATCGGATGTACTCCATGAACAAATTTTTAAAACGTTATGCTAGTATTTTGCTAGGCTATGCAATAGGTTTGGGAATATTTTATGCACTGGGGTATAAGTTTCATGCTATGATGTTTTATATTATTTTGACTGGAACTGTAACTGGAGAGATAATCAATTTTGCATTGTCAAAACGAGAGAAATGAATCGGTCTATCCCTTGATTGCATTAAAAATCAAGGGATTTTTTCTCATTATTTATGAAAAGAGATCAAACTGTAAAAGGGTTGTTATCCAAACCAAAGGAACCTCTGTCCCCACTTTAGTAGTGGAGACGGAGGTTCCTTTGCGTAAAACTTGGGGACTTCCCAGTTTATGCGAACTTTTGGAACTGCTCTTTTTTTGCTGGGATCATCATTCATAAATCCAAAAAAGTCTTTTTATTATAAAATATGACATATAGGAGGAGGTCATGCTGATGAATCAAGGTGTGACTTTACTTCGTGTCGAGAGAGCCATGAGGAAACTGTATCAAGTTCAGAAAAAGTACGGATTTTTAACACATCCCAAAGTGATTGAACAATCCAAGAAGCTGGATGATCTGCTGAATCATTACCAAACGGGCAAATCAGAGCATTAAGTTAATGGGTGTATTACGTGTTGTATCATACTATGATTTCAAAAACCAGGCTTGGAGGTAATAAAATTGAATCGACGAAATGCTGTAACCCCTTTTGGGTGGGAGATCAAACAAAAACTGATCGAGAAAAGAATGGATCAAAAAACGTTTTGTACTACATATCATATTCCGGCCTCCAGATTGTCCAAACTCATTCACGGGACACGTAAGGCTACGAGATATAGAAAGCAAGTATCCGAATTGCTTGGAATTGAAGAATAACGTATCTTTATCTATTTCTGGAGAAAGTCAGCTCTATCTATACGCATGAATTCACACCAGCAGTGAAATAAGCACGGGCAGTGTAGCAAGAGAAATGACCGCACTAATGACGAAAGCAGAGGCCGTTTCCGATTCCAGACTTTCAAAACGCGTAGCAATCATGGCAGCGACGGCTGAGCCAGGGAAGGAAACGAGCAATACGGCTTTTACCGTATCGGCAGACGAAAGACCGCACAGGTAGGCAAGCAGTAGCATCAATAGAGGTTGTACTACCGTTTTTAACAGCGCGATGGCAATGGCGGTTATGCTGAAACTGATATTGCGCACACCTATGGTCACACCGACCGCGAATAAAGCGGCCCCGGATGTAATATCCCCGATTTGATTGAACGATTTGTTCAGTAAATCCGGGGAGTGGAAGCCGAACAAGGTCAAAATAACACCAATAAGCGGCACCAGCGCCAGCGGTTCTCTTAAACCGTGGAGAATGGAGTCCCCAATAAGCTTTCCGAGGTGACCATTCCGCTCTTTGCCTGAGTTCCGGCTGGCGACGGTAGCTATAATGGTAGCCGCTGGATCAAGAACAGCATTGACTACAATCCCCGTAATCGCAATCGGGATAGCTACAGCAGAGGAACCGTAGATGGCACCCAGCACCGGAATGCCCATAAAGGCAAACGTCGGCTGGGCCGAGTTCAAAGCAAACATGGATGCATCCTTTACCGATTGCTTCACCGCAAACCGACCCACCAGCAGGAGGACGGCATAAAAGCCGACAATACCGATGAACAGAGCCAGCAAGAAAGGCCATTGCTCGATAAGAGATTTCCTGCTGGTGGTCGTAATGCCGATAAATAAATGCGCGGGTAGCGCAAATTTGGTAACCAGTGAATTTAGGGCTTTCGAGGAAGAGGCATCGAAGCTTTTGTAATGGCCTGCCAACCACCCTAAAATAATAACGAAGAAAATAGGCACCAAAATGTAAAAGATATGTCCGACACTCATGGATTGTTCCTCCTGAAAGCCCTCTTAATGCGGGTGGTGTATTACGTTTTCCACTGCTTTTACCTTCGCATATTCCGGCTTCCACATCGCATCCCGAACGGCTTGCTCGATATCTGAAATGCGTGCCTGAGCCACCTGATCCTGAATCGCAGCTTTTCCTACTGCAACAGCAACGGCAAACGATACATCCCGTAATTTTCGGATGTTGGGAAGCAATGCGCCTCCGGGTTGATCGGTATCCACCCCATTGGCAACAGCGTCTGCCGCAGCGGTAAACATGGCGGGTGTAATTCTTTTTGCTCGGACCACAATTGCGCCCAGACCAAGCCCCGGAAAAACAAAGGCGTTATTCGCCTGTCCAATTTCAAATTTCGTTCCGTTATAGCTAACAGGTTCAAAGGGGCTTCCGGTAGCGATTAAGGCCTTGCCATCTGTCCATCGAATCAAATCCTCCGGCACGGCTTCCGCCAGGTT
The DNA here is from genome assembly GCF_038592985.1 of Paenibacillus sp. FSL R10-2782. Taxonomy (NCBI): domain Bacteria; kingdom Bacillati; phylum Bacillota; class Bacilli; order Caryophanales; family Paenibacillaceae; genus Paenibacillus; species Paenibacillus sp. FSL R10-2782. The sequence continues at coordinate 4,157,989 of NZ_CP151951.1, read as the reverse complement.
CGTAGGGTTAGACATCGGCATAATAATGGGACGCTCCACATGCTTGGCCATTTCCTTGATCATCTCTTCGGTAAAGGCACTCGCTACACCGGAAGTTCCGATCAATATCGTAGGCTTCACCTGTCGGATGACCTCCAGCAGCGATATTTTGCCGTCATCAGACCGGGTCCAGGAGCTGACTTCTTCCTTGCTGCGCACATACGGCTTCTGATAATCCAATACATCCTCCATATCGTCCGTTAGCAGACCTCGATAATCAAAGGCCCAAAAGGACTTGAAGGAATCCTTTTCTGCAAGGCCGTCCACGATCATGGCCCCGCGAATTTGGTCGGCGTTGCCGATTCCCGCTGCTCCCGGGCCGAAGACCAGTATTCGTTGCTCACGCAGCGGAACCTTGGTGACGCCTACCGCCGAAAGAATTGCAGCCAAGGTTACGGCTCCCGTACCCTGAATGTCATCGTTAAACGTGAGAATACTTTGACCGTATTTTCCGATAATATGGCGTGCATTCACACTACCCACGTCTTCCCAATGCAAAAGCGCCTTTGGGAATTGAGCTAACGTTTTGCTGATAAAGGTATCAATAAACTGGTTATAAGCCTCTCCGCGAACCCGTTTATGGCGGTTTCCGATATACAGCGGATCATTCAGCAGTTTTTCATTGTTCGTGCCCACATCCAGCACAATCGGCAGCACCCGCCCCGGGTGTATTCCTGCCGCAGCCGTATATACAGCCAGCTTGCCGATGGCAATATTAATGCCTCCCACACCCCAGTCACCAATCCCCAAAATACTTTCGGAATCCGTCACGACAATCAGATCTACATCCTCACCGCTCAGGCCAGAATTATAGAATGCTTGTCCGATGCCGTTCGGGTTATCAATCGACAAATAGACGCCGCCGGGGCGATTATACTCATGACTATATTCCTGAATCGCGGTCCCAACCGTAGGAGTGTAGACTACAGGCAGCATCTCACTCAAATGGTCGGTTAGCAGCCGATAGTACAGCACGACATTTCGATTGTGAAGGTCGTTTAGGGAAGCGTTTTTGCGCAGCATGGTCGGTTGTGCCAAAAATTGCTGGTACGCCCGAACGCTCTGTTTTTCCAGAGAAAGGATGGTTGGCGGAAGAATTCCTTCAAGCCCCAGTTCTTTGCGTTCCTCTTCGGTAAAAGCGACCCCCTTGTTCAAAAGAGGATTGGCTAATACATCCTTACCCCGTAGCGGGGTGGATAATGACCCGTCCTTATTCACATAAAATGCTTCCATAGAAATAACCTTCTTTCACTTCGTATTGATGACCATTTGTGATGAAAGATGACATGTTATCCATAGTATGGACGCGTGAATCTGATTTATTCGCCTAGTTTTCTATGACAAAATAACCATAATGTATTCTGTTTTTGATCAAAAAGAACTATATATGAGAATGGGGTACAAGGTCTTTTTACACTTATTTTTACAGGGAAAAGTAGGTCTAAATACTTGTTTTCTGATAAATGTGAAATATCAGTCTCATTTCGACATTATCCATATATATCAAGATGTGTGAGCTATTTTATTAAAAAAATATGAAGGATTTGCAGCTATGTTTAATCCCTATAAGCGAACATTTTTAAATCCTTTTCAACAAAATAGAACTACCCGGAGGGAAAGGAGATGTTTGTGTGCAGGGACCTATAGCCATTTTTAGCGATAACCACAGGGCTATTGATTATCCCAACGTGATTTATTTTTACGAGTATATACAGTGTGAGGATCAGGAGGCTACTTCAGTCTATGAAGACGCATGCTGCTGCCTGATTGATTACAGGGAGCCTGGACAGGCTGTATGGGTAGCCAATCAGATTCGTAGCCGATTTCCGCAGATGCCGCTGTTGCTGGTGACGGATGTATCGCATCCGTTCAGTGATCAGCATATGGTGCAGATTACCGGAATAGGCCGTTTGCGCCTGCTGTTTTGGCAAGCCCATGACAACGAAGAATTGCTTTCCGAAATTCAAAGCTTGCTCTATCCCGAGTATTCAGCCAAAAGTCGGCATATTGCTTTTATCTTGTCTGTGTATAACGAGGAGCAGCGTTTTGTGCATGTCAAGAAGTTTGCTGAACGGCTGCAAGCCTTTATCCGCAGCCATATTGTAGAGGGCTCCATTTATCTCATTGATGATGGCAGTCACGATGGGACGAATGCCTTGATCAAAGCGCTGGAGGCAGCGACAGACCTGTCCGTGAACCGGATTAATCAGAATCTGAGTCCGCTGCTTCAAACCAGGGAACTGGGACGCAATACCCGCAAGGCAGGAACGTATCTGGAAGGGATGCGTACCATCGGCGCGGATTACTATGTATTTGTGGACGCGGACGATTCCTTTTTTATTGAGGATATTGCCAAAATGATTAATGTCGTTCGGCAGGGCTACTATGATGTGGTGATTGGAACCAAGGACATGACGGCTGAAAACCGTTCCTTATTACGATCTGTAGTCAGTTTCGGCAAACGTGTCATTTCGCGGCCGTTTTTACCGACAGGCGTGGTAGATTCCCAAACAGGGCTTAAAGTGATGAGTTCGGTCGCTGTGAAGAGGATGTTCCCGCATTTGAAGGAACAGCTCGGACTGGCGCTGGATCTGGAAATGATGTTTATCGCCAAGCGACTCCAGCTTCGAGTGCTGCAATTACCTGTCAAGTGTATTGACCGGGACGGATCGCACATCCATGTCTGGAAGGATTCTATTCGTTTTTTGCGCTCCATCATTGATATTTGGCGACTGGATCGGCGGGTGAGATAAGTACGTGACAAACCGCCTGCGAACGTTGATGTTTCCTCTATTTAATGTGCTGCTGAACGGCTTTAATTTTTTCTTCCATATTGCAGCGAGCTGGTATCTTACCGGACAAGCTTATGGTCAGGCGAATGCGCTGCTGGCCCTCTTTGCACTTTTGTCCGTTTTGGGTCTGTCCATTCAGCTATTAACAGCCAAGCTGGTCTCCAAGGGAGACAAGAAGCTTCCATTGAGCAGCTTGCCACTTGGTTCCCTATTGCTAAAAGCACCACTGTTGCTAACCGCGCTTGCCATAGTCATTTTGCTGGCGTTTCATCCGCTGCTGCGCTCGCTATTAGGCGTGGATTCTGGCCCGCTGTTCATGCTGTATGGCTTGGTAGGGCTGCATATTCTCGTCAGCTCGTGCCGTGGAGATTTACAGGGCAGGGAACGCATGCTGGCTCTCAATATCAACTATTACATTGAGGTTTTAGGAAAGCTGAGCCTGTTTTTTATACTGGCTGCGTCAGGGCTTAAACTGGAGGCTTTGCTGCTGGCAAGCTGTGGGGGAATGCTGCTGTCGCTGCTTCACGGCTGGGCTGTTTCGGTTCGAGGCTTATCCTTACTCGGTCATGCCAGGGAACGTATACCTTCCGGGCTATGGAAATCACTAGGCCAGGATTTTACGGATAGTCTTATTACGAATTTATTTATTTTGTTCTGCATTTCCATTGACATGCTGTATGTGCAGCATTATTTTCCCGAACAGGCCAGTGGCTATGCGATTGCGCTGAAATATAGCCAGTTGGTCTATTACGTGTCGTACAGCCTGATTGCCGCCTTTATACCAAAGCTCGGTGCGCAGGGTCATGATCGCCAAGCCCTGGGCAAGCTGGTTGCCGTCTATGCCGGATTAATGGCTGTTGCAGCGATCTGTGTATATGTAGGCACCACCTTTGTATTCCCGCCCTCTATTCCCGCACTATTCGGGTCTTCATACCAGTCGGCAGAAGCCTATATTCCGCTAGGGGGATGGGTGTATTGGCTGTTTTCTATCGTGCTGTTCTTTGTTCATGTGCATGTGTTGGTGGGCAGGCGCAAATTTATGTTCGGGCTGCTGGCCGGAGCTGCAACTTTATTGGCAGCCTTTCATATTGCGCATCAAAACCCGTCTGACTTTCTGCTATCTGAATTGATTGTTTACGGCGCCATGTCTTTCTACTTTGTGGTAGATGCCTATGTATATTTGTTCAAAATAAAGCTAAGGGGGGATTCAACCCGTGAATACAATGCCTGAACAGGATGGTAAAACCGTAGTTCTGTTGCTCTCCTGGCGTGACATTCGTTCACCTAAAAGCGGGGGAGCCGAAATTTTCACCCACGAAATGCTCAAACGCTCGCAGCAAGACCGTTTTCAGTTTATTCATTTTTCGCCCAGGTTCGAGGGGATGCCCGAGGAAGAAATCATAGACGGAATTACGTATATCCGAAAAGGAAACATCTATAGCGTTATTTATTATGCCATGCGCTATTATCGCCATCATCGTAAGTATATTGATTATGTGATTAATCAGGCGAACACGCATCAGTTTTTCACCCGTTTCTGGGTGGAGGCGCCCAAGCGAATTTTCTTTATACATCAGCTAACAAGGGAAATATGGTTTGAAAATGCTGGATTCCCGCTAAATCATATCGGATATCGCTTGGAGCCATTGATGCTCAAGCTTGCTCGTAAGGATCGGACAATTACCGTATCCCCATCTACCCGTTATGATCTGCTCAAGCTGGGCTTTCACCCGGATCGTGTTCATCTACTGCCTGAAGGCATCGAGTTTGAACACTGGCCTCGGGAACAATTTTTAACCAAGGAGTCCAATCCGACCTTTATGTACGCCGGACGCTTTGTAAAATATAAAGGCATTGATCTGGTGGTTGAAGCTTTTGGAGAGCTTAAGAAAAAATTCCCGCAGGCTATGTTATGGATCGCTGGAAAAACCGATAAAACCTATGTGGCAGAACAATTATTGCCGATTATGAAACGGTATGGATTGACCTACGGAGAACCGGATGAACAGGGACAATCCCAAGCGGATATTACCTTTTACGGATTCGTTTCAGCAGAGCATAAGCTGGAGCTGATGAGCCGCGCCCACGCGCTCGTATTCCCTTCCCTGCGTGAAGGCTGGGGCTTGACGATTACTGAAGCAGCGGCTGTGGGGACTCCCAGCATCGTCAGTAATTCACCCGGACTGGTGGATGCGACGGATTTTGGGAAAAGCGGATACCTGTGCTTCCACGGCGACGTCCGGGGATTATCTGAACAAATGGAAAGAGCAGCCAACGGCGGTGAAGACTATATGGCCATGCGTGAGCGGGCGTATCAGTATGCGCTGGGATTTCATTTTGATCATACGGCGGCTGCATTTGAGCAGTTAATGGGAGATTGGGTAAAGGAGGCGGAACAGAGTGGACAAAGTGGTCATTCTCTTCTCCACGTACAACAATGAACGGACGATAGAGCCTTGTTTGCGGAGCTGTATGTGGCAAAATTACAAGGATCTGCATATCGTGATTGCCGATGACGGCTCGGAGGATCAGACGGTGGAGACGATTCGTACCCTAGCCGCAGGGAGTCCAGTACCCGTAACGATATTGGAGCTTCCTCATGGAGAGCGGGGAGTTGCCAGAGTCAAGGCGGTTGAGGAAGCTGGACGTTTGGGTGCCGAATACATACTTGTATTGGATTCGGATATGATTTTAGCCGAGCATTTGATTCAGCAGAGCATCGACTTTTTTGACCATCATCAGGACATCGGCGCATTGGTCGTTCCCGAGGAGGCCTATTCGGAGGCGGCCAACTTTTTTTCCAAAGTCAAAGTCTTTGAGCGGAATGTGATTAACAACGCGGGTGAGAGCTTGGGAAAACGTTCGATTGAAGCGGCACGCTTCTGGCGAATGAGCGCTTATGAATCGACGGGCGGATTTAACGCGGAGCAGATTGCTTTTGAAGAAATACAGCCGACCCTGCGTTATATAGAGTCTGGCGGAGTCATCCGGCGGGCGGTGTTTACCCGTGTATATCATGATGAAAAACAAGTCTATCTGCGTGATGTATTACGTAAAAAAGCTTACTACTTCTCGGTGATGGATCGTACGCTGTCGTCTGAGGAGGGGGGATTGCGGAAGGCGCTGGAACGGTGGTACTTTTTCCGTCCGGTGCTATATACATGGAGCAATCTGAAAAGCTACATTCGTCACCCGCTGCTAACGGCGGGGATGCTGTGGATGTATGCATGCCTGACCGTGATTGGGGCAGCCGCCGTGTTGAAGGGCGGCGGCCGTCACTCAGGCGATCTCGCTAAGGCGGACAAGGCGTAAGGATGAACGGCCCAAGGTCAGCGTATCCACCGTGTACAGGTCGGGATCGGAAGATTCCGACTCATCATACGGTATATACAGTGAGTGTGCAGTTAACTGAATGCCTTCCTGTGCAGGATGACGAAGCGAGCTGCCTACAGGATACAGTTCAGCCAGTGCAACGTGTACAGCAGTTACGATATCTTGCTCATTCAGCAGCACATAGGGTCGGTATGGAGCATTCAGAATGCTGTCTATAAATACCGACAGGGCAGGAGCGATGCTCTGGTCTGTGTTCAGATGTGTTCGATTGAGCTTGGCTTCATCAAGCGCCTCGTACAGTATCGTTTTCAGCGTGTCATCATCCAACTCCAGTGGTTTCGTCAAAAAGCGGAATACGCCCACTTGATTAATCGCGGATAAAATGGTTTGCGTATGCAGGTGACCTGACAAAATGATCCGCACGATATGGGGATAGTCCTCCTTGATCATACGAAGAAAGGTAATTCCGTCCAAACCAGGCATAAGCAAATCGGAAACCACGACATCAATCGGGTGCTGCTCCAGCACCTGCAAGGCTTCTTTGGTGGTATGAGCGGTATGTAAGGTGAACCTTTCTTCCGACAATGTCCGTTCAAGCAGGGATAAAACCATAGGACTGTCGTCAACAAATAGAATGTTTTGGGGTGTCATAAGAACTGCGCAACTCCAATCATGAAGTAAGAAATGAGGAACTACATGTATAATATCAGCGTTTTGGCATTTTTGAAAGATGTCAATACAGAACGGGCGTTGCGTCTTTTTTGTGAACGATTCGACTCGGCTGAACATGCGCTCTGGGAAAAAGGAATGCGTCTGCTTCACCAGTACCATGCTGCACGACATGCAGGAGTAACCCTGACCGTCTCCAGCGCACTTCAGCATATGGACGATCGTCATGATATTTACATTGTTGATCTGCGCGAGTACAGCGAAGAAGAGCTGGATCGTTTATATATTGCAAAAACCTGCGAGTTGCTGCTGCTGACGGATGGGGCAACGGAAACCGCTGCAAGGTTTGCCGCACTCCAGCGCCGGACTCCCCGGTTGCTGTGTGCACGGCTGCCGCTGGTCAGCTACGAGCTGGAGTGTCTGATGCAGGCCATTCTGGGCCGAATTGAACCGACTGGAGGGGACAGGGAAGCATGAAGCGATGGGCGTTGTTGAAACCGGGTTGGCAAAAGCTGATCCTGTACCTGCTTGTTCTGGGCGCGACCGTGCTTCTGGCGATTGCGATTCAATGGTTTATCGTTCGGGAGTTCAGCGGTCAATTGGCGGACATTCAGGACGAGCAGCTCCGGTATGAGGTGCAGGATTTGTCCAGTCGTATATCCGAGCACTACGCGGCATGGCAGGCTGAACTGAATGAGCTGGCCTCCAGCCTCGGCAGAAATATACTGAATCAGGGGACACGTCAGTATACCGAGGGCTTTAAGCGTAAAAGCGGGGCATTTTATGTGCTGGATGAACAGTATCGTGTGATTGCCGGACGTGATAACCGTGAGATGAAAAGCGCGGTACAGCAAATTAAATTGCTGCAAAATGGCTGTGCCGTAAGCTCCTTTGTGACGGAGGATCATCAGCCTGCGCAGTATATCGTGTGCAGGATTCAAGGGGCGCAGACTGGTGGCTTTATGGTGCGTACCATTGACTCCGGTATGCTCAGCGGTATCATCAAGAGTAAACCGATCAATCCGCACGAGACTTTATTTTATAATGATCAATTTAAGGTCGTAGCTTCCCTCAACACATCGGATATCAATCGGACAGACATTACGGGTGTAACCCGCAGGTTGCTGGAGGGCAATACGGGTGTTGTTGAAGATCAGGGAGTGAAACATGGCATAGGGTTCAGCCGCGTTGGGGAAGAGGCTCTTTACATTTCAGTTGAGGATGTTGATCAGGACGCTGCCCAGCGAATTAGCTCTTTTCGCAAAAAGGTGCGGCTGGTCATGGCTCTGCTATTGTTGATACTATGGGCCATGCTCGTACAGTTTCGCAAACAGATCGTGAAGGATACGCTCGTGAATAATCAGGTGCGGGACCAACGGCGGGATGAAGATATGCGTCAGCAGCAGGATACGTATTACTTGCCGTTAATGCAGACGATTGAGCAGCGGCTACAAGAGTTGCAAGAGCAGACTGCCCGCCTGACTGGCGGAGATGACTTGAAGCTGTTAGGCTTTTATCATGATCTGGCGAACCGCTTTGAAGCAGCTTCCAGTCAGGGGAAGGGAGCATCCCATGAGGAATTGGAATATTTCCGTGAGCTAAATGAAAATTTCATTCAGGGACGTCTCAAACAGGAATCCTCACTGGGAGGGCTGCTGACCGGAGTCCGCACCTTGCGTAATGAGCTGGAAGAGAAGATGCACGACAATAGCGGAATCAGCTTCACGGATATGAACGTGGTATTGTCAGAGTCGCTGAAATGGGCGAACCGTTCGATGAACATGAAGGAAATTCAGGTCATCTTGCGGCAAGAGCCTGTTCCGTCCATTGCAGCCCAAGCACCAATGCTGTACAAGACGATTCAGGGACTGCTGGAAAATGCCGTGAAGGCGATGGGACAAGTGGATGAGCTATCGGAGGTTCAGGAGCGAGGTCGTACGGGTCTGCGCTCCAAGCGACAGACTCAAGTGCTTAAGGTCAGCTCGCGGCTGGAAGAAGGAGAAATCGTTATTACCATTGAGGATACGGGCGGCGGTATTGATGACAAGATGCGTTGGAGCTATTTTCAGCCTGAATATTCGCAAAATTCGCAGGAGCATACGTTCAGCCTGTATCATATGGATGCCTATCTAAAAACAATCAGTGGCCGCTTAAAGCTGCGTAATACGGATAAAGGCTTGCAGGCAATTGTTCGTTTGAGAAGATAATCGGAAATTTCAAGAGAGGAGGGGGCCAGGCATGGTGAGAAAATGGATGTTTCGATACCGCTATGATATGGCAGCAATCTTGCTAATGCTGGCTGCGATTGGCGTTTATCTTGCGCCTATCTATGGACCGGGGCAAATCGTATTTAGTGATATTGCCTTTGGTGCCACCTCTCATCGGTACCTGGAGGAAATTATGGGGGTATGGAACGAACGGTGGTCTACCTCTACCATGTTCAATGCCCCCCGTATCCTTTATATTTTGCCCTTCTATGGATTTTCGTTGCTATTCGGAGAAAGCGGACCGGTCTTGCTCAAGTCGTTTATCACGGGTTTGCTGTTTGTTTCGGCATTTTCGATGTATGCCTTTGCCAAGCGGCTGGTCAGTGTATATTATTCACCGAGCTTTACGAAAACTCGCATTTTTGCCATCATGATTGGCGCACTGTTTTATGCACTGAATCCGTGGGTTATTTTTCGCATTCAGCATATCTACTTGCTCTGTGGATATAGCTTGTTCCCGTTAATGCTGCGCTTCTTTTTCAGCGCGGTTGATCCCAAATTTCAAATTCAGCAAATTAAAAACTATAATCCTCACAAGCTGTACCAGCGGAACTGGATAGACTTGTTTCTATTGGCTGCGGTATTTACCGTCAGTGCCGCTGCGATTCATTATTTTTTCTTCGGCATGATTTATTTGGGATTGTTCACCATGCTTTTGCTGATCAAGCTGACCTGGACGCACCGCAAGGCCGGTCGCACCTATTTACAGCCGTTATACGGCAATTTTTTGCGTAAAGGGATCATTTTTGGCGTATTCTTCGGCCTGCTCAGTTTTTACTGGTTGTCCCTGTATCTCGGCAGTATGGTGATGGATGCCCAAGCGTCGCAGCATAATATCAACGTCGTTGATACCTTGTCCCTGTTCAGCCGCAACAGCAGCTTATATAATGTGGGCTATTTACTGAGCTATTGGTGGCCTATGTTTTCCTTTTCCTCACTGCCTGCAATGTTTTATGTGGGCGGAGGATTTTTACTGCTCTTGATTGGCTATGCGATGGTGACACGCTCACACAAAAATCCGATCATTCTGATTTTTTCGCTGCTTACGTTATTATTTCTCGTCGCCGCCACCGGGACAACCTTTCCATCCATTGCCAAGTGGTTTGTCATTCTGGTGACGAAGACCCCTGTGATTGGCTCGGTTTTCCGTGATCCCAACAAGTTTATCGGGCTGATTGCCCTTAATTTCGGGGTACTGCTGACCTTCGGTGTGATTCAGTTTATGGAATGGTTTGGATCATCGCGGCTGCAACGAGTATATAAAAGGCTGGCGCTTGTCATTGTGGTCCTGTGCCTTGGCGTGTATTTTGCTCCTCTGCGCACCCAGTTCATTGAGGGGTATTACAAGCCTGTTCAAGTACCGGAGGCTTACAGTCAATTGGCTGAAAAGCTGACAGACCCGGATCGCTTTGACAGCAAAGCCTTGTATTTTCCGATTGCCGACAATATGATTCAGAGTTTCAACGGCGTAGCCACACCCAAATGGAATAAGGGTAAGACCGCGAACGAAAAGGCAACCGGAGATTTTCAGGTATATTCTTCGCCCAAAAATACGATCTTTCATCATGAAGGCAACGATCCTGGTATTACATACTATATGAACTTTCTGGAGTATCTGCTGGACAATGGACTAAGCTCGCGGTTAGGCTCGTTATTCTCCACTTTTGGGGCTAATCAGCTAGTCTACCATGACGAATATGAGGGGCAGGAGAAGCGGCAGGATTTCCATCTGTCTCAGCTGGAAGGCCAGACCGGGCTGAAACGCACATACAAGAACGGAATTTTTTCCATATTTAATTTGGATCAGGCCCCGTCTTATATGAACATATTAACGAGCAAAATTGTGACACCTTACGGCTTTAACCGACTGGAGAGTTACAGCCATCTGCCTGGATTTGATTTTAGTCGCTTCGGCGTATTGTTCAGTGCGTTAAAGCCTGAGCTAAAAACCATTCAGACGGTCAAAAAGGGGGATTATGTGGAAGCGGCCTCCTTTAACGATTTGCTGTTGTCACAGCTTCCGGCAGAGGATTATTTGCGTCCGTTTGATGTCATTGAAGACGGCAACGCCTTTTTAAAATGGTCCAAAACCTTTGCCTCGACCAGCGAATGGCTATGGTACTTATCGTCCCAAAATATACGAAATTTCCCTTTTGATATGGAAATGGACGCTGGAATTGCTGTCACCTTTGCCAGTAAGAAGCTGGATGTGGCCCCTTATCAGATGAGCAGTATTGAGGGGAAAACCGTCGTGGATTTTGATTCCATGCTGCGGACCGAAACCTTTTTCAAACCGGATAATCCGCAGTTGTTCAGCGTGGAGGCTAACCCGCGTGAGGAATTGAATGACGTGCCGACCCTGCACGGCGAGATTATGAAGGGAGACCCAAGCAATATATGGCAGGTCGCCAGATCCGGTTTACTGGAAGCCAAGGAAAATAACCCGTACCAGTTTCAGATCACTGTCTCTGGACGCGGCACGAACAAAATGCATGTTAAAATGAGATTTTATGATAAGCAGATGCGTGAGCTGGGGGTTAGCTATGTCGTAGCTCCTTCGGAGGGACATGATTTTGACGGTGTGAAATTTTACGGGGAATATGTGTCCCCGCCGGGCAGCTATTGGATGCGAATGGATTTGTTAACCCTGCAACGCCCGCAGCAAAAGAACTACTGGTGGATTCATGATATCCAATTACGTGATTTGGGACAATATAGTAGGCCCAACGCGTTTATGATGCACAAAAAGCTGGAACAGCCGCAAGCCTCGCATGTATATGCGAGAGTGTTTATGAATAAGGCAGGCGGGAAGCTACAAGTTACGCTGCCAGGTGGAGTGGTCGACATCAAGACCCGTGATGAAGGCTTGAATCAGTTCCAATGGGTTGACCTGGGAGAGCATGCTTTTCCCAAAGGGGATACCCCGATTACGGTGAATAACCTGCAAGGCTTTAATGCGGTCAACCAATTTGCGATTGTGCCTGTAGACCAACTGGATGAGCTATCTTTTCCGGTGGAGCAGGCATTGAAGCGAGGCAAGCTCTTTTTCACTCTGGAGGCCGAGAGCGATTTTAACGTCCAAGGAAATGTACAGTCAGAGCGTGCTCTGCCGAGGCTCAGCATGGGACGGGGAATCAGCTATCAGAAAGGTACATTAAGCAGGGATGTGGAGATCGCCAAAACCGGCACCTATTCCACAGCTATTCTGGCTGATTTACCTGCGGGTTACCATGGCGTATTGACAATGAAGTGGACGAATGAAGAGACAGGCAAGGTGCTTACAAGAACGATTTATACAGGTGAGTCGTATAAGCGGTTGCCCGTTACTTCTTCTTCCGAAGATCAGGTTATTGAAACGGTGCCGAATCAGGATGGCTTTGCCAAACAAATCATTCAAATTCCCGGTCTGCTAAACGATTATGGACGAGTAGAATTCAAGAAACTCTTTTTGACCAAGGGGAAGTATCGCTTAACGCTGGCGTTGGACAGTCAGGTGCCGTCCATGAGCGGGTATGGAGATATTCATCGGATGGCTGCGCAGGAAATGACGGTTAAGCCAGAGGAAAATACGAAGGAATCTTTAAGCAATGATGTAGGCTGCGTGGCGGATATTCAGCCTGGCAAGACGAGTCTGTCCTCAGATGGCGAGGGGTTGTCCATTCGTTACGCACCGAGCTATTCATGTGATTGGAATATCTATGCGTCGAAGAAGATGAAGGCTGAGCCACTACAAGAGTATGCCGTACAACTGGATGCGCGGTCAGAACAAATTGGAAGCAGGCATATGAAGGTTATTTTTTTGAATAAGGCCTCCCAAATCCTCCAGACCTCTTATATTAACGAGGTGGAGGAGCGAGATAAGGAGCAATGGAATCATTACGATCAGATTGTGAAGGCTCCGGCAGGAGCCGCCTTTATGCAGTTTCAGATTTTGGCACATGCGCATAAGAAGCAGTCAGGCTTATTTCAAATGAAGCATTATTCCATCATTCCTTATCGGGCAATGATTACGGTGGATCAGCTTACGCTGTTTGAGGGGACGGATATGGAAACCTTTTTTACGGTTCCCCATGCTTCAGAAAGTATTCAGGCTACTCGTGAAAATTCCATGGAACGCAGCTTTACGCTGTATAATCCGACGAATCAGCAGGTACTTATTCGGGAAACCGAGTCGCCTAATCCACTGTGGGAATTCAGACTGGGAAATGAAACCCAGCGTGCGCGTCTGTCGGTGAACGGAGTGACTACCGGATTTATAACGAGTGGCAACGGAAGTGGCAAGGTCGTCATTATTCTGGCTTCCGCCTACCGTTTTGGCTGGATACTGTTCATTATTGGGATACTTGGTGGAGCGGCTTGCTTCCTTCCATATCGGCGATGGATAAAACGAAAGATTCCATAGAAGGAAGTTACCATGATGCAATTCAGTAGCCATTAGAGGGCACGGCTACATCTCGTATTTGTACCCTCGGCCCCAAACGGTACGGATGTGCTGAGGATTTTTGGGATCGCGTTCGATTTTTTTGCGGAGACTGGAAATATGTACGTCAATCGTGCGATCGAGATAGGCACCGTCTCCGCCTTTAATCCGATCCATCAGCTCGCTGCGGGTAAAGACTTTGCCTGGATAGCAGGATAGCTCTTTTATAATGGAAAATTCGATTTGAGTCACTTCAACCTCCCGGTCATCGACCAACAGGCTGTGACGGTAATCATTCACCCAGACCCGCACTTTTTTGAGTTTTTTGGTTATGGCTTGGGACTCGGCAGGCATGCTGCGGCCACAGCGGCGAAGTAAGGCTTTGATACGGGCGGTTAGCTCTCTCAGGTTGAATGGCTTGCATAAAAAATCATCCGCTCCGTCTTCCAGTGCTTTAATTCTTATATTCAGAAGGGTATTGTTGGAGATCACCAGCACAGGAACCGTCGTATATTGACGGAGTTGGCCGATTAGTGCGCATTCGACCATACCGGAAAACAAAAGATCAGTCACAATAATATCAGGCTTAAAACGTATAAGTGTCGAAACTGCTTGCTTGGAATCGTAAATAAGTTCGGTAAGATAACCTTCTTCCTGAAGATGAAGGGCGATCATATCTGCCAAACTTTTTTCATCTTCAATGATAAGTATTTTAATGGACATAACTGACAGCTCCTGTACAAACAAATATACAAATACATGATGCAATCATGTATAAATTTCGATTTATGCATACTTATGTAATCGGCAAATTTATGAAAAACGAACAGTGCCAGGTGGCATGTAACTTATTAATTAAGAGGAAGAAGGTTGCATAAATGCGAATGATTTTATTATCTGGAGGTTCTGGTAAACGTCTCTGGCCTTTGTCCAATGAGAGTCGCCCCAAGCAGTTTCTTTCGATTCTGCGTCATGACGAACGACCTGAAAGTATGCTGCAACGGATTTGGCGGCAGTTAACTGAAGCAAATTTGGCAGGGGAGGCTTATTTTTCAACGAGTGGAACTCAAGCTGAGCTGATCCGTGGGCAAATTGGAGCGGATGCTGTAGTAATTGAGGAGCCTACCCGACGGGATACATTTCCAGCTATTTCCTTGGCTGCCGCCTACTTGCATGACCGGGCAGGTGCATCGCGCGACGAAGTTGTAGGGGTTATGCCAGTGGACGGATATGCGGGAGATGAGTTTTTCGAGCATTTACGCAGGCTTCCATCTATATTGGAGCAATCCGGGAGTGACATCGCACTCATGGGAGCTGTTCCAACGGAGCCTTCTGACAAATATGGCTATATTGTTCCTTCGTCATCTCCTTCCTCCAATCAGCCTTATCTCAGGGTTAGCTCATTTGTGGAAAAGCCGGATCTGATCCGTTCGGAGGCGCTGATCCGGGAAGGAGCCCTATGGAATTGCGGTGTGTTTGCTTTCAGGCTTGGTTTTTTATTGGACATGCTGGAGCAAAAGGGCCTATCATCGGACTATGCATCTCTTTCGACAAATTATGCAGAATTGCCCAAAACAAGCTTCGATATTGCGGTGGTGGAACAGACCCGTCAGCTTTCGGTGCTTCCGTATCATGGGGAGTGGAGGGATTTAGGAACATGGGATTCGCTAGTGCGGGAAATGAGTTCGGAGCTGAGCGGCCCGGGCTATATTTCGGAAGCTTCTCGTGATTCGCATATTATCAATGAACTGGAGATTCCGGTTAGCATATGGAATGTCCCGGACATCATCGTCGTTGCGGGACCGGATGGTGTGCTGGTCACCGATCGACAGTCGTCTACAGGGATTAAGGATATGGTGGCGGAAATTGAGATTGGCCCTCGTTTTGAGGAGCGCTTTTGGGGGAAACAAACGGTATTGTCTCACCAACAAGCGACCAGCGGCTTACAAACAGTTACCAAACGGGTAGTCATCTCTGCTGGAAGATTCATCAGCTATCATGAGCATCAGTTCCGTAAAGAGGTTTGGACTATTGTGTCTGGGGTGGGTAATGTCTGCATCGATGGGATAAAGCAAACGGTCAACCCCGGTGAGGTTATCGTCGTCGAGCCGGGTACGAAGCATTATATAGGTGCTGTCGAGGGGGATTTGGAGTTCATCGAATCTCAAATTGGGCATATTGTATCAGAAACCGATATTATCAGATACGAATTTCCCGACGCCATCTAATACTAGCCATCGTACCAGGTAGGACTCAGCTGAGTATGGACGATGCTATCATAAGGCAGTAAGGAGCGTCAGGAACCAATTTTTCTTGAATCCTTAAATCAACTAAAAATTTCTAAAAAAAGGTATCCATGCGGTGAACGCGTGAATACCTTTTTCTGCATTGAAGCTTGCGTAAGGCACGGTATAGGGACGATGCTTATAAAATCAGTTTCTTGGAAATCAGCCACTCTTTTACCACATCCGTACCGAGGTCTCTTTCTGGTGTCCATTCCACTTTATCCACCAGCTTGCCATGCCTGAATTCCGCAATGGTGGGGGTGTACTTTACGTTGTATTCCTCTTTGAATTTATTCCATTCTAGCTTGTTCTTATGAATTTTGTGAACATTCAAAAAAGTGATTTTGGAGCCCAGATCATACTGCTCGATCATCTTATTAAAGTTAGGCTCAAAGCGATTGCAGTCACCGCAACTGGGTCTGCCAACATAGACAAACACACTTTGATCCTGCTGGATCAGGTTTTTAAAACCATCAACTGTAACCGCATTCAAATGATCGTATATTTCGGGATAATTGCTTTTACTCGCTTGAATCTCTTTGTCTTTTTGCTGAACAACCTGCTCCAGATCCTGAAACTTGAACACAGCCGAAATAGCGATAGCAATGACGAGCAGTGCAATTACGCTTAAACCGACGATATATCCTTTTTTCACGAAAATCCTCCTTTATTTAACAATCTTATACACACCATACACGATATTTCCATTTTTCGCTGTAATAATTGTCTCATTTTTACTTTTTTTCTACGAATCATGACATAAACAATAAATAGGATATATTTGTGAATTTATTAGCTGAGGAAAAATATAAAATACAGTGGAGGAACGCAAAAGAAGCTCCCCGCAAGGGAAGCTTCTTTTATACGTGAGGCAATATTACTGTGTTAATTCATGATTAGATAACTACTGTCATCAAGTAGTCTTGGCGTTTCACTTCAGATTCTGCTGTTTTCAGAACATCCAGGTACTTAGCAGAATTCGTCACAATGATCGGCGTAGCTGTCGGGTAGCCTGCGGCTTTAATTTGCTCAATGTCAAATTCGAGCAGCAGTTGTCCTTGAGTCACGATGTCGCCTTCTTTTACGCGCTTGTCAAAAAATTGTCCTTTCAGCTTCACTGTATTCACGCCAACGTGGATCAAAATTTCTGCTCCGTCATTGGAAGTAATACCGATAGCATGTCCGGTAGGAAATACCGTCGTAATTGTTCCGTTTACAGGAGAAGTCAGTACACCCTCTGTAGGTTCAATCAGAATTCCTTTACCCATAGCCCCTGAGGCAAAAGCGACATCAGAAGATTCTTCCAGTGGCAACACTTTACCTTGCAGCGGACTTACGAGAATTTCCTTCTCAATCACAGTTTCTTTCTTCTCAGGTGTAGGTGCTGCTTTGACAGCTTCTTCTTTTGGATCATCAAAGCCCAAAATCATAACCAGCACAGCTGCGAGTACAAAGGCAACGAGCAAGCCGATGACAACCCACAAAAATCCAGGTCCGAAGTAAGTCGGCAACGCCAGCAGGCCCGGTAATGCAAAGGATTGCGCATGCGCTCCACCGGAAGCGATAATAGCTCCGCCGATTGCACCGGAAATACAAGCATAAATAAAAGGTTTTTTCAATTTCAAAGTTATGCCATAAATGGTTGGTTCTGTAATCCCAAAAACAGCCGCCAGCATAGAGGAACCCGCCAAAGCCTTCATTTGAGTATTGCGGGATTTCAGGAATACGCCCAGTGTTGCACCAGCCTGAGAAAGCACGGCTGCTGTAAGCATCGGCAGCATGGTGTCATAACCCAGTGTAGCAATATTCGACAGCATGACCGGAACGAAGCCCCAATGCACGCCGAAAATAACAAACACTTGCCAGAAAGCCCCGGCAACAGCACCAGCGACCAGCGGACTTAAATTGTATACCCATGTAAAGCCATTCGCCAAGCCTTGGCTGATCAGGTTACCTATCGGACCAAAAGCCAGGAATGTCAACGGAATAACGACCAGCAACGCCAGCATCGGTACGATAATATTTTTCACCGATTGATGGATAAAGGAATTGAACCAGCGTTCCACATAAGATTGCACCCATACCGCGAGAATAATCGGAATGACACTGGAACTGTAATTAATCAGAATGATCGGAATACCGAGAAACGCCAATCTTTCCGGGTTGCTTACCGCTGCTATAACGGCCGGATAGACCAGAGCCCCGGCGATTGCCACGGATACAAAGGTATTGGTTTTGAATTTACGGGACGACGTAATAGCCAGAAACACAGGCAGGAAATAAAATACACTGTCCGAAGCTGCGCTCAGGATCAGATACGTACCGCTTGCAGCATCAATCCAATGGAGGGATAGAATTAACGCCAGCAATCCCTTGAGTAAACCTGCTCCGGCAAGGGCACCCAGAATAGGAGAGAAAATGCTGGAAATAATATCGACGGCTTTACCAAGAAAGTTCGTTTTCTCGGAAGATTCTTCCTTTTTCTCACCTGCATTTTCGGCATCCTGCAAATTCGTTTCTGCCATCATATGCTCAAATACTTGACCTACATTGTTGCCGATAACAACTTGAAACTGGCCGCTGCTTTCCACCACCGTAATGACGCCGGGCGTTGCTTCCAAGGCAGCTTTGTCTGCTTTTGTACGATCATTTAATTTAAATCTCAAGCGTGTAGCGCAATGGAATACCGAATTGACATTCTCTTCGCCGCCAACGAGGGTCACTATTTTTTTGGATAGCTCTTTATCGCTCATGTTCAGAACTCCTTATAGGTTATTCTTGTTATGGATAGGACTTTCTGTTTACTTCATGTTGCTAAGATGCGCCGGCGTGCATCTTTTTAACCTTGTAAACAAGAAAAACCTAAACTCGTAGCGAAAGCAACACGTCCTCTTAAAGAAGAACGTGGATTTCGCCATCAGTTTAGGTTTTGCCTGCCTTACCAGTCACAATCCATGAACGATGAAGGTATGAAGTTTTTAGCCAGATTTATGATTGACTTGTTACTTGACAATATTATTCCGCAATATTATTTCGCTCGGTCACTCGATGAATATGAATGGTCAGATATACATATTCGTCCTTGCTTAAATATTGATCGTAGGTTTTTTCCAGATATTCATTGATCTTTTGCGCACAAGCGAAAGCTTCGGTATACGTTTGCTTTACCTGGTTGTACAAAAATTCTTCGCCGCTGTGAATGACTTCTTTACGAATCACCCGCATCGCAAAATATTGCAAATGCGTCAAAAATCTCGAATAGCTAAAAGAGGACTCGTCCAGCACAATACCATAATGATACGTAATAATATTCAATATATGTTGAACGATTTCCGTCATTTTCAGCGTAGACTTCATTTCGTTACCGTCGATCCGAGCATTCACCATATGCAATGCGATAAAGCCGGCTTCGTCTTCGCCCAACTTCACTCCGAGCGTATTTTCAATTTTTTGCAGAGCATTCAGCCCAACCTCAAATTCTTTCTTGTAAAAGCGCTTAATCTCATACAGCATCGCGTTTTGGAGCGCCAGTCCCTTTTCTTGCCGCTGTATCGCAAAATGAATATGATCAGTCAGCGTTAAATAAATATTATCGCTTAATTCCGTATCCAGCACTTCCGTTGCATGGGTTACAATTTCATTCACGACCTCCAGATGAGATACGGGAATGTCGTTTAACAGCTCGGTAAGCTTGGCCGTGAACTCGTTTTCATTTAACATGAAGATTTTATCTATTTTATCATCATCGACGTGGTCGCCAGCCACCTTTTTGAAGGAAATGCCTCTCCCCATCACGATGACCTCTTTGCCTTTGTCGTTTTTAGTCAACAGGACGTTGTTATTGAGCACCTTCTCAATAATCATTGAAGTTCCCCCTCCCATCCTTTACCAATAAAAAATGCCTAAGCACAATTCAACACTATTGTTAGCAATAGCACTCAATTGAACTCAGGCATTGCCCGCATCACCGGTCACAATCCTTTATATAGTGCTATTGTAGCACAAAAAAAAGCGATTTCAACATATTTTATTCTTATTCGACAAAAAACATTACAAACACAGGTCCTTTCACCTAGCCCCTCAGTTAAGCGTTACTCTATGTAGTCGTGCGTTCAATGAGGCTGTATTGCAGGGGTTGCAGCTCCATTTGGCGACCCACGAGCTGAGGGGAAAGCATGTAAAAGGCATTTTGCGCCTGAGCCTCAATTGGATTCTGAACGGTTGTAATGCCCATCGTATGCGAGAGCTCCGTGTTATCAAACCCGACGATTGCCAGATCTTCCGGCACGCTCAGCAGTTGTCTGCGGGCTTCGCAGAGAATACCAACCGCCACATAATCGTTGGAGCACAGAATAGCCTGTGGGAATTCGTCCCGATACTGTAATAAATCGCGCACCACCTGCTCACCGTCACGGATGTTATAGATGGAAGATTGATTCCAATGCTGCAATACAGGAAGATTATGCAGCTCCATGATATACGCATAGGCTCGTTGTCTGCTATGGGTGTTGATGCTGCTTGGGCGACCAAAGGCATTGGCTATACGAGTATAGCCTTTTTGTATCAAGTGTTTTAGCGCTAGCATGTATCCTTCGTACTGGTCCATGGCGACGGAGCGAATATCGGTATGATCCATTCGTTGCCACGACACAATCGGGCCATACTTGCAATAAGTGCTTAATAAATCGGTATCATTTACACAGGAAATGATGACCAGCGCATCAACTCTTTTTCTTTTCAGATCTTCGAAGGCCTGAAGCTCTTTCTTCTTGTCTTCTCCCGAAGTATAAATTATCGTTTGAAATTCGTACTGGCCCGCCACCTCTACAAAGCTGTTCAGAAATGCGAGAACAATTTCATTAATGGTTGAAGTGATGATGCCAATTTGAAGGGTCTGACCCTTGGATAAGGAAATGGCGTTCCGATTGGGAACGTAATCCAGCTCCTGCATGATTTTTAAAATCTTGCTTCTCGTCTCCTGGCTCACATGGGGGGACTTGTTTAACACTCTGGATACCGTAGCTTTGGAAAAGCCCGCCAGTTTGGCAATTTGATCAAGATTCGACATGCTGCTTCTCCTCACATATGAAAAATATTTGACATGAAACGCGTTACAACGTTTAGGATGCTTATGAGGGCATTACGTCTATTTTATAGCATCTGTCGATGCATTTCAAAAAAACGTTCCTTATGTTGTGGTATTATCCTGGCAATACTTGCGATATCGTAAAGCTAAGCCTTTAGGAAACGAGGGGATTTGCGAAATGACGATTCAAATTGCATATTTAGGATTTGGCAAAAGTACAACCAGATATCATCTGCCCTATGTTCAGATCAGGGACACCTTTCAAGTATCGAGAGTGTTCACACGCCAAGTGAGGGAGGACATGGAAACGGCTTACCCGGACATTCAGTTCTCGGACCAAATTATGGACGTTCTGGGCGACCCGGAAATATCACTTGTCGTTGTATGTACGCCTTCCTCTACGCATTATGAATATGCAAAATTGGCTCTATCCCATGGCAAGCATGTGCTGGTGGAAAAGCCTTTTTGTGAAAACCTTGAGCAAGCGCGGGAACTGACCCAACTCGCCAAGGAACATAATCTCATCATTATGCCTTATCAAAACCGTAGGTTTGACAGCGATTATCTAGCGTTCAAGGAAGCTCTCCATTCCGGAAAACTGGGCGACATCGTCGAAATTGAATCCCATTACGATTATTTCCGTCCCGATGCCAGTATGCCCGGCGGCAATCCTGTCAACGGAATGTACTACGGACTCGGTGTTCATACATTGGACAGGCTCATCGCCTTATTTGGCAGACCGGAGCAAGTCGGGTATGACATCAAGTCCATTCGTACTCCTCATGGCGCTGATGATTACAATGAAACTATATTATATTACCCGGACAAAAAAGTGATTGTAAAAACTTCTCTGGTGGTGTGCCTGCCTTACCCGCAGTTCACCATTCACGGGACAAAAGGCAGCTTTGTCAAATGGGGGGACGATCAGCAGGAAACCTGGCTGAAAGCCGGCAAGACCCCGGATGCGGAAGGTTTCGGACTGGATAATCCCACTTCCTATGGCAAACTTAAATACGTGACGCCCGGTAGTAGTGAAGCTATCGAGGAAACACTTCCTACGCCAATAGGAGATTATGGACAATTGTATGACTCGTTGTACGAGTCCATTGTGCACGGAACACCCAAGCTGGTTAAGGACGAGGACATATTGCTGACAATCGAAATATTGGAAAGCGGCTTTAAGCAGCCTTCCCCGTCCATCGTTGATTTCTGACGATAGACTCGCCATCAAGAAAGGAAGTTATGCCATATGAAGCTCGGAATGATTGGAACCGGATGGATCAGCACGGAATGGGTTAAAGCCGTGAAAGAAGGTGGCGGCTGGGAAATTACAGCCCTCTTTGTTCGAAATAAGGACAAAGGCACAGCTTTTGCCGCTGGGTGTCAGCTTGAAAACATTACGCTGTATGACAGTTTGGAAGAGATGGCTCAATCCGATATTGATGCCATTTATATTGCTACGCCCAATTCCTTGCACATGCCGCAAGCGCGTCTTTTTTTGGAGCATGGCAAACATGCGATTGTCGAAAAACCGATCAGCCTGACAGAACAGGAATTGCGAGAAGCTTACGAGTTGGCTGACCGAAATGGTTGCTACCTGCTGGAAGCGGTTCGCCATATCCATGAGCCTAATTTTTTGCGCCTTAAGGACAACTTGAAGCGCGTGGGCAATATCCAGGGCGGCACCTTGTACTCCATGCAATTTTCCTCCCGGTATGATCAGTTGCTGTCAGGAGATACTCCTAATATTTTTTCTCTGTCTTATGGCGGGGGGGCATTAACGGATTTGGGTGTGTATTCACTGTATTTTGCCATTGATTTGCTCGGAGCTCCGACATCAGGCTTGTACCGTGCCCAAAAGCATGAGAATGGCGTGGATTTGGGCGGCCCGATCCTACTGTCGTATCCCGATTTTACAGTGGTGATCCAACTGGCCAAAAATGCTGTAACCACCAACCGTGTTGAAATTTACGGGGACCAGGCCACTATGATCTCCAGTGGTGTTTCTGGTATCACGGAGGTATCGGTGATGGATGTCCGTACTCAGGAAATAGATACTATAAGTGCTCCTGAAACTCATCATTTCATGTTTCACGAGGCTCAGGAATTTTATCGGATCATTGCCGAAAAGGACAAAGACCGCTACGAAGAATTGAAGTCATTAAGCATAGAGGTTCAGAAGATCAGCAATGAGCTGCGCCATCAAAATGGCATTTATTTTGAAGATATACAAAAATAACTAAAGAAAAGAGGCTCTCATACTATGACTAAGACATTAAAAGGATTTCCGAAAAACTTTCTGTGGGGCGGGGCAACCGCAGCTAACCAATTGGAAGGCGCTTTTGACGTAGATGGAAAAGGATTGTCCAGTGCGGACGTGATTGCTTATGTACCCAAAGCAGAGCGCACAAACGATCATGCTATAGAGATTTCGTCCGAGCGACTCGAAGACATTTTGTCTGGTAAGGTAAATGCCCGTTTTCCAAAGCGCGAGGGTGTGGATTTTTTCCATCATTACAAAGAAGATATCGCATTATTTGCGGAAATGGGCTTTAAGGTATTCCGCATGTCCATTAACTGGTCACGGATTTTCCCGAATGGTGATGATGCGGAGCCGAATGAAGCAGGACTGCAATTTTACGATAATGTATTTGACGAGCTGCGCAAGTATGGGATAGAGCCACTGGTGACATTGTCCCATTACGAAACACCGCTAGGACTGACACAGAAATATAATGGCTGGCTCGGTCGTGAAGTGATACAACACTACGTCAATTATGCCGAAACGGTGTTTACACGTTATAAGGATAAAGTGAAATACTGGCTGACTTTTAATGAGATCAATGTGATGACGATGAGTCCGTTCACAGGTGGCGGTGTGGTCATTGACCGTGTAGATAACAAGCAACAAGCGATCTATCAAGCCCTGCATCACCAGTTTGTGGCGAGCGCATTGGCGACAAAACGAGGCCATGAGATTATTCCTGGCTCTCAAATCGGCTGTATGCTGGCTCGTATGGAAAGCTATGCACATACGTGTAACCCGGAGGACGTGCTGAAAAGTCAGCATGAAAACCAAATGAATCTGTTCTTTACGGATGTACATGCCCGTGGGGAATATTCAAATTATATGAATCGTTATTTTGAAGAAAATAATATTGTTTTGCACACAGAACCCGGCGATGCCGAAATTTTGAAAAACAACACGGTTGATTACATCTCATTCAGCTATTACATGACCTTGACCGTCTCTGCAGGTCCGGAAGGCGAGAAGGCAGCGGGGAACCTGATTGGTGGCGTGAAAAATCCATATTTGCAATCCTCTGACTGGGGCTGGCAGATTGATCCGATCGGCCTGCGTGTTACGCTGAACACATTATATGACCGCTATCAAAAGCCGCTGTTCATCGTGGAAAACGGCTTGGGTGCATATGACAAGGTGGAAGAAGACGGCTCCATTCACGATACCTATCGCATTGATTATTTGCGCCAGCATATCGCCCAAATGAAGGAAGCGATTGCGGACGGTGTGGATTTGATTGGTTACACTAGCTGGGGGCCTATCGACCTTGTGAGTATGTCTACTTCCGAAATGTCCAAGCGTTACGGATTTATTTATGTTGATCTGGACGATGACGGTAATGGAACATTGAAGCGCTCCAAGAAGGATTCTTTTGACTGGTACAAAAATGTAATTGCCACTAACGGCGAAGAACTGTAATCCAAGCTAACTGAATATAACCCGATATGGTCTGGGGGCGGGTGCGGCGAAGAACATCATGAGGATGAATCTGGCTGCGCCCGCTCTTATTTTATAGGCTCGTCCTAAAAAAACGGAACAACTTCACAAATTTTTCACTTGTAAAAAGCTGAAAGTTTTCTGTATAATAAAAAACAATTTCATATGTCTGGTTGATGTTTGCGGGAGATGGAACGTAAGTTCCGACCGAAGGGGCAAAACTCTCAGGTGCTTGGGCTGATTACAGCAACAAGCGGGACCGTAAACGGACAGAACTCTGGAGAGACCCTTAATTGGGCGCCGAAGGTGCACCGCAGATATCATCTGCTTAAACTCTCAGGCAAAAGGACAGAGACGCGAATAACCTGTGACAGGGGATGCCCTAGGCTTTTTTATGAGCTGTTAGTGGCTGAATCCTGCACAAGATGGTTGTATTTTTTCGTGCCTTTAACCTCTCCAGGAGTCGAATCAGCGGATTTGACTCTTTTTTGTTTTTTAATATGCTGGAGGAGCGGGTTGAAATGAATTTGGTACATGTGTTAGAGACAATTAGCAGTTGGATATGGGGGGCTCCACTGATTATTCTCGTTATGGGAACAGGTCTGTGGCTGACCATACGTTTGAAAATGTTGCAGGTTTTCCGCCTGCCTCTGGCGATCAAGCTGATCGGCAAGGCTCCAAATGAGGGTAGCGGGGATGTTAGCAGCTTTGCGGCCCTGAGTACGGCGCTGGCAGCTACAGTAGGTACAGGAAGTATTGTCGGCGTCGCGACAGCGATAAAACTGGGAGGACCAGGCGCCCTGTTCTGGATGGTTGTTGCAGCCTTTTTCGGGATGGCGACGAAATATGCGGAAGGTGTGCTTGCAGTAAAATACCGGGTGAAGGATCGGAATGGACAATTTTCCGGCGGCCCGATGTATTATATTGAAAAAGGGCTTGGACGCCGCTTTAAACCGTTGGCGATGCTATTCGCCTTTTCCGGGATGCTGGTGGCGCTGTTCGGGATTGGAACATTTCCTCAGGTCAAAGCGATTGTATCCTCAACCGAAAACAGCTTCGGTGTTCCGCCAATTGTAACGGCATTGATTATTGCTACCCTTACGGGACTCGTTACTATTGGAGGGCTCAAGAGCATTGCCAAGGTATCGACCAAAGTTGTCCCCTTCAAAACAGGCTTGTACGTGTTGATCTGTATGATCGTACTGATTCGGTTCGCCGATCAGATTCCTGCCGCACTCGCACTTGTGCTGCATTCGGCATTTTCCACGACGTCTGCGACGGGTGGATTTGCCGGAGCTACGATTATGCTGGCGATGCGCAGCGGGGTAGCCAGAGGGATTTTTGCCAACGAGGCCGGATTGGGAAGCGCACCGATTGCAGCCGCAGCCGCCAAAACCAAATGGCCTGCGGAGCAAGGGCTGATTTCCATGACAGGTGTGTTTATAGATACGATGATTATTTGCGTAATGACCGGGCTAACGCTGCTGGTTAGTGGCGTATGGAGCGGTCCTACCGATGCGGGCTTGATGACGCAGCAAGCTTTCTCCAGCGCATTCCCGCTTGGTGCGGAACTGCTCACAATCATTCTGATTATGTTCGCGTTCACCACGATGCTTGGCTGGAACTACTATGGAGAACGCTGTGTTGAATATTTGCTGGGTGTCAAATGGATTAAACCGTACCGTTATCTGTTCATTGCGCTGGTTGCCGGAGGCGCGTTTATTAAGCTGGATGCGATCTGGTTACTGGCAGATATCTTTAACGCCATGATGGCCTTCCCGAACTTGATTGCATTGCTTGGCTTGTCGGGAATTGTAGTTGCAGAAACCCGTACCTATATGGATTCCCTGTATCCCAACAAGAAAAAGGGAATACTCGCAGGTGCCAGTGCAGGAGCAGCCATAGACATAGAAGAAAATGGACAAACAGTCAGATCGTAAAGTCCGATATATCCGGATTTAAGAATATTGACTCTGCAAGAACATTTGCCAGGATAACGAAAGGGAGTGTCCCTCAGCCATTACAGGCTGGGAGGACACTCCCTTTTTGCGTTTTAGAGCAGGATAAAGCTGGCTCAGTAAATCTAATCTTTGACCGCTCCGGCGGCAAGATCGGAAATAAACTGGCGGCTAATGAAAAGAAATAAAATGATAAGTGGCAGTACAGCCAACAGGGTGCCAGCAATGACCATCGCATAATCCGTATTGTAAATACCGTTTAATTGGGACAGCGCAATCTGGAGCGTAAATTTGCGCTCATCGGTTAATACGATTAACGGCCATAAATAATCATTCCATGCTCCTATAAAGGTGAATGCGCCGAGAAAAGCGAACGCAGGACGTAGAATCGGGAGCGCCACATTCCAATACAGCCGAAAAAAGCTGCATCCGTCCATACGCCCCGCGTCCAGCAGCTCCGTTGGAATGGATTCCTCTGCATATTGGCGTATCCAGAAGATGCCGAAGGCATTTACCATCCCCGGAATGATCAGCGCTTTGAACGTGCCCACCCATCCAAAGGCGGCCATCATGACAAAGGAGGGGACAAGCGACAGTTGGGAAGGGACCATCATGGTAGCCAACAGAATGATGAATAATGCTTTTTTGCCCGGAAAATCAAACTTAGCGAATGCAAAACCGGCCAGTGAATCGAAAAACAGCACCAACAGGGTAACGGAGTTGGCTACAAAAAGCGTATTAAAAAAGGCTCCGGCAAAATCAATCTGCTGCAACACTCTTGTCACATTGCTCCAGAAGTGGCTTCCAAACCATAGCTGCGGCGGAAAACGATAGATGTCCGAAGTTGTACGGGTAGCCATGACGATCAGCCAGTAAAAAGGAAACATCGACAGGATCATTCCCGCCAACAGCCCGGTATATAAAATAACGGATTTTACACGTGCCTGCATCATGTTGTAGAGCCCCCTTCCTGCCGTTATTTTTTACCTTGTACGAGTTTCCAGTTCACGATGGAAAACAGGGCAATAATGAGGAACATGCCCCATCCAACGGCTGCGCCATATCCAAAATAATTGTTAATGAACGATTCACGATACAGATACAACACAATGGTCATGCCACTTGCTCCGGCGCCGCCGTCATTACCGACCAGCACCTGCGGCTCGGTGAACAACTGCATTCCGCCAATGGTAGACGTAATTACGGTAAACAGGATGACTGGACGCAGCATGGGAATGGTGATGCGAAAGAAGGCCTGCGCTCCGGTTGCTCCATCTATTTTCGCAGCCTCATACAGCACATGCGGAATACTCTGGAGTCCTGCCAGATAGATGATCGCGTTATAGCCGGTCCATCTCCATACAACCATGGAGGAAACGGCGATTTGGATACCCCACGGCACATTAAGCCACTGAATCATAGGCAAGCCCAGGAGTTGCAGCAGGTAATTGAGAAATCCGAAATTATTGGCAAATAAAGCGCCAAAGATGATGGCAACCGCCACAATGGATGTCACGTTCGGCAGAAAAAATCCGACCCGCCACAGGGTACGCATTTTGACAAAGGGTGCATAAAGCAGGAAGGCAATAATCAGTGCAAAAAATAGCATCGGAATCGTTGAATACACCCAGATCGCAAAGGTATTGCCCACAGCCTGCCAAAATTCGTTATCTGTCACAAGGTAGCGAAAGTTACCCCAGCCGTTATAGGTCATATCTCCGATGCCATCCCATTTGTGAAACGCCAGATATATTGAAAAGCCAATCGGAAACAAGCCGAAGATGCCAAACAGCAGGTAAAACGGCGAGATTGCGGCATATACGGCACGGTGCTTCCATATTTCTTTCAGCATATTGACCACACGCCTTTTTTAAATTTTTGATTTTTTACCGCTGTAATTCCCGTTCGATTCGGTCCATCGTTTCCGTCCATAATGCATCGGGATCGGCATCCTGCTTGGCGACATTGGCAAGGCGACGTGTCACAATGCCGTGAATGACAGGATAACGCTCGCCGAAATAGCTGCTTTTGACATTACGTGCGGAGGCAGCAAAGATCAGTCCGGTGGCCTGACCGCCAAAGAAAGGTTCGGGTGTCTCCATGGCAGGATCGTCATAGACGCCAGGAGTGGATGGGAACAGCCCGATTTTTTGGTAGGCTTCCAACTGGTGCTCCGGGTTTTGAAGCCAGGTCAGGACTTCAAAGGCTTCTTTGGGGTGTTTGCTGGATTTGAGGATGGAAATGAAAGATCCACCCAAATTGCCGTCCCCTCCAGGGGCACGGGCGACTCTCCATTTGCCCGCAGTATCCGGCGCGGCCTCCGTGAGAACCTGCTTCATCCAGATTGCCCCTACAAAAGAGGCAACTTTTCCGTTATTGACCGAAGCATTCCATTCGGGGGTCCAGCCATCCGCATTGGCGAGTAGATGCTTTTTGTGAAAAGCCACGGCGGTTTGCCAGCCCAAACGGATATGAGGAGATTGATTACCGATGTAGCTGCCGTCCGGCTTGAAATACAGGTCCGTATTTTGGGCAAGCATCTGATTGTAAACGTTTACAATATTGTCAGCTAAAAACGAACGGTTTCCGAACTTTTGCTGAAGCTGTTCTCCGGCGGCCATATAGCCGTCCCATGTGCGAATCGTAGCACTGACCTTTTCAGGATCACTGGGCAGACCCGCCTGTTCAAAGAGATCGCTACGATAGAAGAGGGCGGTAGGGCCTGTGTCCATGGGAAAGGCAATCATTTTGCCATCAGGGGTGATGCCCTGATTCCATTTCCACTCCAAATACTGATCCTTGAGTTGATCGGCTCCCAGTGTTCTCAAATCATAAAAACGATCCGCACTAGGAAATAACTCTACCATCCAGTCGTTCAAAGCTACGATGTCCGGTTCCCCGGAACGGGCTGCCAGAGTTGTCTTGAGCTTGGCTTTGAAATCACCGCCGATTTTTTGGGTGTTCAGTTCAATGTCGGGAAACTGCTTTTCGGCACGAGCGAGTAGCTCATCATCAATAGAACGGTTCCAGTACCATAATGTAAGCGATATCTTTTTACGGTTTGGCAAATTGCTACCAGATGAACGACTTTCAGAGGACAGAGGGGCGCTACAACCACTAATCATAGTGAGGAAAGCAAGACATAACACCAGCCATCGCACTGTCTTCACGTCATTTCCCTCCTTGCTGTCTGAGATGGTCTACCTGCTGAACAAGTTGTGAATGGTATAGCTCCATCATATGAATCGGTTATCCATTTATGTGCAAATGCCTTAACCAAAAACAAAAAATTTGAAACGAAGCATGTATAGAAATTAAATATTCTAAAGATATTGATCCTACTAATCCGAAGAATGATAAAGCAATAAGTCAGTTATTATGACAAAAGGTATCTAAATCGTCACTGCTGGGCAATATCCTGGAAAAATCTAATGATGAATTCGAAGAACGATTTCTCTATATCGGTGTGCAGTTCCCCAGTAGGATAGGACAGATAGATTGTTCGCATACATCGAGGCTCCCTGATTTGAAGCAGCTTGATGTCTTCGGTTACGACGTTCCTCCACAGGATAGAAGGAATAAAGGAGATGCCAAGTCCTGTCTGAATCAACCCTCTTACCGTAGCCGGATCATCACTTTCAAAGATGATGTCCGGTTCATAAGGGACGTGGGTAAAAAAGCGGTCTGTTGTCTTCCTAAGCGAATTTCCAGGTGTAAGGCTGATAAACTTCTCATGCTCTAGATCTTTCAGGAATACGGTGTCCTGAGAACTCAGAGGGTGAGATTTTGGTACGCCAAGCAAAATTTCCTCCTCCAGCAGGATCGCATGTTCGTTGTCTGCCAACTCTTCGGACGTAATCGCAAAATCGTACGCCAGTCCTTTCTTCACCATCGCAGGGTGCTGGGTCAGGTTGAATCTAATTTGAGGGTAGAGATCGCGAAACTTACCAACCAGGTTGGGCAATAGCATAGAGCCGACGGCGACGTATAACGTGATGACCTCAATCTTTTCGTTCTTCATTTCTTTGACTTCGGATATGCCTTGCTCTAGCGCTGAGAGCGACTGATTCACTCTTTTCAGGAACTTCTTGCCGTATTCATTCAGCACGATATGTTTTCCTTCGCGGTCAAATAGCTGCACACCCAATTCCGTCTCCAGGTTTCGAATCATTTTACTTAAGGCAGGCTGTGAAATAAACAACTCGTTCGCGGCACGTGTGACATGTTCATACTTCGAGGTCACTTGAAAATACTTAAGCTGTAAATAATCCATTATGGAGTAGCTCCTTTATAACCATTAGGTTATCAATCATATGTGAATATATATATTTTACAGGTATTTGCTCACTTATTACAATTGACAATGTAAGAAAATGAATCCGCTAAAGGTGGTGAGATTCTGAACATCGTTTTTACATTTCCCGGCCAGGGGTCACAGGTTCCTGGAATGCTCCAGGATGTGCCCGAGTATGTGAAAAAGGCAACAAGTATCATCGGAACTGAACTGCGTGATGATGAGAAGGCTATGGGCTCAACGGTCTGGATTCAGACGGCACTCTTCGTTAAGGAAACGGCAATAGCCTACCGGTTGATCGAGCAGGGGATCCGTCCCCAATTTGTGGCAGGGCATTCCATTGGTGCATTTCCTGCGGCGGTCATCGCGGGAGTTCTCTCGTTCGAGGATGCGCTTCGGATCGTATGGCTCCGTGCCCGGTTGATGGAAGAAGCCTTTCCTGAAGGATATGGAATGGGTGTGATTATTGGGCTTACGAAGGCAGAGGTTCAACAAGCCGTGGATCTTTCTCATAGCGAGGCGATGCCTGTCTACCTCTCGAATATGAATGCAGAGCAGCAAATCGTCATATCCGGTTCATTGGAAGGGATAAATAAAGCTTTTATGCATGCGAAGGAGTTTGGGGCCGCTAAGACAGTGCTTCTGAAGGTTCCGATTCCTTCACACTCCCCGCTGATGTCAGAGGTAGCCAATAAGCTATTGCTGAAAATGCACACTTTTTCCATGCGGGACGCTCAAATACCATATTTGATGAATCATACGGGGAGAAAGACGACAGCCAAGGAAAAAATTGCGGAGGACCTTGCCCTAAACGTAGCATATCCCGTCCGGTGGATGGATATGGCGGCTGTCTGCGTCGAATCGGGAGTTGACTGTTTCATCGAGATGCCGCCGGGTCATACTCTTTCCACACTTGCCAAGCAAGCCCATAAGGATACCCGGCAAATATCTGTGGACGAGATCGGTTTGGAAGCGACTCAGTATCTGATTAGAAAATGGAAGGAGCAAGAAGAATGAATAAAGTACTGCGATCCTGGTCACAAAAACGTGATAAAAAGCAGGAAAAGTTAGGAAAGGTGGAAAAGTGGCTGGACGGAAAATACATCGACTCCTCCCGAATCGTCGACCTGCTGGAGGCGCTAATCGAGCCAGGTGCGAAGGTCGTACTGGAAGGAGATAACCAGAAGCAAGCGTCCTTCCTTTCCCAGAAGCTGCTGGAAGTCGATTCTGGCAAGGTGCATGACCTGCATATGATTATGTCCAGCATTTCAAGACCTGAACATTTGGATATTTTCGAGAAAGGCATCGCCGGGAAGCTGGATTTCTCCTACAGTGGCTCCCAAAGCCTGCGTGTAGCGCAAATGATTGATGACGGGACGCTTAAGCTCGGTGACATCCATACGTATTTGGAATTGTTCGGACGCCTCTTCATTGACCTTATTCCAGATGTGGTGCTGGTAGCGGCAGACAAATCAGATCGCGAGGGCAATCTGTATACCGGAAACAATACGGAAGAAACTCCGACGATCGTAGAAGCGGCCGCTTTCAAGGATGGGATCGTGATCGTGCAGGTCAACGAAATCGTGGACGAACTGCCGAGAACCGATATTCCAGCCTCCTGGGTCGATGTCATTGTACAGGCCGACAAACCTTACGCACTCGAAGCACTTTTTACCCGTGATCCGCAGAATATTACTGAACTGCAAATCCTGATGGGCATGATGGCGATCAAGGGCATTTATGGAAAACATCAGGTGCAGTCGCTTAATCACGGCATTGGCTTTAATACTGCAGCGATTGAGCTTTTGCTGCCGACCTATGGCGAGCAGCTCGGCCTGAAAGGGAAGATTGCCAAGCACTGGGCCCTGAATCCGCATCCGACTTTGATTCCGGCGATTGAATCCGGCTGGGTCGAAAGCATTCACAGCTTTGGAGGCGAGGTCGGTATGGAGAAATACATTGCGGCTCGTTCAGATGTGTTCTTCGTCGGCAAGGACGGATCTATGCGCTCCAACCGCGCGATGTGTCAGGTTGCAGGCCAATTCGCTGTAGATATGTTTATCGGATCAACGTTACAAATGGACTGCGCGGGTAATTCGTCTACCGTTACTTCCGGCAGACTGTCCGGTTTTGGAGGAGCACCGAATATGGGGCATGATCCTCGGGGACGGCGACATGCGACTCCTGCCTGGCTTGACATGATCGAGCGCCCGACGGAACTCTCTAAAGGCCGGAAATTGGTCGTGCAGATGGTTGAAACATACGGTGCCAACAAAAAGCCAGTATTTGTGGATTCGCTAGATGCCATCAAGGTGAAGGATGAATCCGGCCTCGCCATTACGCCGGTTATGATTTACGGGGATGATGTCACCCACGTCCTCACCGAGGAAGGTATCGCATACCTCTACAAGACGGACAGCATAGAGGAGAGAAAGAAGGCACTCGCGGCAATTGCGGGCGTAACGCCATTGGGTATGGAAAGCCATGAGAGCGATGTAAGCTTGCTGCGTGACAGGGGGATCGTGGCCTATCCGGAGGATCTTGGAATCATGCGTAGACAAGCCAAGCGCTCGCTGCTGGCAGCACAAACGATCAACGACCTCGTAGATTGGTCAGACGGATTGTATGATCCACCGGCTAAATTCCGGAGCTGGTCTTAAAGCCATGCTCACGATGAAGCATTCGGCTTTCGCGGCTTCTCTGGCTGCCAAAGCGGTAAAGGCATTGACGGAAGAGGCTCTTCTTACGCCCAAGCCTGGACTTGTCGATGCCAGAGACAATGGCTCTCATACAGATATGTCCATCGATCTGATGTTTGCATCCGCGAGAGCATTGGAGGATACGTTTCGGGAAATAGCCATTGTGTCATACCTTCACCCGGTGGACCAGTCTTTGCGCGAGCAGATAGCTCTAATCGGGCGGGAGGGCGAAAAGGTGATGCTCCGTGCAACGAACGGTGTCAATACACATAAGGGTGCCATTTGGGCCCTTGGTCTTTTAACCAGTGCACGGGCAGCCTTTCCAAGGGAACGGGACCCACATCAGATTATGAGCATTGCAGGAACAATCGCATCGTTCCATGATCGGTACCGCCCGATGCAGCGGACGAATGGACAATCGGTGAAGAAGAGATACGCGGTAATGGGAGCAGAGGAAGAGGCGAGGCTCGGTTTTCCGCACATCCGTGATAATGCCCTGCCCACTTTGCTGCACGCCAGAGCTTGTGGCAAGACGGAGGAGGAAGCACGCATCGAAGCATTATTGGCTTTGATGGCAAGTGTGGACGATACCTGCATCCTACATCGCGGCCATTGGTCAGACCTGATAACGATCAAGCGAATGTCCGGTGCCTTCCTTGCTGCAGACGGATTCAGAACCCAGTCGGGCAGAAAGCTGTTTTACCGATTGTCCGAGCATTGTAAATTTAGACGGCTCTCACCTGGAGGCAGCGCCGACCTGCTAGCCGCCACATTGTTTCTCATCGATTGATACTTTTACTTGGAGGTGTTCCTGAAGGATGGAAAAATTACAGTTTCAATATCAAACGACGAAGCCCATCCGTAAGCCAGCACATATCGGTGTTGTCGGTTCGGGGGATTTGGAGATTATTGTAGAGCCTGTGGAAGGCCAGACCACCAACGTCAGCATTTTAACAGGCAGTGAAGGATTTGGACAAGTATGGGAGAATGTTCTGATCCGTTTTTTTAACCGTTATCCGATTACTGCCAATATTACAGTTCATGACTTCGGAGCTACTCCGGGGGTAGTAATGCTTAGATTTACGCAAGTGTTGGAGGTGCTAGACTATGCAGAATAGTTTTGTGGAGCTGAATGGACGCGAGAGAGCCAAAGCGTTGCTGGACGAAGGGACTTTCCGGGAGATGCTTGGGCCGTTGGACAAAATCCAATCCCCCCACTTAGAGCCGCAAGGCATTGTTCCTCAGAGCGATGACGGGATCATTCTGGTTCTTGGCGAAATACACAAACAGAAGGTCTTGATCATTTCGATGGAAGGTGCTTTTCAAGGAGGGGGCATTGGAGAAGTCAGCGGGGCCAAAATTTCCGGAGCGCTCGAACTGGCACTGGAAGTGAATAAGGACGGGAACAAGCTATATCCCATCATGATTTTCGATACAGGAGGCGTTCGTCTACAGGAAGCGAACTATGGGTTGTTGTCGATTTCGGAGATTGCGACCCAGATCGTCGGCCTGCGTAAATACGTTCCAGTTATCGGGCTGATTCCGGGCCGCGTAGGGGCATTTGGGGGAATGTCCATTACTGCAGAATTGTTTACCACTCTGATTGCTACGAAGAAAGCGCGCCTCGGTCTGAACGGGCCGGAGGTCATTGAGCAGGAAGCAGGGGTTATGGAGTTCGATTCAAGCGACAAAGCCTTGATTTGGAACACAATTGGAGTCAACCAGCGCTTCCAAACCGGATTGATTGACGAAGTGGTGGAAGATACGACGGATGCAGTTATCGAAGCGATTGATACTGCGCTCAAGGCACCGGCAAAGCCTGCTAAAACAGAGCAAATCGATTTCTATCTGACCCTGTTAAGCAATCTTGATCCTACAGAACCTTGGACACCTGAGCGCTATCGTGAATTTTACAAGCAGATACAGCCTGTGCAGCAGCCTGTCCCGCTGGCAACAGAGGGCGCGGTCGACATTTCGGACAGTAGAGGTTATCGCTGGTTCTCCCGCTTGACGGGCATTACTCACCCAGTCAGCGATGTTCCTTCCGTACTTGCGGCCGATGTGGAAAAGAACGGACAATTGTGCAGATATGTCGCCATTGTTCCGGATGCCTCCAACCGATTCCCGCGTGTCAGAAACGGCGAGGTCGGTATGCTTGAAGGCTGGACGGTGGCTCAAGTCATCAAGGACGCAATCCGTCAGGATGAGAAAAAAGAAACCAAACGTCCGATCATTGCCATCATTGATGTACCGAGTCAAGCCTACGGCTATAAGGAAGAAATGGTCGGCATCAGCCTTGCCCTCGCTGCAAGTGCAGATGCTTATGCAACCGCTAGATTAGAGGGTCATCCGGTCATCGGTGTGATCGTCGGTAACGCGATTTCGGGAGGCTTCCTCGCGCATGGGCTGCAATCGAATCGTTTGATCGCACTGGATGACAGCAAGGTTAATATTCAGGCCATGTCCAAGGCTTCTGCTGCCCGAATCACCAAGCGGACGATTGCCGAGCTGGATGAAGCTACCAAGAAAGTTCCAGCCATGGCCTACGATGTGCGCAGCTACAGTACTCTGGGAGCACTATATTCGCTGCTGAGCGGGATCCAAGCGGACGATCCACAGAACAGTGATGTAGCCATTGTGGAACGGACCATTTCCGAGGCTATTGAGAGTACGAAAGGAGCGCCTCGTGACCTTAGCTTCCGCTTGCAGACCAAGGAAGCTCTGGCAGGTGGGCGTATGGCAACTAATAACGTGCGACAAGTGCTTTCGGAGCAATGGTAATTCGGCCACATGATCTGATTGAAGTGTCCAATTTGAAATATCTCTCCTTCTACGAAGACAAGGAGTGGGTAACCGCCTCGCTGAGGCGGGCCCCCTTTGTAGTCGTTCGCAGGGCTGGACTATTAGAAAATAGTTATATTCCCGTCGGAATACGTGGAACAGACCGAAATCAACGGGAATCTGCCTTGCTTGACCCGGAGGGCGTGTGCCAGCTCGTGTCTCCTTATGCGATAGCGGAGCGCCAGATGTGGAACTCTTTATCTGCAACAAGACGGCAACAGCCTGTCCTGCAGGTGATGGATTTATTAGCAGAAATCATGCTGGATTGGCGCTGGGGACCAGTGGGAAGTGCGGGTTTCGAAATAGTAACGCAATACCCAACTGTGAAGGAAACGAGTGATCTTGACCTTGTTATAGATGGTTCAGAGGTTATTGATTATGAAGCAGCTGAAAGACTTGTGCACAAGTTGGAGCATCTGGGTGTTCGAATTGACATTCAATTGGAGACAAGAGACGGTGCCTACGTCCTGCGCGAAATTCTTGAGAGACGGGCCAGTACTGTGGTGCTGCGAACTTCTTCGGGTCCCAAGCTCGTTCGTAATCCTCGGCAATAAGGAGCTATAATCAACGGCAAAAGGGAGGAATGCACGACCATTTGGCTTTAGGCAAGCTGTCCAAGGGGAAGTGCGTAATATGGAAAACACTGAAAAGCGGAATATTAATATTAATGA
Source organism: Paenibacillus sp. FSL R10-2782 (assembly GCF_038592985.1). NCBI lineage: Bacteria > Bacillati > Bacillota > Bacilli > Caryophanales > Paenibacillaceae > Paenibacillus > Paenibacillus sp. FSL R10-2782. Next base: position 4,120,896 of record NZ_CP151951.1, on the reverse strand, counting down.
GAGCGACATCTTAAAGGTGTTTGCCGTCAGCGGAGCGATCTTGCAAAGCGTTCTGGGAATGTTTCTGAAGTATGCACACACTAATGATGACCTAGCCTTATTAGGTGTTATTTTCAATATAGTAAAGTATACTGCGCCAGTCTTTATTTTTGCCATTGTATATGGGATGGTGAAAAATAATCAGCATACGAAGGCATCCCATTTTTACAAGGAAAAATTCGGTGAGCTCGTGATTCCTTATTTACTGTGGGCAGCGGCTGGCCTAATTTTCTTCCCGGAAATTCAGGTTAATCAGCACGTTACATCATTCTGGACGCTCATCGAGTCATTTGTGCTCGGTAATGCATCATCACAGTATTGGTACACAGTGATGATGTTGCAATTTCAATTGCTGATGCCAGTCCTTATTTTCATCTGCTACAAATACCTGGCTAAGCCTAAGCGGGTCATTTCGCTGCTTATTGTGAGCTTTGTGATCTTCGGAGCGTGGTTATGGATGTACGATACCTTTGTATTCCGAGGAGCATATGCGATTAGTCTGCGTTACCTTGACCGCTTTTTCGTTAGTTATTTTATTTATGCTTTACTAGGTGGAATCGCTTGGGTATATAAGAAACAGTTCGACGGAGTGCTTCGCCGGATTCAGTTCATACTCATTCCGGTAATGCTGCTTATTCTCATTTGGACAAATCACGAATTTTTCGGTTTTGGATTTGATGATATGTCCTTCGGAAATCTGATTTATCTGAAGCCGTCCATGACCTTGTATAGTCTGGTAGTGATATTCCTGATTTACATGCTGGCAAGGCATCTGATCAGCTTGAATTCCCGTTCACTTCCCTATTACAAATGGTTATCTACTTACGCGTATCGGGCCTTTACAGCGAACGTGTTCATTCTGGTCATCGTGCTGCGCTTGTTTGGTAATTTGATAGGCCAGCTTCCTTTCTTCGTGGCGCTGCTCTTGGTTTATCTTTCGACTTTAACATGTTCGTTCGGCGTCGTTTATGCTTTTGCGCAACTAAAGGTATGGGCTGAGGGGGTATTTCTGAGACAAAAAGGAGCACACAGCACCAATCACTAAGATAAGTGCTTAAAAATAAACAATACATGTAACATCGTGTATATGACACTATAATTTAGTTGTATTTAAGTTATTTAGCAGATTGACGGCAACCCAAAAGGGTATCTCGATGATTGAAGAGATACCCTTTTTGTGTAAAGAAGCGGCGGAGGAATTCAAGAGCTTATCGAACCTGAACTTGTCTACATCAACCGTTGTATTTCATCTTTCAGAATTTCGGATCGCGTACCGAAAATAACCTGTACCGTACCGCTGCCAAGCCTGATGACTCCCGACGCTCCGAGCTGCTTGAGAGCTTGGTCGTTAACCGCTTTGTCGTCATTGACGACGAGACGCAGCCGTGTGATGCACGCATCGATGCTTTGGATATTGTCCGAACCGCCGAGATAGGTCAGCACCTTGGCTGCATGACTGGACTGACTGTCGGATGCAGCACCCGCCTTTTCATTGGGTTTGGATTTGTTAGTGTCAGGCAGGAGGCTGTCTTCTGCATCGTCTTCACGCCCAGGGGTTTTTAGGTTGAATTTGAGAATGATGAACCGGAACAGGAAGTAGTATACGACGGCAAAAGCAAGCCCGACCAGGATCATTCGCAATGGGTGGGTGGAGAGCTTCATATTGACCAGATAGTCAATGAGTCCTGCCGAAAAAGAAAAGCCAAGTTTGACATTCAGTAGGTACATGATCAGGCCACTCAGACCTGTAAGCAGTGCGTGGATGCCGTAAAGCAACGGTGCAACGAACATAAAGGAAAATTCGAGGGGCTCGGTAATTCCGGTCAGGAACGATGCCAGCGCAGAACCGATGAAGATGGAAGCGACCGCTTTACGTTTTTCCGGTTTTGCCGTATGAATGAATGCGAGGGCAGCCGCAGGCAGAGCGAACATCATAATGGGGAAGAAGCCGGACATAAACATTCCTGCCGATTTATCGCCTGCGAAGAAACGTGTCAGGTCACCATGAAGGACCTCGCCTGCTGCATTGGTGTAGTCACCGATTTGAAACCACGCGATAGCGTTCAAGACATGGTGCAAACCGAGCGGAATCAGCAGCCGATTAGCGATCATGAATACCATCGACCCGATTCCGCCAAAGCCGACAATCCAGTTGCCGAAGGCTGCAATCCCATCTTGTATCGGACTCCAGATCATACCGAGCAGAATGGCCAGAATCATGGTCGTGAAGGCCGTGATCATAGGGACGAAACGTTTGCCCGAGAAGAAACCGAGCCAATCCGGAAGCTGGATGCTGTGATATTTTTTGAACAGAAAAGCAGACCATCCGCCGATAAAAATACCACCCAATACCCCCATGTCCAGTTTGACGTCATCCGGGATATATGCAAATATGCCCGGTACAGCCGCCAAAATGCGGGTCAGCACCATGTAGGCAATGACTGCTGATAGTGCGGCTACAGCATCCCCGGCCAGGCCAATAGCAACACCGATGGCGAAAATTAACGCCAGATTGCCGAAGACGGCACCCGCCCCCTCGTTCAGAAAAGGAGTGACATAATGATTCAGAAATCCGCCCACTTCGGGACCAAGTGGTATATCCGTTTCATAGTTAATCAGAGCCAATCCTTGTAAAATCCCTGCGGCGGGTAGTGTGGCTACTGGAAGCATTAATGACTTACCGATTTTTTGCAGAAATTTCAGCATAACATTCTTCCCTTCTTCGTCGAGTTTGGAAGCGTCGTACCATCCTGAAATTCTTACTGGACAACAAAAAAGAACCGCAAAGGGGATCTCTTTCCTTTCGCTTTCTAGCTCATAACTATGAGTTTGGTCATATACCCAAAAACTGGGTTGCCCATTTTTTTACATCATAAATCGGGAAATCTGACATAGTCAACGATTATTTTTGTACATAAGAAAACGTAAATCCGCAGTTGACATCGCTTACATGCTTATATAATATCAAATTTAAGTTAATAATCGTGACGGAGACAAGAGAGCCACGCAGACATCCCATGTTAGAACATAGGGGGCGGTTTGTGATGGCTTTTCTTTTTTGTGCGCGGTGAAAGCGATTGAAAATCGGTTGATCTATTGAGGAGGTAGGTTGTATGTCGCCATACGCAGCCGAATTCATAGGGACGATGATCCTTATTGCCCTAGGTGGCGGAGTGTGCGCAGGGGTGTCCCTGAAAAAATCATTTGCCCACGGCTCTGGCTGGATAGTGATCGGACTGGGGTGGGGGCTCGCGGTTGCCGTTGCGGTATATGTGGTTGGTCAGATCAGTGGAGCACACTTGAATCCTGCGGTGACGCTGGCGCTTGCATTTCAGGGAGTTTTTCCGTGGAGGGATGTCCCGGGCTATATTGCAGCTCAGCTTCTCGGGGCCATGGCAGGTGCCGTGATTGTGGTTTTGCACTATTTGCCCCACTGGAAAGAGACGGAGGACACAGCAACCAAACTCAGTGTATTTGCTACAGGACCGGCTATGGATCATCCGTTTGCCAACGTGCTTAGTGAAATGATCGGTACTTTCATCTTTGTTCTTGCTTTGCAGTCATTCGGTGTCAACTCCTTCGCTGAGGGACTGAATCCACTCATTGTGGGTTTTCTGGTTGTCAGCATCGGCTTGTCTCTCGGCGGGACTACAGGTTATGCTATTAATCCGGCTAGAGATTTGGGGCCGCGTCTTGCGCATTGGTTGCTACCGATTCCCGGTAAAGGAACATCGAACTGGAAATATGCCTGGGTGCCGATTGTAGGACCATTGCTGGGCGGCTCTTTCGGAGGGGTGTTTTACCAGACCGTATTTAAAGGGAGTATGACTCCAGCTTTCTGGATTGTGCTTGGTATGATTGTAGTGGTGCTTATGGTTACCTTTCGTTTCAGCCGTACTTATAAAAGTGATAAAGCTCATAAAATGACTGCATAAAATGGATTCATTACAGGGGAGAGATCAACGATGGAAAAATATATTTTGTCACTGGATCAGGGAACGACAAGCTCAAGAGCGATTTTGTTCAACAGTAAAGGGGATGTGGTGTACTCTGCTCAGCGGGAGTTTCCGCAATACTTTCCTCATCCCGGCTGGGTGGAACAGAATGCGAATGAAATCTGGAGTTCCATTCTGGGGGTCATTGCATCCTGTCTATCCGAATCCGGTGTAAAAGCAAATCAGGTTGCCGCCATCGGCATTACCAATCAGCGAGAATCGGTAGCGGTGTGGGACAAAAATACAGGACTGCCTGTGTATAACGTACTCGTATGGCAGTCGCGCCAAACCTCGGACATCTGCGAAGAACTGAAGCAGCAAGGGCATGAAGAGCTATTCCACAGTAAAACAGGGCTGTTGATTGACCCGTATTTCTCTGGCACAAAAGTGAAGTGGATACTGGACCATGTAGAAGGTGCGCGCGAAAAGGCGGAACGAGGCGACTTGCTGTTTGGTACGATTGATTCGTGGCTGATCTGGAAGCTGTCCGGCGGCAAGGCGCATGTGACCGACTATTCCAACGCAGCCAGAACGCTGATGTATAACATTTATGAGCTAAAGTGGGACGATGAGCTGCTGGACATTCTCGATGTTCCAAAAAAAATGCTGCCTGAGGTACGGCCTTCCTCCGAGGTATACGCGCACACCGTGGATTATCATTTCTTTGGTCAAAATATACCGATTGCTGGCGCTGCAGGTGACCAGCAGGCGGCTCTATTTGGTCAGGCTTGTTACGAAAAAGGGATGATCAAAAATACTTACGGCACAGGTTGCTTCATGCTGATGAACACGGGCGATCAACCCGTGGAATCCAAGCATGGACTCATTACGACCATCGCTTGGGGGCTGGAGGAAGGCAAGGTGCAATATGCGCTGGAGGGAAGTGTTTTTGTAGCGGGCTCGGCGATCCAGTGGCTTCGTGACGGTCTGCGCATGTTCCGTGAAGCCAAAGACAGCGAAGCCTATGCAGCCCGCGTTTCCTCTTCGGAAGGGGTGTATCTGGTACCTGCTTTTGTCGGACTGGGCAGTCCGTACTGGGATAGTGAGGTGCGTGGAGCGATGTTTGGTCTGACACGGGGCACCACGAAAGAGCATTTTATCCGTGCAACACTGGAGGCACTTGCTTACCAGACGAAAGACGTGCTTGCCGCGATGGAAATAGACTCTGGTATTGCAGTAAAGACGTTGCGGGTGGATGGGGGAGCCGTGCTGAACAATTTTCTGATGCAATTCCAGAGCGATATTCTGGATGCCACAGTAGAACGGCCTGTTATCCATGAGACGACGGCACTGGGAGCCGCATGCCTGGCAGGCTTGGCGATTGGATACTGGAAGAGTATGGATGAGCTTCGCAAGCGTGTGAGGGTGGAGCGATCTTTTGCCCCCGGTATGGATGAAGAAACGCGCAGCAGTTTGTATGAAGGCTGGAAAAGGGCCGTGACCGCGGCGATGGCCTACAAGTCATAGCCTATACGAAGGTTATCTTCTAGAGCATCGTAATGTCTTTTTCGGTTAGACGTAGGACATTTGAATTAGACGTTGTATTTTATCCGCTCCACTGTTGTTTACTCTGATTAAAACCCTAAATGCCCCGTAAGATGGACACTTTGAGAAAAAGTGTCCATCTTACGGGGCATAGTCATGTAACACTGAGGTGGCTCCCTTTTTTTCGTTAGGGTACTACCCCTGAACTATCGTATGGTTCCAATTTTCCCGGGCTCCGCAGGAGCTGCGTATGACTAGCTCCGGTTCTACTTTAATACATTTCGTTTCCATCTGTTTATTCATCAGATCAAATAGCACCATAGCGGCTAGACGGCCTATTTTTTGTTTATCTTGTTTTACGGTGGTCAGTGGAGGATCGGTGTAACGACAGGCTTCTATATCATCACATCCCACTACAGCAATATCCTCGGGTACCCTCAAGCCGCTTTCCTTGAAAGCACGGATGGCACCAAAGGCAAGCAGGTCGGTAGCCGCAAAAATAGCCCTTGGTAAATCTCCTTGCTGTATCCACGTCTTCGCGATCTGGTACCCATCTTCCGCTGCGTAGTCCTTGGCATACACGATCCATTCGGGTCTGACATCAAGACTAAACCGTTTTAGTGAAGCGATAAAGGCTTCTTCTCTCTCCTTAATCACCAGGGATGGGCGCTCGATGCCTATAAAACCCATTTCGCGGTAGCCATTCATGTAAAAATGCTCAACAACCTTCATTGAGATCTTCTGATTATCGGACATAACATAGCAGGAACTGGCTCCGGTTAGTTCAATATCGACACCGATGCAGGGAATGGGGCTGGCATCGAGATCAAAAACGCTCTTCTCCACTTCATCTCCAGCAATAATAATGCACCCGTCCACTGAAAAATATTTCGAACGAGCCAAATAGTCCTCTCCATTGTCCAGAAATTTTTCATTCGAAAAAAACAACAGATCGTAACCGAGCAAGCCAATCTGTTTTTTGAAGACATTAATGATATCTACAAAAAAAGGATGGCTAAAATCGACATTCAGCTTGCCAGCGAATATAACGCCTACCAGATTTGATTTCTTGGTAGCAAGCGTTTTAGCCGAGGAGGAGGGTCTATAACCTGTTTCCTCCATAATTTTAAGCACCCTCTGCCGGGTCTCCTCACTGATATCCGTGTAATTATTTATAATTTTTGAAACCGTTGCTACCGAAACTCCTGCCATACTCGCTATTGTTTTTATATTCATAAAATCCTCCGAAACTAAACTGGTTTAGTTGAAATTGACTTTGCATTCTAAATTTAATGATTACTCGTATTCTATGCTACCTTATAGAGGAGAGTCAACAGTGCTTAGTAGGATATAACTTAATATTTTATGGAAAAATAAGTTTGATTTAGTGGTGGTTCATCTTTTTTTTGATATTTCACAAATCTCTATTTACAAATACAGATCATTCGTTACATAATAGTAAATGTAAATAACGAAACTGCTTTCGTAATGTGTGGGTGTATGTATTCTAAAAATGATATGGGGGATTCTGCAATGCTAAAAAAGAGTTTTTCTTTACTTCTTGTAACCGCTTTAATCGTGGTATTGGCCGCTTGCGGTAAAGGTAGCGGAGCTGCACAGGAGGGGAATAAAAAGGTCACGTTAAAGATTATTCATTGGCAGCAGGAAAATATTAATAACTATATAAAGGAATTCAATAAAAAATTTGAAGAGAAGTATCCTGATGTTCAGGTGGAGTATACGACGGTTCCTGCTGACTCAACGTATGATCAATTGATGCAAACGCGTATGAATGCTGGTTCATCCGGTGATGCAGACATTATTCCTTTGAAATTCAGCTTCGTAGGCGCCCCACAGGAATGGTCCAAGGGAGCAGCAGATCCGATGTGGAAGCAATGGATTGACGGAGGACTAATAGCCGATCTGTCGGATCAAGCTTTTATCAAAAACTATAATCCTGCAGATGTCAAAAATGCCATGACCTATAAGGACAAGGTATACGGTGTAAATATGGGTAAGGTGGCACTTACAGGTCTGTTCTATAACAAAGAGATTTTTGAAAAATATAATCTTGCTGTGCCCACAACTTGGGATGAGCTGGTACATGTGATGAAGGTGCTCAAGGACAATGGTGTAGAACCGATTGGTTTCGGCGGGAAGGATGTATGGCCTATTAACCTTGCTGTCCAAGGGCTTCAAGCCTCTATCCATGATGATCAGCTGGCATATATTAAAGGGCTGTGGACAGGTAAGACAAAGCTGACAGACCCCGTCCAGCTTGAGGTGCTGGAAAAAACACAAATTTTGATGAACAACGCCATTGGTGGATTTATGGGGATTGACTATGGAACCTTGCCAAGTTTGTTTGCTACAGGGCGTGTAGCTATGATTGCAGATGGCACGTGGGATGCAACGACGATCCAGACAGCCAATCCAGAGATGAAATTTGGTTATTTCCCGATTCCGGGCAGCAATGATCCGGCAAAAAATAAGAACCTTGCAGGCAAGTACGATATGACATGGATGGTATTGGAAAAGTCGCCAAACAAGGATTATGCGATCAAATGGCTTGAAATGCTCTCTGAGAAGCAGAACTACACGGATTTTGTGAACGCCGCCGGATTTTTGCCGACACAGCCTGATGTGAAGATAAGTAGTGAATTTGTTAATGAAATCCAGCCTTCACTGGAAAACTTCAAGCTCTCTTGGGATCAGCTGTTTATCAATCGTAAGAATGTTGGACAGTACATTAAGGATGCCAGCGTACATGCTGAATTTCTGACGCCTGCTGGTCCGCTAAAGACGCCTTTGGAGCTTGCCCAAAAATCTCAGGCAGACTGGGATGCGGCAGCCCCTAAATAAATCAACACAGGCTTTGCATGAGCGCAGATTGGCAACTGTAAAGCTCCCATAATAATGTAAAAAAGGTGTGAGGCCCATGTATCCCTTCGGAAAGGGCGCGGCCCGGTTAATGCCGTATCTTTTACTGAGTATTCCGGTGCTGCTCTATTTGCTTCTTGGCTTTGGTCCCTCAATGGTAACCGTACTGTTTTCCTTTACAAATGCTTCAGGGGTTCCGGGACAAACGTGGAATTTTGTTGGATTCGAGAATTATATGACCTTTTTTACCTCTTCTGATTCTGGAGATCGAATCGCATCTATTGGTCGTTCCCTATATTTCGCCGTAGCTGTGGTTGTGATTCAAAATGCAGTAGGGCTGTTCATGGCCGTCATTATTAATAAAAAGCTCAAGGGTGATGTGTTTTACCGTGCTGTATTTTTCCTGCCCGTTGTGCTCGGAGTAACGGTATCCGGCCTGATCTGGCAGTTGATTGCCAATCCGCTTGGCGGTCCTGCGCAAGCCATGATGAACTTTTTTGGAACCAGCTCCAACTTTTTCGGGGACTATGATATAGCATTTGAACTGATTATTTTTGTGCAAATTTGGATGTACATGGGTTACTCGATGACTATTTTCTTAGCTGGACTTCAATCCATTCCCAATGATTTATATGAAGCAGGGTACATGGATGGTGCTTCCGGGTGGAAAGCGTTCAAAAATATTACCTTTCCGATGATTGCGCCATCCTTTACAGTCAATATGCTGCTGTCCATTATCGGAGCATTGCAAACCTTTGATATTATTTATGTGCTGACAGGTGGTAAATTCAACACGACGACACTTGCGTTTGATGTGTATGCAACAGCCTTTGGCTCCGGGACGTCGGATTACGGCCTTGCTTCCGCAGTAGCTATGATCCAGTTTCTGTTCGTATTTACGGTGTCGATGATTGCTCTGTATTACTTGCGCAGAAGAGAGGTGGAAATGTAATGAGCAGTACCAAAGGAACCAAACTACTGAGCTACATCATCGTACTGCTCATGCTTTCGTTATATTTATTCCCGCTTTTCTACCTCTTTAATGTATCGATGAAGACTCAAAGTGAGTATCTGATAGATCCTGTGGCTATAGCCAAGGGTCTGCGCTTGGAGAATTTCATGGACGCTTGGGAAAAAGGGAATTTCTCTCAGTACATGTGGAACAGTATTTTGTATACGGGCGTATCTACGCTATTAACGTTGGTGATATCCGTGTTTGCAGCTTTTCCATTGGCGCGGGGATACGTTAAGTTCAGTACCTTCTTTTATGTGTTTTTCCTGATATCCATGTATCTTCCGAACCCGCTGATTCCGCAATTTGCTCTCATTAATAGTCTGGGACTTTACAATACGCAGCTTGGTTTTATTTTGCTGAAAACAACGGGTACCGGCATTGCCTTCCTGATGTTTGTGGGATATATCAAGTCTGTCTCCCGAGAGCTGGATGAAGCGGCTGCAATGGACGGGTGCGGGTATTCACGCTATTTGTTTACGATTCTTGTTCCGCTGATGAAGCCGGTGTTGGCGACAGGCATTATTTTGACAGCCATCGGGGCGTGGAACGACATTATAGGTCCTACCATTTATTTGTCTGATCCCGCGTATCAGCCAGTGACCAAGGGATTGTTCTCCTTCTACGGACAATACATGAACAACTGGCCGCTGCTCGCTTGCGGTATCCTGATTGTTACACTACCACTGGTCATTTTGTATATTTTCCTACAGCGCTTTATTGTCGGTGGTGCAATGGCCGGAGCTGTGAAGTCTTAAATCCTGAAAGGAAGATACCAAGTATGAGTGAGAATACCTTTTTATTTCCAGACACTTTTATGTGGGGAACCTCGACCTCTTCTTATCAAATTGAAGGTGGTGTAGCTGAGGGAGGAAGAATGCCTTCCATTTGGGATACTTTCTGTCAAGCACCCGGGAAGGTGATAGGCGGTGACAGCGGAGATATAGCTTGTGACCATTTTCACCGCTTTAAGGAAGACGTGCAATTGATGAAGCAGCTTGGCTTTTTACATTACCGTTTTTCCGTGGCCTGGCCGCGCATTATTCCCGCACCCGGCGTGGTTAACGAACAGGGGTTGCTCTTCTATGAGCGTCTGCTGGATGAGATTGAGTCGGCCGGGCTCATTCCGATGCTGACATTGTATCACTGGGATCTTCCGCAGTGGATCGAGGACGAGGGCGGTTGGACAAATCGAGGGATTATCCAGCATTTTATGACGTATGCCTCTGTCATTATGGATCGCTTTGGACAGCGTATAAGCTGGTGGAATACGATCAATGAACCCTATTGCGCCTCTATTTTGGGCTATGGTACAGGAGAGCATGCTCCCGGCCATCAGAACTGGAAGGAAGCCTTTACTGCCGCCCATCATACTCTGCTGTGTCATGGGATAGCCATCAAATTACACAAGGAAAAAGGGCTGACGGGCAAGATAGGTATTACATTGAACATGGAGCATGTGGATGCCGCTTCTGAGCGACCTGAGGACGTAGCCGCTGCCGTCCGCCGAGATGGCTTTATCAATCGTTGGTTTGCCGAGCCGTTGTTTAACGGGAAATATCCAGAGGATATGGTGGAATGGTATGGTGCGTATCTGAATGGCTTGGATTTTGTACAGTCTGGTGATATGGAGCTGATTCAGCAGCCAGGGGATTTTTTGGGTATCAATTACTACGCTCGCAGTGTCATCCGAGCGGCCACAGACGCTTCGTTGCTTCAGGCAGAGCAGGTTCGCTTCGAGGAACCGGTAACGGATATGGGATGGGAGATTCACCCCGAATCCTTTTATAAGCTGCTGACCCGGATTGAGAAGGACTTCACCAAGGGCTTGCCCATTCTGATTACGGAAAACGGAGCAGCGATGAAGGACGAACTGATGGATGGAAAGATTGACGACACCGGACGTCAGCGCTACATTGAGGAGCATTTAAAGGCATGCCATCGCTTCATCGGGGAGGGAGGGCAGCTCAAGGGCTATTTTGTCTGGTCATTCCTTGATAACTTTGAATGGGCCTGGGGCTACAGCAAACGTTTCGGTATTGTACATGTTAATTACGAAACGCAGGAACGGACACCCAAACAAAGTGCGCTGTGGTTCAAGCGAGTGATGGCGAATAACGGGTTTTAAACAGTGTATCATAATAATCTAAGCCGTCATGCTGCAATACAGCGCATGACGGCTTTTAAGACTGCATAAATTTTTGTGCAAGGGGGGACTATGCTGAAATATCTTGCATATCCAATATAACAGGGCAGTGGTCGCTGCCTGTAATATGGCAATCAATACTTGCATCTATCAACAACGGACGAAGTCTGTCCGAGACGAGGAAGTAATCGATTCGCCAGCCGATGTTCCGTTCTCTCACTTTCGGCATGTAGGACCACCAGGAATAAACATCCGTCCTGTCAGGATAAAAGTATCTGAAGGTGTCTATAAATCCGGCTTCGAGCAGTTGTGACATTCGCTCCCGTTCCTCAGGCGTAAATCCGGCATTGCCATAGTTGGCTTTTGCATTTTTTAAATCCATTTCCTGATGAGCCACGTTGAGATCACCACAAACAATGACAGGCTTCAATGCATCCAGTTGTTGCAGATAGCTGCGGAAACGGTCCTCCCATTCCAGTCTGTACGGCAGTCGGGACAAATCCCGTTTGGTATTCGGAGTATATACATTAACCAGATAAAATTTCTCGAATTCCAAAGTAATGGTTCTGCCTTCAGGCTCCCCATTTTCTTCAAGCCCATAATGCACAGAAAGAGGCTTGATTTTGGTGAAGATAGCCGTCCCGGAATATCCTTTTTTCTCGGCATAATTCCAGTACTCTGTGTATTCCTCCATGTTCTCCATCAGGATTTGTCCCTCTTGAAGCTTGGTTTCCTGTACACAAAAAATGTCGGCATTCGTTTCTTTTAGATAAGTATAAAATCCTTTGGTCACACAGGCTCTTAAGCCATTAACATTCCAAGATACTAATTTCATTAATTATTTCTCCCTTGCTGTACCCAACATGTAAGCTTACTGCTTTATTTCTGAGGCACTTTGTCCAGTTCATGCTCTTCAGAAAATATTCAAAATTATATCAGAAAATATTCGACATTATAGATGATGGCATTCACGACCTCAAATCAGCGATATAGAGATCGAAACGATTTAGTTCGTCTATCTACTGTACTTTCGAGCGTGGGGAGTCAAATGATGCAAAATGCTGGAATTAAAATAGAATATATTTTTTGTAGGGGGTTGTAAAACGAAAAAAAGCTCCCTTACGGAAGCTTCTCACGATAACGTCCCAGGAGGGATTCGAACCCCCGACCGACGGCTTAGAAGGCCGTTGCTCTATCCAGCTGAGCTACTGGGACATAAAATTCAAGCGAATATTAATATATCACATGGGCAAAAAAGATTCAAGTCTTTTTTATATTATTTGATTGTTTTAGCCTTTATGCGACATAAGTTTGGAGTAGATGTGTGGTTTTTTTGGCCTTATAAAAGGGTATGCTAGAATACAGGTGAATATGTGGAAGACGAGAGGTTGGACTTCGGCCGCTGTTTCTCATATAATCTACAAATACTTTAGCTTGCGGAGGAGAGGGGGTGCCTTGAATAAAGGACTCCAAGGTGACGACAAAAGAAAATAATATTGTATTGTTTCCGAAGACATTGGATTACTATCAAATTCAACTCACTGTGATGCTTGAAAACGAGCGTTACGGAGAGGCGATGGCGATGCTGCGTTTTTTGATACAGTGTCAGGGACAGGAACAGAAGCAGTACGAAGAGTGGGAGGCCCTTTTACAATGGCTGGAGGCCGCATTTCCACAGTATGCCGACAGAGGGGCGGAAACGGACGCTACAGCAGATGATGAGATCAATGAAGCAGAGCTGGCCCGTCGACATGTACGCTTCAAGCAGGAGCAGGACGCAGGCTACGGCAACAAGCTGCTACATATGGCTATGGATGAACCGTTGTCGGAACAGACGATTTTAGCGCTGGAACAACTGTCTTATCTGGATCTGCCGGAAATCGACGATGCGCTGCTTAAGTGGATTAAGGAACGGGAAATCCACCCTCTGCTTCAATTCCGTGTTTTGCAGACACTACGGCGACGTGGAATGGAAGGGACGATCGAAATCAGCCGGGGAGATGAAAAGGCGGAGATCGAGATTGAGTCGATTCCGCTGCAGCCGGATGAATTTCCTGAGCCGATTATGCGTATTCTGGAGCGGGTGGCCGATCAGACTGAGGTACATGAGCCTACGCTGTTCTATTTTGCGCAGGAGCTATGGTCGCAGTATGTGATGGCAGTGTACGGCACGAAAGATTACAGGTCAATGCTGGTGGAGGAGGACGGGATGCCAGATATTTGGGCGGCAGCACTCCATCAGACGGTATCGGAGAGTCTGAGTGGCAACAAGGATGAGGAAGAAACCCGTGCTATATATGGCATTACCGATGCATTGCGCTTCCGTTTTGAACAGGTATACCGGTCGATGCGTCTATTCGTAGCGGCGGGAATGAGCACTCCATAACGGTCGGAAACGTTTACCTGTGAAGCATTCAAGGGGCTGCCCTTGAAAAAGATAGTAATGTTAGATATACTATAGTGGTTATTTTGTGTGCGTTGATCATATGAAAACTAAGTGAAGATTTTGTTGGAGGGGAAAGCATAAAATGAAAGCAACTTGGGAGAAAATAGAGAAGAACCTTGGGGTTCTTGAAGTTGAGGTTGACGCGGATCGTGTAGCCGCTGCACTCGACAAAGCTTTTAATAAAGTGGCTAAGCAAGTAAGTGTACCAGGATTCCGTAAAGGTAAAGTACCACGCCCTATTTTTGAAAAGCGTTATGGTATTGAAAGCTTGTATCAGGATGCAATTGACTTCCTGCTGCCAGAAGCCTACAGCCAAGCTGTAGAAAAAACGGATATTTTCCCGGTAGACAGCCCTGACGTTGAAATTGATCAATTCGCTAAAGGCGAATCCTTCAAATTCAAAGCAAAGGTTACTGTTAAACCTGAAGTGACTTTGGGTGAGTACAAAGGCGTAGAAGTGCCTGTAAGCAAACTCGAAGTAACTGACGAAGAACTGGCTCAAGAGCTGGAGCGTTTGCAACAACGTCATGCTGAGCTGGTTGTCGTTGATGAAGATGCTGCACAATCCGGCGATACGGCTATTATCGACTTCGACGGTTCTGTTGATGGTGTACCATTCGAAGGCGGACAAGCTGAGAAGTATTCTCTGGAGCTGGGTTCCAATACCTTCATTCCTGGTTTTGAAGAGCAAGTGATCGGTTTGCACACAGGCGATTCCAAGGACGTTGAAGTAACGTTCCCTGAGAACTACCATTCTGCTGATCTCGCTGGCAAACAAGCAGTCTTCAAAGTGAAAGTTCATGAACTGAAACGCAAGGTTCTTCCTGAACTGGATGATGAATTTGCAAAAGATGTAAGTGAATTTGATACACTGGCTGAATTCAAGGAAGACTTGAAAAAGCAACTGCTGGAGCGTAAGGAAAACGAAGCTAAAGCTGCCCGTGAGGGTGCGGTAGTGGAGAAGGTTGCTGAGAACGCAACAATCGACATTCCTGAAGCGATGATCAAAAGTGAAGTGCAAAACATGGTTCGCGATTTCGACAACCGTCTGCGTAGCCAAGGCATGAATCTTGAGATGTTCCTCGGATTCTCCGGTCAAAGTCAGGAAGATCTGGAAGCGCAAATGAAAGTGGATGCTGAGAAGCGTGTACGCAACAACCTCGTGCTGGAGCAAGTGGCTAAAGCGGAAAACATCGAAGTTTCCGAAGCGGAAATTGATGAAGAACTGAAAAACATGGCTGAAGCTTACAAACGTTCGGTTGAAGAAATTCGCAGTATTCTGGAAGGTAACGGTTCGTTCGCAAACCTGAAAGAAGAAATTTCACTGCGCAAAACGATCGCTTTGTTGTTGGAAAACAGCAAAGAAGTTGAAGCGCCAGCTGAAGCTGCCGAGTAATTCAAACGATAGAATATATGGGGTATGCCGCACAGGCTGCAACCTAGCAATTAGATAGGGATAAGGCACGTAGTGAAAGTTACGTGCCTTATTTTTACCTTGGGTAATCCATATTTTAGTCGTTTATGGAAAGTGCTGTGAGTTGTACTTTATTGTTGTACATAAGTCACTGCTGTACATTTGCACATACATACGAAACATGGTTAAATATGAGAAGGTCTCAGCTAAGTACGTTGTATAACAGCTCGAACTCTATATATGAGCGGTTGAAAATATGACACGAGACTCTGAACATGTTAAAATATTTTGTAAGGTGTCCCCGTTTCATGCTTGCCGCTTTCGTTTTGAATGGGATTTAACGGAAGTGGATGAATACTGGTGTTCATTTTAATAAAGAAAAGAGGTTGGTCGTGATGAGTCTCGTCCCTATGGTTGTGGAACAAACGAATCGAGGAGAACGATCTTACGATATTTACTCGCGGTTGCTTAAGGATCGCATCATTTTCCTGAGTGGCCCGATTGATGACGATGTCGCCAATCTCGTCATTGCACAGCTATTATTCCTTTCTGCGGAAGATCCGGAGAAGGATATTAATTTGTACATTAACTCACCGGGCGGTTCTGTAACTGCGGGCATGGGTATATATGATACAATGCAATTCATTAAGCCGGACGTATCGACGATCTGTGTAGGCATGGCTGCAAGTATGGGCTCTTTGCTGCTCACAGCAGGTGCGCCAGGCAAAAGATTTGCGCTTACCAACAGCGAAGTCATGATCCATCAGCCGTTGGGTGGCATTCAGGGGCAAGCCTCCGATATGCTGATCCATGCAGACTGGATTATCAAAACGCGTGCCAAGCTGAATCAAATCTATGTAGAGCGTACGGGTCAGCCCCTCGAAAAAATCGAACGTGATACTGACCGGGATTTCTTCATGGAAGCGGAAGAGGCAAAAGCATACGGTATCATTGACCAGGTGCTGTCTAGACCGATTAATCTGTAAAGGGGTGGCTCTATGTTTAAATTTAATGATGAAAAAGGACAACTGAAATGTTCCTTCTGCGGTAAATCTCAGGATCAGGTTCGCAAGCTAGTTGCTGGACCGGGCGTATATATATGTGACGAATGCATCGAGTTGTGCACAGAAATCGTGGAAGAGGAATTGGGTCATGAGGAAGAAGTAGATCTGAAAGACATTCCTAAACCAATGCAAATCCGTGACATTCTGGATCAATATGTAATTGGTCAGGATCAAGCGAAAAAATCGTTGTCCGTAGCGGTATATAACCACTACAAACGTATTAATACACAAAACAAAATTGATGATGTGGAACTGCAAAAAAGTAACATTTTGATGCTCGGACCTACAGGTTCAGGTAAAACGTTGCTTGCGCAAACCATGGCTAAAATTTTGAACGTTCCTTTTGCCATTGCAGATGCCACTTCCCTTACGGAAGCAGGTTATGTGGGCGAAGATGTTGAAAACATTTTGCTGAAATTGATTCAAGCTGCCGATTATGATGTGGAAAAAGCCGAACGCGGCATTATCTACATCGACGAAATTGATAAAGTAGCCCGCAAATCCGAAAACCCGTCCATTACGCGTGACGTATCGGGTGAAGGTGTGCAGCAGGCTTTGCTTAAAATTTTGGAAGGCACGGTTGCTTCTGTACCTCCACAAGGTGGTCGTAAGCATCCTCATCAAGAGTTCATTCAGATTGATACCACGAACATCCTGTTCATTTGCGGCGGTGCCTTTGACGGTCTGGAGCAAATGATCAAACGTCGTGTCGGTAAGAAAGTCATCGGCTTCAATGCGACTACAGATCAAAAGGATTTGAAACCGGGTGAATATACTTCTATGGTATTGCCTGAGGATCTTTTGAAATTCGGTCTGATTCCAGAGTTTGTAGGACGTTTGCCGGTTATTTCTACGCTGGAGCCGCTTGATGAGAACACATTAGTTCGTATTTTGTCTGAGCCGAAAAATGCGTTAGTCAAGCAGTACCAGAAGATGCTTGAACTGGATAATGTTACTTTGGAGTTTAAGCAAGATGCTCTGGAAGCCATTGCCCGTGAAGCCATCAAGCGTAACACAGGTGCCCGTGGTCTTCGTGCGATCATTGAAGGCATTATGCTGGATGTGATGTACGAGGTTCCTTCCCGTGATGATATCACGACTTGCGTCATCAATGAGCAGGTTGTAAAAGATAAAATCGCACCTGAACTTGGTGGTACAGATAAGGATAAAAAACAAGAAGAGAGCGCCTAAGGATTGATACTTCGCGATCTCTACAACACGAGAAGCCAGATCTCCACTTCACTAAACCCATATGAGGTTTTATGGGGTGGAGGTTTGGCGTTAATGGGAGAGAAAAGTACATGTTCTTAAGACAAGACACACGTCCCGTTAAAGTCGGGAATCTGACGATTGGCGGCAGCAATGAAGTCATCATCCAAAGCATGTGTACGACCAAAACAGCAGATGTGGAAGCTACCGTCGCTGAAATTCTCCGTTTGGAAGAGGCGGGTTGCCAACTTGTACGTGTCACCGTCAATAATGAGGAAGCTGCCGCAGCCATTAAGGAAATTAAAAAACAGATCCATATTCCGCTCGTAGCGGATATTCATTTTAATCACAAGCTGGCTCTGCTGGCGATTGAAAACGGAATTGACAAGGTTCGTATCAATCCTGGCAACATTGGTCGTCGTGAAAAAGTGGAAGCTGTCGTAAAGGCATGCAAGGAAAAGGGAATTCCGATTCGGATTGGTGTGAATGCCGGGTCATTGGAACAGCATTTGCTGGATAAGTACGGCTATCCTACGCCGGAAGCGATGGTAGAAAGCGCACTATTCCATATCGGTATACTGGAAGAGCTTGATTTTCACGATATTATCGTGTCGCTGAAAGCATCTGACGTGCCTATGGCGATAGCTGCTTATACGAAGGCAGCCGAGATTATTAAATATCCACTACATCTGGGTATTACCGAAGCGGGTACGCTTTTTACCGGAACCGTTAAGAGTGCAGCGGGGATGGGGGCTTTATTGGCAGCAGGTATTGGTTCGACTATGCGTATTTCGCTGAGTGCCGATCCAGTGGAAGAAGTGAAGGTTGCGCGGGAACTGCTCAAAACCTTTGGGCTAATCACGAATGCAGCGACTTTGATTTCCTGTCCGACTTGTGGACGTCTGGATATCGATCTGTTCTCTATCGCCAACGAAGTCGAAGACTATATTGCAAAACTCAAGGTGCCAATTAAAGTGTCGGTACTGGGTTGCGCGGTGAACGGTCCGGGGGAAGCAAAGGAAGCTGATATCGGTATTGCCGGAGCACGCGGGGAAGGACTTCTGTTCCGTTATGGAAAAATGATTCGCAAAGTACCCGAGGCTGACATGGTTGAAGAATTGAAAAAAGAAATTGACATCATCGTCAAGGCGTATGAAGAGACGGGTAAAATTCCGGGTCGCGAGGAACGTCATACAGCCGAGAAGGTATAAGCCACATCGGTTCTCATAAAGAGGCATAATCATATTCTATTGCCATCATGTAAACGCCGTGGAGGGCAGCTCTGCTACAGAACTGTTCTTCGCGGTGTTTTTGTATTTTCTCTCTGATCTTTTGGAAGACTGCCGTTTAGCTATTGGGGAAAAGGAAATACTGTTTTTCATAGACGGCATTTTAGCGGCATTTTCAAAATGCTGAGATGAGAAACGGAGGAAATACGATGGACTTTACTATGATTTTGTTGTTGGTGCAAATGTTTTTTGGGATTGTCATCGGTCTGTATTTCTGGAACCTTTTGCGGAGCCAAAAGACGAACCGCAGCGCAGTGGACCGGGAATCCCGCAAGGAACTGGATAAGCTGCGCAAACTGCGCTCCATTTCATTAACCAAACCGCTGGCTGAACGCACTCGTCCTGCCACATTACAGGATATTGTCGGTCAGAAGGATGGATTGCGTGCCCTCAAGGCAGCGTTATGCAGTGCGAATCCACAGCATGTTATTATTTATGGCCCACCGGGAGTCGGCAAGACGGCTGCTGCGCGTGTGGTGCTGGAAGAAGCTAAGAAAAACCTGTCTTCCCCGTTCAAGGGAGACGCCAAATTTACGGAGATTGATGCGACGACTGCCCGTTTTGACGAGCGGGGTATTGCAGATCCGTTGATTGGTTCGGTTCATGATCCGATTTATCAAGGTGCTGGAGCAATGGGAGTGGCGGGTATTCCACAGCCCAAGCCCGGAGCTGTAACGAAGGCGCATGGCGGTATGTTGTTCATTGATGAAATTGGCGAGCTGCATCCCACACAGATGAATAAGCTGTTGAAAGTATTGGAGGACCGAAAAGTATTTCTGGAGAGCGCGTACTACAACTCGGAGGATTCGAATACTCCTGCTTATATCCATGATATTTTCCAAAATGGTTTGCCTGCCGATTTCCGTTTGGTAGGTGCGACGACTCGTTCGCCGCATGAGTTGCCGCCTGCCATTCGTTCCCGGTGCATGGAAATTTATTTCCGTGCTCTCCAGCCGCAGGAGATTGCTCGTATTGCTGAGGATGCCGTCCACAAGCTGGGCTTCGGTCCTTGTCCAGAGGCAGTTGAAGTCGTACAGCGCTACGCCACAAATGGCCGGGAGGCCGTCAATATGATTCAGCTTGCCGCTGGATTGGCACTTACGGAGAAACGGGAACGTCTAAACGCCTCGGATGTGGAGTGGGTAGCGGGCAGCAGCCAAATTCAACCGCGTCCTGACCGGAAAGTACCGGGTCTGCCGCAAATCGGATTTGTTAACGGTTTGGCCGTATATGGCCCGAATATGGGCATGCTGCTGGAAATTGAGGTTACAGCAGTTCCGGTTCCTGCGGGAAAGGGAACCTATAATATTACGGGTGTGGTCGATGAGGAAGAGATTGGCGGAGGCTCCCGCACGCTGCGGCGTAAAAGTATGGCCAAAGGCTCTGTAGAAAATGTATTGACCGTTTTGCGTACGCTCGGATTGTCCCCGTCAAATTACGATTTGCATATTAATTTTCCTGGGGGAACACCAGTAGATGGCCCGTCGGCAGGTATTGCAATGGCAACGGCTATTGCTTCCGCAATGCGAGGGATTCCGGTGGATCACGAAATTGCGATGACCGGAGAGGTCAGCATTCACGGTCGTGTCAAACCGATTGGCGGCGTATTAGCGAAGGTTGAGGCTGCTTTTCAGGCAGGAGCTAAAAAGGTGATCATTCCTCAGGACAACTGGCAGTCTCTTTTTGACAGCATTGAAGGCTTGAAAGTCATTCCGGTGCAGTCGGTTACGGAAGTATTCCGCCACGTATTTGGAGAGGAATTGACGTCAGATTTACCTGTGCACGCGCCAATTGAGACTTTTCGCCCATCCCAATCTTCCCTGTTGCAGGCCGATGGGACGCATAACGGGACGATATCGGACACAGGATCTTGCTAATGAACTACCCTTTCATTGGTTTTTTCATAAAACATTTGATAAAATATGAAAGATAACAACGTGAAGGATTGTAAAATCCGGAACCTGAGAATCACTGGAGGTGCGAAAGCGATGGGACCCAACAAGACAAAAGGTCGTCGTTTTCCTTTGCTGCCTTTAAGAGGACTTCTCGTCTACCCGAGCATGGTTCTGCATCTCGATGTGGGCCGGGAAAAATCGGTCAAGGCTTTGGAAAAAGCGATGGTTGAAGATAATTTGATTCTCCTGTGTTCTCAATCAGAAGTAAATATTGAAGAACCCGCACAAGAGGATATTTTTCGAGTCGGCACGGTAGCCAAAGTGCGCCAGATGCTCAAGCTTCCCAACGGAACGATTCGGGTGCTGGTGGAAGGGCTGGAACGTGCCGAGATTATTCAATATACGGACAATGAGGAATACTACGAGGTACTGGCAAAGGAGCTGCATGAGGCAGAAAACGTGCATCCCGAGACGGATGCGCTCATGCGCACGGTTCTGACCCAGTTCGAGCATTATATCAACTTGTCCAAAAAGGTAACCCCCGAAACTCTCGCTGCGGTATCCGATATTGAGGAGCCCGGACGGCTGGCTGACGTGATTACAAGCCATCTAACGCTCAAAATCAAGGAGAAGCAGGATATACTGGAGACGATCGACGTAACTCAGCGTCTGGAGAAGCTTCTGGATATTTTGAATAACGAGCGTGAGGTACTGGAGCTGGAACGTAAAATTAACCAGCGCGTGAAGAAACAGATGGAGAAAACGCAGAAGGAGTATTACCTGCGTGAGCAAATGAAGGCGATCCAGAAGGAGCTTGGCGAGAAGGAAGGTCGCGCGGGAGAAGTAGAAGAACTGCGCAATCAGCTAAGTGAACTGGAGCTGCCCGCTCCTGTGAAGGAGAAGGTTGAAAAGGAAATCGACCGTCTGGAGAAAATGCCTGCAAGCTCTGCCGAGGGCGGGGTTATCCGTAATTATGTCGATTGGCTGTTAAGCTTGCCATGGAACAAGTTTACAGATGATGATCTGGATATCGTTAAGGCTGAAGAGATACTGAATGATGACCACTATGGACTGGATAAGCCGAAGGAGCGGGTGCTGGAGTATCTGGCTGTACGCAAACTGGTGAAGACCATTAAGGGGCCGATTCTGTGTCTCGTAGGGCCACCTGGGGTCGGCAAGACCTCGTTGGCTCGTTCCATCGCCAAGTCTATGGGGAGGGAATTTGTCCGCATCTCGCTCGGGGGCGTGCGGGATGAAGCAGAAATTCGTGGTCATCGCCGCACTTATGTGGGCGCGATGCCAGGGCGTATCATTCAGGGGATGAAGACGGCAGGAACGTCTAATCCAGTCTTTTTGCTGGATGAGATTGATAAAATGGCTTCTGATTTTCGAGGTGACCCTTCGGCGGCGTTGCTGGAGGTGCTTGATCCTGAACAGAACAATACGTTCAGTGACCATTTTGTCGAGCTGCCCTTCGATTTGTCCAATGTGATGTTCGTGACGACAGCCAATGCTGCTCACAACATTCCGCGTCCGCTGATGGACCGGATGGAGACATTGTACATTCCGGGTTACACCGAGCTGGAAAAGCTCGAAATCGCTAATCGTTATCTACTGCCCAAACAGAAGAGAGAGCATGGTTTGGAAAAGGAGCAGCTGGACATTGGGGAGGATACGCTGCTGCGTGTCATCCGCGAATATACCCGTGAATCCGGCGTGCGGAATCTCGAACAGCAAATGGCTTCTCTGTGCCGCAAGGCTGCGAAGTCAGTGGTATCCGGCGGAGAAGGCCCGATTCGAATTACACCGGATAATCTAAAAGATTATTTAGGCGTCGCCAAATTCCGTTACGGTGTAGCGGAGCTGGAAGACCAGATTGGTACGGTTACAGGCTTAGCGTGGACAGAGGTTGGCGGTGAAACGCTGATGATTGAAGTGACGGTCGTGCCCGGCAGCGGTAAGCTGATTCTTACAGGTAAGCTGGGAGACGTTATGAAAGAATCCGCGCAGGCAGCATTTAGCTACACTCGCTCCAAAGCGGTTGAGTTGGGCATTGCTATGGACTTTTATGAGAAAAATGATATTCATATCCACATTCCGGAGGGAGCGATTCCGAAGGATGGGCCATCGGCGGGGATTACCATTGCTACAGCGTTGATTTCAGCGCTGACCAACCGTCATGTATCCAAGGATGTGGCTATGACGGGTGAAATTACCCTGCGCGGCCGCGTATTGCCTATTGGCGGATTGAAAGAGAAGTCGCTGGCAGCCCACCGGGCAGGCTACAAAAAAATTCTGCTTCCCAAGGATAATGAACGGGATCTAAAAGATATTCCCGACAGTATTAGGCAGGATGTTGAATTTGTTCCCGTTGCCCATATGGATCAGGTGCTGGAGCATGCTTTGGTTGAGCAGGCGAGGGTACATTAGAGAGGAATTAAGGACACAATGAAAGTAACAAAAGCAGAATTTATTATTAGCGCGGTTGGCCCCGATCAGTTTCCTGTGGACGCTTTGCCGGAGATTGCTCTGGCGGGGCGTTCCAATGTAGGGAAGTCGTCACTGATTAATCGGTTGATTAACCGTAAAAACTTGGCGCGCACCAGTTCTACGCCGGGGAAAACACAGCAACTCAATTATTACCGGATTAATGATGATCTCTATTTCGTCGATTTTCCGGGTTACGGTTACGCAAAGGTATCCAAAACGTCCCGTAAAGCCTGGGGACAAATGATTGAGTCGTATTTGCTGGAACGGGAGCCGCTCAAGCTGGTGCTTCAAATGGTCGATTTGCGTCATCCGCCATCCAAGGATGATATCATGATGCACGACTGGCTGCGCCATCACGGGCTTCCGGTATGCGTTGTGGGCACGAAGGCAGATAAAATCCCCAAAACACGGCGGGAAAAGCATTATAAAGTAATCAAGCAGGAACTCGGAATACTTCCCGGGGGGTTGTTTATCCCCTTTTCATCTGAAGAAGGCATGGGTAAGGACGAGCTATGGTCGGTCATCTCCAGCTATATTGAGAACGACGAAGACGAGGAACAACCGGAAATCTAAGAAGAAGGACGTTCGTGGAGAGCGCTCTATCGGAAAAGACATATGCGAAGAATAACCATGGATTTAATCCATGGTTATTTGCTTTAAAACTGGCTCAAACTATATCAAACAATAGAGAACATTTTGGATGTTGGAGTTTGCCATCCAATTTTCATAAACAATTCATAAAACAGCCGGAGGACATTCGGACTTCTGTGATATAATTAACATAGTTTATGATAACAGTGGTTATTCTTATTACAGTTTAGGCAGGTGAACTTGCAATGCACATCGTCGTTGTTGGGTTGAATTATCGTACGGCGCCTGTGGAAGTCAGAGAGCGTTTTACATTTGCGGAACAAGATTTACCAAAAGCGCTGGAACAACTCAAACTCACCAAAAGTGTGTTGGAGGGCGTAATTGTCGCAACCTGCAATCGGACTGAAATATATGTCGTGGTGGACCGCCTTCACATGTGCGGTTATTTTATACGTAGTTTCATGGAGCAATGGTTCGGTATTCCTCGCGATCAATTTACACAGCATCTATATATATATGAGGACGAGCAGGCCATCCGGCATTTGTTTCGTGTGACTTGTGGCCTGGATTCTATGGTGATCGGAGAAACACAAATTTTGGGACAGGTGAAGAACGCTTTTCTTCAGGCTCAATCCCAGAAAATTACGGCAACGTGGTTTAATATGCTGTTTAAGCAGGCCGTCACATTGGGCAAGCGTGCCCATTCGGAGACGTCCATTGGAGAAAGCGCCGTATCCGTCAGCTATGCAGCAGTGGAGCTTGGCAAACGGATTTTCGGGATGTTTACCGATAAGAAGGTGCTGATTCTCGGTGCGGGTAAAATGAGCGAGCTTACCGTTAAGCATTTGTACAGCGGGGGAGCAGCCGAGGTCATTGTGGCGAACCGGACTTTATCCAGAGCGGAAGATTTGGCTTCCAAGTTTCACGGAACGCCGGTCACGATGGAGGAAGGCATGAATCGGTTGGCGGATGTGGACATTATCATTAGCTCGACAGGTGCACAAGGATATATTTTGGATCGGGAGCGGGTTGAAGCCAGTATGAAACGACGTCGTTCCCGGCCTTTGTTTATGATTGACATCGCGGTTCCGCGTGATTTGGACCCGGCTATTGGCGAATTGCAGAATGTTTTTCTTTACGATATTGATGATCTGGAAGGCATCGTAGAGAGCAATTTGGAAATGCGTCGTACCGAGGCTGCCAAAATTGAGCATATGATCGAAGGAGAACTTGGCGATTTTTACCAATGGTTAAAAACGATGGGAGTGCGTCCGGTGATTCGTGCTTTACAGGAAAAAGCAGAGTCTGTGCATCAGGATACGCTCGAAAGCTTGTTCAACAAGCTTCCCGAGCTGAATGAACGACAACGCAAAGTGATTAGCCGTTTGACGAAAAGCATGCTGAACCAGATGATGCATGATCCGATCAATACGGTGAAGGAACTGGCTGTCCAAAAGCAGGGGAATGAGGCGCTTGAACTCTTTAGCCACATTTTTGCTCTGGAGGATCGTTTGGAGGACGCCGCTCAGAAAGTAGATAAAAGCGATGCATCCGCGTTAATGAAACCGGAGGTCGGTATTCATGAAAAATCCGGTCAGGCCCAAGCCTCGCCAGCGTCGTTTGCGCCGGCTGGCCTGTAAAGGCGGTGGATGGACGTGGCCTTAAGCACGCTTATATATGATTCGATGATTTATGTTTTTGCCCTGAGCCTTCTGTTTGTATTCTCGGATGGCATTCGCCGTAATGCGAGTGCCAAACGGACAGGTACAGGGCTTCTTGCTGTCGTTCTTGGTCTCCAGCTTATATATATGGGAATGAGAACTTGGAACGAAGGACATCTTCCTATTTTCGTGACTTACGATTTTTTATTCCTGTTTTCATTTATTTTGGTCGTGATTTCTTTAATACTGTCACGCTATCAGCGGTCGGAATTTGCGGTATTGCTGCTTAACATTATTAGTTTTGCAGTTCTTGTGCTCAATAATATATGGATGGAGCCCACCAACAATCCGCTTGGAAGTTGGCATACGGTGCATGGGCTGCTTCTCATCCATATCGCTTTGGCCAATCTTGGCTTTGTAGCCATGACGGTAGCGGCTGTATTTTCGGGGCTTTATCTGTTTTTGCATCGTAAATTGAAAGTCAAGAAATGGAATGATACGATCCGGCGTCTGCCGAGTCTAGAAATGATGGATCGGTATACCCACATGGCGCTGTTGATCGGTACTCCTTTGCTTGCGGTCTCTATTGTAGTTGCCGTCATTTCTATTATTGCTGAAGAACGCTGGCGTTTGTTGCTGGATACCAAAGTATTAATGACAGCGATAGCCCTATGCGTGTATATTGTATTTTTAGTGAGCAAAAGGTTCAATCAGAAGTCGGGCCTCGTAATGGCGAAGTGGGCATTAGTGGGCTACACGCTATTGATTCTTAACTTTTTGCTTAATTCCTGGTCTGTATTTCATCAGTGGACGGGAGAGTGAGTGGTCGTTTGCAGCATTTTGTGCCGATTTTGCTGAATTGTAAAAATAAGATCTGTTGTATTGTAGGCGGTGGAAGGATAGCGGAACGCAAGGTAAAGGGACTGATGAAAAGCGGGGCGCTCATTACCGTCATCAGTCCGAATATAACGCCGGATTTACAGGTTCTGGCCGATCATAAGCAGCTCCACTGGGTAAATCGCGTATACCGCGAGGGTGACCTCCAGGGAGCCTTTCTTGTATATGCGGCGACAGACCAGAGAGATGTGAACGATGCGGTTGCGCATGAGGCCGGACAAAGGGGTATACTGGTAAATGTGGCGGATCGTTTGGAAGAGGCGGACTTTATAACGCCGGGTATCATCCGGCGGGGCAGGCTAACCATCAGCGTATCCACCGCAGGTGCGGGGCCGGCTGTTACGTCCGAAATTACATCGGCTCTGGATACGCTGTTTGGCAATGAATACGAACTGTACCTGGATTTCATGTACGAAATGCGGCAAGCGATTAAACGTATCGTATCCTCCCCGCAGCAAAGGGCGAAACTGCTGAGACGTTTGGCGAGCGGCGGAATTTTGGAGCAAATACGACGTCAGGAATTTACGGCATGGACGCAAGAAGAGATGGACATATGGATTGCGCAAAATCAGGAGGAATAGCATGCGAACAATTGTGGTAGGTAGCAGACAGAGCGCGCTTGCGCTAACTCAGACCGGGCATGTCATAGAGGATTTGAACGCATTGTGCGCGGAGCATGGGCTGGATATGCAGTTTGTCGTAAAAAAAATATTGACCAAGGGCGACCGGATTTTGGATGTAACGTTGTCCAAGGTGGGTGGCAAAGGGCTGTTTGTCAAAGAAATTGAACAGGCCATGCTCGCTGGTGAAATTGATATGGCAGTACATAGCATGAAGGATATGCCGTCAGAATTGCCTGAAGGGCTAGTGAACGGCGCGGTGCCGCGTCGGGAGGACCCGCGGGATTGTCTCGTTACCCTGGGATCCAAGAGCCTGGAGGACCTGCCACAAGGGGCAAAGGTCGGCACAAGCAGCCTGCGCAGAGCCAGCCAAATCAAGTCCTTACGACCAGATCTTCAATTGGAGCCTGTGCGAGGTAATATTGATTCCCGCCTGAAAAAACTGGAGACTGAAGGCTTTGATGCCATTATTTTAGCTGCGGCAGGTTTGCACCGGATGGGCTGGAAAGACCGGATCACGTCCTATATACCGGAGGAAGCCTGCTTGCCAGCAGTAGGTCAAGGAGCGCTCGGCATTGAGTGCCGCGCAGACGATGAAGAGCTGCTGGCATTGCTGCGCCTGTATAACGACCGGGATACCTCCGCTACGGTGGCGGCAGAACGTACCTTCCTTGGAGTGCTGAATGGGGGATGCCAGGTGCCAATCGGGGCTCACGCAATCTGGGCTGACCAGGAAATCCGCCTCACGGGCATGGTAGGCTCGCCGGATGGCGGGGTTATTTTGAAGGAAACGCTCCAGGGAAATGATCCTCAAAAGCTGGGAGAAGCAGTGGCGGCGAGCTTGATCGCCAAAGGAGCGGAACAAATTCTGGCGCAGGTGAGGGGATAATGAAATGGCAGGAAAGGTATATTTAGTAGGCGCAGGACCCGGAGACGCAAGACTGATTACGGTCAAGGGCTGGGAATGTATTCAGTTGGGTGATGTTATTGTCTATGACAGACTGGCAAGCCCTCGTCTTTTGGGCTTGATGAAGCCAGGTGCTCAGAAAATATACGTCGGCAAGCTACCGGATCGTCATACCATGAAGCAAGAGGAAATCAATCAGCTACTGGTGGATCTGGCTTTGGAAGGAAAAACGGTCGTCCGGCTCAAAGGCGGAGATCCCACCATTTTTGGACGGGTCGGTGAAGAAGCCGGACTGCTGCGCAAGCATGGTATTTCCTATGAGATCGTACCCGGCATTACATCAGCGATCAGTGTACCTGCCTATGCGGGCATTTCGGTCACACACCGGGATATGGCCTCATCGCTGTCTATCATTACGGGGCATGAAAGTCCGGACAAGCTCGACAAGAGTATTCATTGGGATAAAGTAACGAATGCAACGGGCACACTGATCTTTATGATGGGTGTGGCGAAGATCGGCTATATTAGTGAACAACTGATGAAGCATGGCAAGCCGCCTAGTACTCCCGTTGCGTTGATCCGTTGGGGAACGCGTGCGGAGCAGGATACACTGGTGGGTACGCTGGCAGATATTGAGGCCAAGGTGAAAGCCGCGAATTTTCAGCCTCCTGCCGTCATTGTCGTCGGAGAAGTGGTTAATCAGCGTGAACAGTTAAAATGGGCTGAGGAAATGCCGTTGTTCGGCAAGCGGATTTTGGTTACACGTGCGCGCGCACAGGCCAGCAGTCTGGTTCATCGGATTGAGGAGCTTGGCGGAGAGCCTTATGAATTTCCCGTCATCCAGACGGTTGTCCCTTCGGATGAGCCAACGAAACGGCAAATTGCTGAGGCGTTTGCACGATTGCCTGAATACGACTGGGTGTTTTTTACCAGCGTTAACGGAGTGGAATACTTTTTCACTCATCTGAAGGAACAAGGCAAGGATGTTCGTTCGCTATTTAAGGCGCGTATTGCCGCAGTCGGACCGGCTACAGCGGCGGCACTTCGCACGCACGGAATTGAAGCGGAGCAGATCGAAGGTCCTTTTCAGGCAGAGGGCTTGCTCGAAGCGTTTGAGCAGGATTTGCAGGCAGGGCAGAGTGTATTTCTGCCAAGAGGGGATCTTGCCCGGTCATGGCTGCCAGAGAAGCTGAGAGAGCTGGGACTTGAGGTGACAGAGGCTGATTTGTATCAAACCGTGCTGGCGGCAAACGCACAGGATGATGAGCTGCTCAAGCTGCTTGAGGAACGTGCCATCCATGCGATTACTTTTACCAGTTCCTCAACAGTCACCTTTTTTCTGGAAGCACTCAGGCAGATGGGAGTCGAAGATCCGCTGTCGCTGTTGGAGGGAGTGACGATCGCTGTGATTGGCCCTCTCACCGGAGAAACAGCGACCCAAGCGGGCCTGACCGTCAGCTTCATGGCAGAAAAGGCAACCATTGAAAGCTTGATCCAATCGCTATGTGACTGGAAACAATCGAATGCTGTGACATCATAACTTTATTTTTCCAAATGAATGTATAAAAACTGGAGGTTTGCAATCATGAGTGTTCCTTTTACCCGTCATCGCCGTTTGCGCCAATCCGCTGCTATCCGCAGTATGGTGCGTGAGACGGTATTGAATCCCGCTGATTTTATCCAGCCGATCTATGTAACATTCGGTACAGGAGTGAAGCAGGAAATTAGCTCCATGCCCGGTGTGTACCGATTTTCTCTGGATCAACTGGAAGAAGAATTGAAAGAAATTAGTGAGCTTGGCATTCCTGCCGTGCTCCTGTTTGGCATTCCGGAGACGAAGGATAGCCTGGGCACTTCGGCTTTTGTGGACGATGGTATTGTTCAGGAAGCTACACGCCTGATCAAGTCGCGTTATCCCGAGCTGCTGGTTGTGGCTGATACTTGTTTGTGCGAGTTTACGGATCATGGGCACTGCGGCATGGTCCACATGCATGAGCATGATGGTGAGGTATGTGGTGAAGTGCTGAATGACGAATCGCTGGAGGTGCTGGTACGTACAGCCGTTTCCCAAGCCAGAGCGGGCGCTGATATTATCGCACCATCCAATATGATGGACGGCTTTGTGCAGGCGATTCGACAAGGACTGGATCAGGAAGGCTTCTCACATATTCCGATTATGTCGTATTCCGTCAAATATGCGTCTGCTTTTTATGGTCCTTTCCGGGAAGCGGCAAATTCTGCACCGCAATTCGGGGACCGCAAGTCCTATCAGATGGACCCTGCTAATGCACGTGAAGCATTGCGAGAAGCAGAATCCGACGTGCTGGAAGGTGCGGACATGCTGATGGTGAAGCCGTCCCTTTCGTACCTGGACGTAATGCGCACGATTAAGGATCAATTTGATCTGCCAATGGTGGCTTACAACGTCAGCGGTGAATACGCGATGGTCAAGGCGGCAGCCCTTCAAGGCTGGATTGATGAAAAAGCGATGGTGCTGGAGATTTTGACAAGCATGAAGCGTGCGGGTGCGGACATGATTATTACCTATTCCGCCAAGGATGCGGCAAGATGGTTAAAGCAATAAGTGTATTTTTCAGATGACAGGAGTGATCAGAATGATCAACGAACAACGAACAGTGCGCAAGGATGCGCGCTCCAAGGCAGCCTTTGACGAGGCAAAGCAATATATTCCGGGTGGCGTAAACAGTCCGGTAAGGGCTTTTAAATCCGTTGGCATTACGCCTGTTTATATCGACCGTGGAGAAGGATCGCGGGTGTATGATATCGACGGTCAATCCTATATTGACTATGTATGTTCATGGGGACCGCTCATTATGGGACATGCGCATCCTGAGGTTGTTAAGGCTCTACAGGCCGCAGTTGTCAAAGGAACCAGCTTCGGAGCGCCGACGTTGGCGGAAACCGAAATGGCGAAGCTCGTGTGTGAGCGTGTTCCTTCCATGGATATCGTTCGTATGGTCAACTCGGGAACCGAGGCGACGATGAGCGCGATTCGACTCGCACGCGGATTCACGAGCCGCAGCAAAATTCTTAAATTTGAAGGCTCTTATCATGGTCATGCGGACAGCTTGCTGATTAAAGCAGGCTCTGGTGTAGCAACACTGGGTCTGCCTGATAGCCCCGGTGTACCCGAGGTCGTGGCAACGCATACGATCACCGTTCCTTACAATGATTTGGCTTCGGTGAAACTGGCCTTTGAAAAATTCGGTGAGGAAATTGCCGCCATTATTGTCGAGCCAATAGCCGGAAATATGGGAGTCGTACCGCCACAACCCGGATTTTTGGAAGGACTGCGCGAAGTAACCCGGCAGTATGGAAGCCTGCTGATTTTTGATGAAGTCATGACCGGATTCCGGGTAGGACTTCATTCAGCTCAAGGTCGTTTTGGTGTGACCCCGGATCTCACATGCCTGGGTAAAGTCATTGGCGGAGGTCTGCCTGTAGGTGCATATGGTGGACGTCGTGATATTCTGGAACAGATTGCACCTTCCGGTCCGATCTATCAGGCGGGTACGCTTAGCGGAAATCCGCTGGCTATGGCAGCAGGCTATTCGACCCTTAAATTGCTGACGCCAGAAGTATATGAGCGGCTGGAAGAACGGGCAGCACGGCTTCAGGCCGGATTCGAGCGTAATGCACGTGAGCTGGGTATACCTGTCACGATCAACCGTGTGGGTTCCATGGTTTGTCCATTTTTCACGGAAGAGAAGGTTGTCAATTTTGATACAGCCAAAACAAGTAATCAGGACCACTTCCGCCGTTACTTTACCGAATTGGTGAACGAGGGAGTCAGTGTGGCGCCATCCCAATTTGAGGGCATGTTTGTGTCGGGAGTGCATACGGTGGAAGATATTGATGCTACCATTGAAGCCAACTATCGTGCGCTCAAACGTCTATGAGTTGGCAGGGAGGCTGGAAAAGACGGGGACCATGGCTGGAAGTTACACCGGGACGTGAAATAACAGAGGGTGAATATCGCACCGATGCAGTAGATCATTGGCTGCTGAACCGTTTGGAGCTACCGGACAAGCTGTGGCGCAGACTGCGACACGAAAAGCAGATTGAACTTGCGGGGGACCGGCTGCGGCTGGCCCTTTTTCCCGTTACAAATCTTGGCGTGATTCCTCGCTGGTACGATTTGAA
Source organism: Paenibacillus sp. FSL R10-2782 (assembly GCF_038592985.1). Taxonomy (NCBI): domain Bacteria; kingdom Bacillati; phylum Bacillota; class Bacilli; order Caryophanales; family Paenibacillaceae; genus Paenibacillus; species Paenibacillus sp. FSL R10-2782. Next base: position 4,088,692 of record NZ_CP151951.1, on the reverse strand, counting down.
GGTGCTGTATGAGGATGATTTTTGCCTGGTCGCACACAAACCGGCGGGTATGGCGGTACATCCGGACGGAGCTGTAAAAGATGGCCCACTGACGTTGGATCATGCGGTCGCATCGTATTATGAGATGAATGGCATCCATACGGCAGTACGGCATGTGCATCGTCTGGATACGGATACAACAGGCCCGGTGCTGTATGCCAAAAATGAATTTGCGTTGCTCAAGCTGGACGAGCAGATGAGAGCTAAGGATATCGGTCGCCGTTATGTGGCTTTGGTACGGGGGGAAGTCCCTTCATCACTGCGAACGCTGGATTGGCCGATTGGCAAGGACAGGCATCACAAGCAGCGTCGCCGTGTTTCTCCGACCGGTCAGAGCGCGGTTACCCATGTGGAACTTGGTGAAGTATGGGGGAGCGGTCAAAAGGCGGTAAGCCTCGTATATTTAACACTGGAAACAGGCCGAACGCACCAGATTCGCGTTCATCTTAGTCATGCTGGTTATCCGTTATTGGGAGATGTATTATACGGGGGACGGGCTGTTGATTTTAACAGGCAGGCGCTGCACGGAGAGCGTCTTACCTTCCGTCATCCGCTGAGCGGTGAAACGATTACTGTGGAAGATGCTTGGCCGGATGATTTTCAAAAGCTGCATCAACAGCTATAAAAGATGGCATGCCTTCTATTTTGGCGCATATACTTGAACCTAGAAACGGTTTGCAATATGGAGTTTCCGTGCGCCTGACAAGAGTCAGAGGATGTGCGGAGACTGCCCGAAGGAGGATGCCATCCTTGAACAAACAACAGAATGATCAGCCGCAAGGCTTGCGTTTTGATATTTATGAACGCATTCATTTGACGGAGGAAGCTGCCGGGATTGCTGAGTTGGAGGAAATTGAGCTTCTGCCACGTATTCAGGTTGTAACCCACGGCGACCATGCCGCTTTGCGAGGGCATTTGCTGCTGGAGGGCGTATACCGCACACCTGAACAGGTAACGAACGAGCTCCATCATTTGATCCCGGTAGAAATTACGATTCCACTGAATCGGGTAGGAAGATTGGAAGACATCTCTGTTGAGATTGAAAATTTTGATGTGGACCTGCTATCACTACGTAGTCTTAATATTACAGGCGTTCTCTCCCTGCACGGGGTGGAAAGCTCCCATGCGGAGGAGACAGCAGTTTGGCTGGATGAGGAATTTACGGTGGTACACGCACCTGAACATCGGGCGCAACCTTTTTCGTCCAATGGAGAGCATCGTCAGGAAGAGGCTTATTCTACTAAGGATTCTGTAGCTGAGTATACGACGGAGTCTGGATCTTTATACAGGCTGCCAGTTCAGCAGGAGTATGCTTCCTGGGAACAGCCGTCACAGGATCCTAGGGAGCAGAAGTTATCATCGGAACAGCAAAGTTACGAGCCTGTTGTAGACTCGAACCGGATCTATGAGCCTTGGACGGGCAAAGCTGTTGAAGACAGCACTTCCGAGGTAAAGCCTGAGCATAATACTCCTGAAGTATGGGGGGTTCAGCAAGAGGAGGCATGGACGGGAAGTGAGCCGAAAATATCCTCCACAGCTCCGGATGTGGTCTATGATCCTTTACTGACTGAACCGCATCACGCTACGGAGTCGGAGCTTTATCTGGAGCCACAGTTGGCAGCAGGTCAGGTAGATGATTTTAGACGTGAGACGCTAGAGCAGATGGACGCTGTGTTTCATGACACTACTGCCGATGATAAGCCGGAAATGCGCGTGGCGCTGAACAGCAAAAAGGACGAAAAAGCAGACGAGCCGGATCCGGTGGTCTACTCATCATTGCTCCAGTCCAGTCGTTCGGTGAAGGAAGCAGAATACCAGCAGCAGTTGGAGCAAGAACCGCAGGGTCAGGCACAGCAAGCCGAAGATGAGCGTGAGAATGCCAAGTGGAAAAACCTTTTTTTTCATACACAGGATGAAACGCCTTTCCGCAAAGTTCGATTATGCATCGTGCAGCGTGAAGATACACTGGAAACGATCGCTGACCGCTATCAACTCAGCACACGGGAGCTTCAACTGTACAACAGGCTGGCAGAGCATCATGTGGAAGAAGGGCAGGTATTGTACATCCCTTAATTCGGTCATTGGAAAATGAGCAGCGGGTGTTGACTATAGCCAATGGGAAATGTATGATGTGGTATAGCTATTGAAAGACTGAGATCGGGAAGAGTAGGCAGCAAGCCCTTCAGAGAGTGGAATTGCAGCGCTGTGAGGTTCCGCAGGAAGCTACTGGCCGAAGTCACCCGGGAGTCGCCTGTTCGAACGGTCCCTCATTTAATCCCAACGGAAGGTACGAGGTTCACGGTAGAATAAGGACGGTCCGCAGCCGTTATCTGCATAAGTGTCACACCATGTGTAATGGATCAGTGGATACATACACTAGGGGTGAAACAAAGGTGGTACCGCGAGAGAACAGCCTTTCGTCCTTTGAGGATGAAGGGCTTTTTTTATTTGCCAATTGAAAAATCATGGAGGTATCCTGATATGTCAGAACAAGACAACAAGACAACCTTGGAAATGCCGACAACGTACGATCCAAAATCAGCCGAAAAAAAATGGTACAAAACGTGGATGGAGAAGGGGTATTTCCGCGCTGGGCGACTTCCAGAGGCAGAGCCTTTTACAATCGTTATTCCGCCACCGAATGTTACAGGCATGCTACACATTGGACATGCTCTTGATTTTACTTTGCAGGACATCATTATCCGCACCAAGCGGATGCAGGGCTATGACGCATTGTGGTTGCCAGGGGCAGACCATGCGGGCATTGCCACCCAGACGAAGGTAGAGCAGAAGCTGCGTGAGGGAGGTTTGACGCGCTACGATCTGGGACGCGAGAAATTTTTGGAGAAGGTTTGGGAATGGAAGGATCTCTACCTGGACAATATCCATAATCAATGGGAAAAAATGGGTTTTTCCCTCGATTATTCGCGTGAGCGTTTTACGCTGGATGATGGGCTGTCTCAAGCCGTTCGTGAAGTATTCGTCAAGCTGTACAAGAAGGGCCTGATTTATCGCGGCAAACGCATCATTAACTGGGACCCCGCTGCACGTACGGCTCTGTCAGATATTGAAGTGGAATACAAAGAGGTAAACGGAAATTTGTATCACTTGCAATATCCGCTTCAAGATGGCAGCGGGTTTATCACTGTAGCCACCACGCGACCTGAAACCATGCTGGGCGATACAGCGGTAGCCGTACATCCTGAGGATGAACGGTACAAGCATATGATCGGCAAAACACTCGTGCTTCCGATTATCGGTCGGGAAATTCCGGTCATTGCGGATGATTATGTAGAAAAAGATTTCGGTAGCGGCGCGGTTAAAATTACACCAGCTCATGATCCGAATGACTTTGAAATGGGACAACGTCACCAGTTGCCACAAATTACGGTAATGGACGAAACAGGTACGATGAATGCCGAAGCAGGCAAATATCAGGGTCTTGATCGCAGCGATTGCCGCAAGCAAATCGTCGCTGATCTGAAAGAGCAGGGCGTACTCATCCGTATTGAAGAGCATGTGCACCAGGTAGGCCACAGCGAGCGTACAGGTGCGGTTGTAGAACCTTATCTGTCTACACAATGGTTCGTGGAAATGAAGCCTCTGGCAGCCAAAGCGATTGAAGTGCAGAAGGCTGGCAATGGTGTAAACTTTGTTCCGGATCGCTTTGAGCGTACTTATTTGCACTGGATTGAAAATGTACGTGACTGGTGTATTTCACGTCAATTGTGGTGGGGACACCGTATTCCGGCCTGGTACGATGAAGAAACCGGAGAAGTTATTGTATCGGCAGAGGATCCTACAACCTTGCCTGAATATGCTGGCAGAAAGCTGAAACAGGATGAGGATGTACTGGATACATGGTTCAGCTCTGCCTTGTGGCCGTTTTCGACACTGGGCTGGCCTGAGCAGACTGAGGATCTCCAACGCTACTACCCAACCAATGTTCTGGTTACAGGGTATGACATTATTTATTTCTGGGTGTCGCGGATGATCTTTACCGCACTGGAGTTTACGGAAGAGATTCCGTTCAAGGACGTGCTTATGCACGGACTGGTTCGTGATGCGGATGGAAAGAAAATGTCCAAATCCCTTGGCAATGGTGTTGATCCGCTCGACGTAATCGACAAATACGGTACGGATGCCATGCGTTACATGGTTTCTACAGGTAGTACGCCTGGACAGGACCTTCGCTTCCGTTGGGAACGGGTAGAGCAGGCACGTAACTTTGCCAATAAAATCTGGAATGCGTCACGCTTTGCGCTGATGAATCTGGAAGGGGTCACTGCGGCGGATATCGACATTACCGGTGATTTGAGCACAGCGGACCGCTGGATCCTACACCGTTTGAACGAAACTTCACGCGATATCACGCGTCTAATAGATGCTTATGAATTTGGCGAGACAGGCCGCCTTCTGTACAACTTTATTTGGGATGACTTGTGCGACTGGTACATCGAGTTTGCGAAGCTTTCCCTGTATGGCGAGAACGCAGAGGCGAAAAAGAAAACACAGTCCGTACTGGCGTATGTGTTGGATCGGACACTGCGTATGATTCATCCGTTCATGCCGTTTATCTCCGAGGAAATATGGCAGCATCTCCCGCATGAAGGCGAAACGATTACACTGGCCGCTTGGCCTGTTTACGATTCGGCTTTCGAGGACAAGGATGCGGTAGCTGAAATGAATTTCCTGATCGACGTGATTCGCGCTGTGCGGAATATCCGCTCTGAAGTGAACGTGCCGATGAGTAAAAAGATCGAATTGCTCGTAAAACCTGGCGATCAAGCCGTTCTCGATATCATTAGCCGCAATGGAGAATATGTACGTCGATTCTGTAATACATCTGAATTTGATGCGGGATTGGAGCTATCTGTTCCAGATAAAGCCATGACTTCCGTAGTCAGCGGAGCAGAGCTATACCTGCCGTTAGCCGGGCTGCTTGATATTGCCCAGGAAATTAGCAGACTGGAAAAAGAGCTTCAGCATTTGAACAGTGAAGTGGAGCGCGTGGAGAAAAAGCTGTCCAACCAAGGCTTCGTGGCGAAGGCACCAGCCAAAGTCATCGAGGAAGAGAAGGCCAAGCAAGCCGATTATTCGGATAAGCGCGCCAAAGTTATCGCACGGATTGAAGAACTCAAGGGATAATTCCACTAACTATAAAATGACCTGAAGGTGAAGAGGATGTCAGATACAATCAGGGGCGGGGGAGCGGCTCCTTTACAAAGCTATGAGGAAGCAGTGGAATGGATTAACGGTTTGATTCCGTTTGGAATCAGACCCGGACTGGAACGGATTGAGAAGTTAATGAGCATGTTGGGTGATCCGCAACGGCATCTTAAATTTGTGCATATTGCGGGAACCAATGGCAAGGGCTCGACCTGTGCTTTCTTAACCTCTGTTCTGCTGAAATGCGGTTATGATGTGGGAACCTTTACGTCTCCGTATATCACCCGGTTTACGAACCGATTCCAATTCAACGGGACGGATATTCCCGATGATACACTGGTCTTACTTGCCAATCGTTTGTATCCGTTGGTCAAGGAAATCGCGGCCAGTGATTTGGGATCGCCCACGATGTTTGAGGTATCGACAGCGTTGGCTATTTTATATTATGCAACGGTGACTTTTCCAGATGTTGTGGTATGGGAGACGGGCCTCGGGGGAAGGATGGATGTAACTAATATCGTGATTCCTATCGTCTCGGTCATTACGAACGTAGGCTATGACCATACAGATATTTTAGGGGATACACTTGAGCAGATTGCAGGCGAAAAGGCTGGAATTATCAAGCCAGGCGTACCTGTTGTTAGCTGTGTATCTCAGCCAGAGGCTGTTCAGGTTATACGGGAAACGGCGGCAAAGCAGGGAGCTACCCTGTATCTGGCAGGAGAACAGTTTATGTATGAACGGCTGAATGGGGACGAAACGGGACAGACTTTTTCGTTTGAGGGACCCTTCCGACACATGGAAATCGGCATCACGCTGTTAGGAGAGCATCAATGTGCTAATGCGGCAGGAGCTTTGATGACACTTGAGGTGCTTCGTCAGTATATGGCTTTTGTGCTGGATGACGCTGAACTGCTGGAGGGCTTTAGAGAAGCAGCCTGGGCAGGTCGTCTGGAACAGGTCAGCAGTTCGCCGCGAATTGTTATTGACGGTGCTCATAATCCAGAAGGGGCGCAGACGCTGGCAAAGAGTCTTCCCCAACTGTATTCGTACCGAAAAATGGTTTTAATGATGGGTATGCTGTCAAACAAGCATCATGAAGCATACTTGCAGCATATACTGCCACTAGTGGATACTCTTATCCTGACCGAGCCCGATTTCCGCCGCAAAATGAATGCCGCTGAACTGGCTCATCTCGTGGAGAAGCTGCGGCCGTCCTATGCCAAAACGGATTTGAAAATTATTGTAGAAGGTGACTGGAAAAAGGCTCTTCGCTTGCTTCAGTCACATACGGAAGCGGAAGATCTGGGGGTGGTGTCCGGAACACTGTATCTCATTGCGGATGTACGGGCTACCCTTATGTATCAAACCGATTCGGAAAAAGGTTGGTGAAATTTGTTGATTACTTCGGAACATGTTCATTTTATCGGTATCGGCGGGTACGGGATGAGCGCGATTGCTCGGGTCATGCTGGAGATGGGATATACCGTGACAGGCTCAGATGTGGCATCACAGGAGCTGACAGAAAAACTGGCGGCAAAAGGCGCAAAAATATACCTCGGGCACACGCCTGAGCACGTTACAGGGGCGGACATCGTCGTTTATTCGACGGCACTGTCCCGTGATAATGTGGAGCGGGTGGCAGCAGAGGAACTGAATATTCCGACTCTGCATCGTTCCCAGATGCTCGCACGGTTGCTTAACGAGCGTAAAGGAGTAGCTGTTGCAGGAGCACATGGCAAAACGACAACCTCCTCGATGATCGCTCTGGTTATGGAGAGATGTAATGTCGATCCAACATACATTATTGGCGGCGAAATCACGAATTTGGGAACGAATGCCAAAGCAGGCAAAAGCGAGTTTGTCGTTGCTGAGGCGGATGAGAGCGATGGCTCTTTTCTGCAATACCATCCTTGGCAAGGTATCGTGACCAACATTGAAGCCGACCATTTGGAAAATTACGATGGCGACTTTAATCGTCTGAAAAGTGCCTATGTACAGTTCTTGAGTCAAATCCGGCCAGATGGCGCGGCTATCGTATGCGCTGATGATCAGAATGTACGGGAAATGCTGCCTCAGATTCAGAATCGAGTCATTACCTATGGAGTCGAGCATGAAGCAGATTATATGGCAACGGATATCCAGTTGGGCGACCGCCGATTGAGCTTTACCATGAACCGTAAAGAGGCGCTGCTTGGAACCATCGAATTGTCAGTACCGGGTATGCATAATCTATACAATGCTATGGCTAGTGTGATTTCTTGCTTGGAGGCCGGCATTCCATTTGAGCAAATTGCTACGGCTATTGTGGAGTTTCATGGAGCAAAGCGTCGTTTTCAGGTGCTTGGCGAAAGCAACGACATTCTTGTTATTGATGACTATGCTCATCATCCAACAGAGATTGAGGCTACGATTAGTGCAGCTAAAGTGACTGGCAAGCGTATTATTGCTGTGTTCCAGCCGCAACGCTACAGCCGTACTTTTTTCCTGCTTGATGCGTTCAGTCGTGCGTTCAGTGAGGCGAATGAAGTCATTATTACCGATATTTATTCTCCAGCGGGAGAAAAACAAATTGAAGGTGTACATTCTTCGAAGCTCGTGGATTTAATCGTCCAGAACAGCAACGCGAATGCTATCTATCTGCCAACCAAGGAAGCTGTTATCGACGAGTTGAAGGATCGTCTTCAGCCGGGCGATCTTGTGCTCACCATGGGTGCGGGAGATATCTGGAAAGCAGGCGACGCGCTAGCACGTCATCTGCGTGAACAGCAGGTGTAACAAGCATGCATTAAGTGTTACGCCTATGAAATACAAACATCAAGGGTATTCCGAACACGAAACGTGTCTTTGGGATACCCTTTTTTTGTAATGCCCATGCATATTTTCTCTTCCTGACTCATACAACAGACTATGAAGAAGTATGGGACAAGGAGGGAGTGCATCCGTGAACAAGGCAAAGATGACATTCCGGTTCGACCAACAGTCGCCGGAGACAAGCTGCGAGGAAAAGCTACAGGTGCTTCCATACAAAGCCGGCCAGCAGAGTGAGACAAATAAAGAAGCGGAACGGTATGAAAGCGAGAAACAGCATCAAGCCCCTAATCAGCATGAAAGAATTAGTGGCATGGGTGTAAACAGCCGGACTGAAGGTATTTCCGAAATTAACGAGCCTCCGGGCGCGAATAGACTTGGTACGAGGCGGCATTTTGCTCCCACCCCCATCGTGAAGGAAGGATGGGATGATCCGTTTGGGCGATCAGCAGCTTCCTGGTCAGATACGGATTTTCTGCCAGATCGTACGGAAGAGGATGAAGAAGAAACTCATCGTTCCAGTCAAGAGTACCGAAAGCGTCCGCCCCATCCCTCCAGATGGAAGCTGATTGGCTCAGTAGCCAGTGCTTTGATGACCGGGGGGATGTTTGGATATATCATGTTGCTGCTTTTTAACGGAGGTGGGACTGTTCCTGGATCAGATCCGTCAACAGAGGAGGCTATACCGGTCTTTAAAGAATCTATTAGTATAGATACACCATCTGTAAAAGGGAATTCCGCTCCAGTTACAGTTGTATCGGCTCAGGTTCCCCCACAAACCTATTACCTGCTGCAATACGGAGTATTCAGCACCCCTAAACGGGCCTTGCAAGCAAAGGAAGAGCTGTTGAAGGCAGGCATTGCCGCCGGTGGGGACACCGAGGATCTGAACCGAGTCTATGCAGGAATATCGCCAGACAGGGAACAGGCTAAGCTGCTCAGCAATCAACTGAAAACACAAGGAGTTGAGCTGTATGTCCGTGAGCTTCAACTGCCAGGATTCGAAAAAGCAGCTTATGGGGGCGATGGTGAAAAGCTCACTACTTTTTTTCAGCTAAGCAGCACTTTGGTCGGCAAGCTGAGCGGACTTTCCTCATCCTTGCTTGAAGCAGGCGGATCAGGTAAGGCAAGTACCACCGAAATGAAGGAACTGAACGATCTGCATCAGCAGTGGACACAAATTATCGCTGCGCTTCCCTCCGGCCTGCCGAAGGAAGCGGCTGCTTCCGCATCCACGATGGAAAAGGCGATGAACAGCGCAGTCTCGGCACTTGGAGAATATAACAAGAATACAGCCAAGGAGCACATTTGGGAAATTCAGTCTTCGATGATGGAATATGTTTTGCATGAGAAGGAATTTATACAATTCATAAAACAATAGATTTTCAATGTTTTCCGGCAAGGAACTGGAAATAGTTCCCCATGCCGGATTTCTGTTTGTATTGCAGTTGAAATCACCGTATAATAATGAAGGTGTCAAAAAATGGCGAGGGAAGATCAGGATGAAAAAAATGTAGGGATGCTTATGCTGTTTTTGTTGCTCGGTTGGCTTTTGGGTGCATGGATTGCCAAAGCCCTTCAATCGTTCAAATTCCTTTCCTTTCTGACCCACCCCACTACGATATCCTGGTCGCCGAGAGCGGATCTGGATATTATCAGCTACAACATAACGATAAATTTTGAATTGAGCCTGCTTAGTCTGATCGGCATCATCGCCGCGTTTTGGCTGTACCGCAGGCTCTAACTGATGAAAAGGAGCTTCCCTTATGGACGGGAAAATTACGCCCCGCATTATTCTGGCATCGACTTCACCGAGAAGGAAGGAGTTGCTTTCATTTCTTAGACTGCCCTTTGACGTGATGCCGAGTCATGCGGATGAAAGCACGCCTGAGAGCTGGACGCCTCAGCAAATTGTGGAGACCCTTGCGGTACGCAAAGCTGAAGTGGTCGTGAACATTGCCAGCCAATCCGAAGAAGATGGATTAGTAATTGGCAGTGATACCATAGTCGTGCTGGATGGTTTGGTACTGGGTAAGCCTGCCGACCATGCGGATGCGGTTCGCATGCTGACAGCATTGCAGGGAAGAACCCACCTTGTATTCACTGGGGTGGCCTGCATACATACCTTAACCGGCAAAACGCTTGTCAGACACCGCCAAACGGAGGTAACGATGAAGTCTTTGAGCCATGAGCAAATTGTGGCATATGTGAATACAGGCGAACCGTCTGACAAAGCGGGAGCGTACGGCATTCAGGGTTTGGGTGCTATGCTGGTGGAATCTATTCAGGGTTGTTATTTTAACGTCGTAGGATTGCCGCTATCCCTGCTGTCGGACATGTTGTCCGAATTCGGAGTGAGCGTGTTGCAACCTTAAAGGGGATAAACATATGTTAGAGTCGCCAACACTGATGCTTCGCGACCTTCCTCATGAAGAACGACCAAGAGAGCGCATGATGACATATGGGGCGGAAGCTTTAAGCAACGCGGAGTTGCTGGCAATATTGCTGCGTACGGGAACACAAAATGAGTCATCGGTGCATTTAGCCCAGCGTATTTTGCAGCAGGCGGGGAATTTGCGCCAACTGGTGGATATGAGTATGACCGAATTGACCCAGATTAAAGGCATTGGCAATGCCAAGGCGGTACAGCTCAAAGCGAGTATCGAGCTGGGGCGACGGTTGGCATTGTCACGCCATTTGGAGACCCCGGTGATCAGTTGCCCACGGGACGTGGCAGATTTGTTGTTTGAGCAGCTTCGTTATTTGCAGAAGGAGCATTTTGTATGCCTGTTCCTGAATACTAAAAATCATGTCATTGCCCAGGAAACGCTATCCATGGGCAGCCTGAATGCCGCCATCGTACATCCTCGTGAAGTATTTCGGGCAGCGATCAAATGCAGCAGTGCTTCGATTATTTGCGCTCATAACCATCCGAGCGGTGATCCGAAGCCAAGCCCGGAGGATGTCCAGTTGACCCGTCGCCTGATGGAAGCGGGCAACATCGTGGGCATCGACGTGCTCGATCATATCGTGATCGGGGACGGAACCTTCGTAAGTTTGAAGGAACAAGGTCTGATATAATATACTATTTAAATCAAACATTTAAATCCGACCGGCTAGGCCGGCCTGAATAAACCGTTTATACATGGATAACAGATTTCAGGGAAGAGAAAAGGAGATTAACATCATGCTGGGTGGCTTTACAAAAGATTTAGGAATTGACTTGGGGACGGCAAACACGCTGGTATACGTAAGAGGAAAAGGGATTGTGGTTCGTGAACCTTCTGTTGTCGCAATACGTACAGACACAAAAACCATTGAAGCAGTTGGTGAATCTGCAAAAAAAATGATTGGTCGTACACCGGGGAATATCCGTGCGATCCGTCCGATGAAGGATGGCGTTATTGCGGATTTTGACACGACTGCAACGATGATTAAATATTTTATTCGTCAGGCGCAAGCCCAACGTTCTTTGTTTCCACGTCATCCGAACGTGATGGTTTGTGTACCTTCAGGTATTACTGCGGTGGAGCAACGTGCTGTTGAAGATGCGACGAAGCAAGCGGGCGCGCGAGAAGCGTACACGATTGAGGAGCCGTTTGCGGCTGCAATCGGCGCTGATCTTCCCGTATGGGAGCCAACGGGTAGTATGGTTGTCGATATCGGCGGAGGTACAACCGAGGTAGCGGTTATTTCTCTGGGCGGGATTGTGACGAGCCGTTCCGTGCGTGTGGCTGGTGATGAAATGGACGACTCCATCATTCAATACGTGAAGCGTCAATACAATCTGATGATTGGTGAGCGGACTTCAGAACAGTTGAAAATGGAAGTCGGTTCCGCAATGCCGCTGGAACAAGTGGAGACGTCAGAAATTCGTGGACGTGATCTGGTAACAGGTTTGCCGAAGACGATTACGATTACGTCGGATGAAATCAGTGAAGCGTTGTCCGATACAGTGAATGCAATTGTGGAAGCAGTCAAAGTGACACTGGAAAAATGCCCTCCCGAGCTGGCGGCGGACATTATGGACCGAGGTATCGTATTGACTGGTGGCGGAGCACTTTTGCGTAACTTGGACAAGTTGTTGGCGGCTGAAACTGGTATGCCGGTTATCGTAGCGGAAAATCCTCTGGATTGCGTGGCAATCGGTACAGGCAGAGCGCTGGAAAATATTCATTTGTTCAAATCGCGCAGCAGTTCCGCCGTCCGTTCCAAACGTTGAATCGGGGGTGTAGGAACTGTTTAAGCTGTTTGGCAATAAAAGACTATTTATTCTATTGATTGGAATCGTTCTGTTTATTGCCCTTATGGGGATTACACTTGGACAGAGAAATTCCTTAACCTGGCCGGAAAAGTTCGCCAGAGATTCAATTGGCTTTGTGCAAGGTATCTTCTACAAGCCCGCTTCAGCAATAGCGGGCTTCTTTGAAGATATCGGGAATATGCGAAGCATTTTTAGTGAAAATGAACGGTTGAAAATTGCTGTAGCTCAGTTAACCGCCGAGCAGATTCAGACTTCTAACTTAAAAGAGACTAACGCCAGACTTGAGCAAGAACTGAAATTCACCCAAACGCAAAAGTCCAAAAATCAATATGATTATCGTATTGCACAGGTCAATAGCGTCAGCAATGATTCCAAAACACTTGTCATTGACATTGGTGAAAAGGACGGAGCCAAGGTTGGTCAGGAAGTCAGATCACTTGAAGGATTTGTAGGGGTTATTAGCCGTACAGCGAACTTCACTTCAACAGTTACGCTATTGACTACATTGGACCCTAAAAATCCAAATTCTTATGCTATCGCAGCGACAGCACTGGGCAAGGAAAATACTTCGTTCGGTATGATTGAAAGCTATGATCCGGCTACGAATACATTCCAAATGACGAGGATTGCGGAAGGTGACACCATCGCAAAAGGTGATCAGATCATTACGTCCGGAGCAGGCGGGAAGTTCCGTAAAAATCTGTTGATCGGTACAGTAGAAAAAATCCAGGTTGGCGAGTTTGGACAAACACGTACAGCGATTATCAAACCTGCAGCCAGCTTTGTGGATTGGAAAGAATTGCTCGTTCTTTACACTCCTGAGGTACCGGAATAATGAAGATACGCGGTCAGGTTTTAATACTGCTGCTGTTTGCACTGTTTATAGCTGAAGGAACGATTCTTCCGTGGCTTCTTCCGGATAGTTGGCATCCGAGAATGGTTCCGAATTTAGTGTTTGTCGTCATTCTGTTCGTATCCGTATATTATAGTCGCCATACAGCATTGGTACTGGGTATTGTTTTTGGACTTATTCACGATGTTGTGTATTACGGGTTTATTATCGGACCTTACTCTTTTGCAATGGGATTGTCGGCTTATTTGCTGGGGCTGGTATTTACAGCTCGCCGTGCGCCGATGCCTATTATGATGGGAGCTGTGCTGCTCGGCAGTTTTCTGCTGGATTCCATGCTTTTTGCTATTGATCATTTGTTTCAGCTGAACCATCAGAATTTTGATTGGGCGCTGGCCCAATATATGATTCCTGATTTATTTATCCATTTTCTGTTCGCCCTCATCATTTACGTCCCAGTTCGCAAGCAATTGCAGCGTTTGGGTATCCGTGTGAAAAAGGAAGAGAATGTCTAGGTCTTTTTACACACATTTTGTCCGGGTTAGCAGGGATTTCACGTTCCGGGGACGAAATGATTGAGATAGGAGGGACAGGCTAATGGCGGTTAAATCGAATCATGTCACGATTAAAGGCATCAAAGACGGCCTGGTTTTCCTTCTGGACGATCAATGCGAGTTTGAGGATTTGCTGGGTGAGCTGCGTTTCAAGCTGGAGCACAGTCATCAAAATATTTTAACCGGCCCGATTATTCATGTAGACATTAAGCTGGGAAGCCGGGAAGTGACGGAGGAACAGAAGGAAAGCATTCTGGAGATTTTGAGACAGAAGGGGAATTTGCTCATACGGTCCGTTGAATCGCCCGGACTGCCTTCAGAAGTGCAGGGGGAAGCTCCCATTCACACCGTGACAGGGATTATCCGTTCCGGCCAGGTGCTTCATCATAACGGGAATTTGCTCTTTTTGGGAGATGTGAACCCCGGTGGAATTATAACGTGTACTGGTGATATCTATGTCCTCGGTGCCCTTCGAGGTATGGCACATGCAGGGATGGAGGGAAATGGCGAGGCAATTATCGCAGCCTCCTATTTTGCACCAACACAGCTGCGAATTTCCGAAATGATCAGTCGTCCACCCGATGAATGGGAGACGCGTGAATCTGGAATGGAATTTGCGTATCTCAAGGACGGCGCCATGCAAATAGATAAAATGAGTAATATTGTGCGTCTGGGCCGCGATTTTAACGTGTTCAAAGGGGTGTAGCACATGGGAGAGGCTATCGTCGTCACTTCAGGAAAAGGCGGCGTCGGCAAAACGACGACGTCAGCCAATATAGGAACAGCGCTGGCACTGCTCGGCAAAAAGGTGTGCTTGGTGGATACGGATATCGGCTTGCGTAATCTGGATGTTGTTATGGGTCTGGAAAATCGGATTATTTATGATCTGGTCGATGTAGTGGAAGGTCGTTGCCGTTTAAATCAGGCTTTGGTCAAGGATAAGCGCTTTGAGGAGCTGTATATGCTGCCTGCTGCTCAGACCAAGGACAAAAGTGCCGTAACGCCAGAGCAGGTTAAGGATATTATTTTGGAGCTTAAAAAGGATTTTGAATATATATTGATTGACTGTCCTGCGGGTATTGAGCAGGGATTCAAAAATGCTATTGCCGGAGCGGATCAGGCCATTGTCATAACGACACCGGAAAACGCTGCTGTGCGTGATGCTGACCGGGTTATCGGATTACTGGAAAGCTCGCATGTGATCTCGCCAAAACTGGTGGTTAACCGTATCCGTAACAGTATGGTCAAATCCGGGGATATGCTGGATATTGATGGCATCTTACAAGTGCTCAGCATAGACCTCATTGGGATTGTGCCAGATGATGAAATGGTAATCAAGGCAGCCAATACAGGAGAGCCTACCGTCATGAATCCCGATTCACAGGCAGCGATTGCATACCGTAACATTGCTAGACGGATTTTGGGTGACACAGTTCCGCTCATGCAATTGGATCAGAAGAAAAGCGTAATGACTCGGTTTAAGAAATTTTTTGGTATGGGTGGATGAAGAAAACAGTGAGTTATGGCTGGGAGCCGTCTCCGCGTGTGATTTGATCTTACGAACACTTAAATAAGTAATGTACTTATTTAAGTGTTTTTGGCTTGCCCTTTTAGACTTCTATAAATCCTGAATCTTAATTTCAGACTCACTACATAACCGCTATATACAGACCATCCGGTGCGCTTGCGCCGGATTTTTTCATTTTCAGATACGTAATCCCGAACCGGACAACATAAGTTGGAGCCCGTCCTCATAAGATGTACCAAACATACCTCGCTGGGGGGCTGGAACAGGATGAATAAAAACTCCGGAATCAAGCAGCGCAGAGAAGAACGCATACAGCAGCTGATCGCGAGAAACAAAGCGGAAGAGTATTCCTTAGGCATGAATCAGGACAGGCACAGGAACAGGGAAATGAAGCCGATGCCAGCAGTCAGTACCAACAGGCCCAGAGACCCGGAAACCGAATGGAAAAATGAACGACAACGCTGGCAGCAATCTTTTGGGGAGAACCGGCGTCCTTCTTTTTGGCTTTCTTTTTGGCGCAGGTCTGTATTCGCTACAGTGTTGTTTGGATTGGTGTGGGGATTATTTCGCTGGGATGTTCCCTATGCCGTCAATTTGAGAATGTTTATCGCCGATGCCTTAAATAAGGATATGGATTTTGCAGCCGCTGGACAATGGTATGAAACTTATTTTGATGGGACCCCGTCCTTTTTACCAATCTTTGGAGAGAAGCCTGAAACATACAAGGTGAACGCAGTCCGCAAAGGCTCTCCTCCAATTCAAGGGAATATAACACAGCCATTTGCACTAAGTCTCAAAGGAGTGGAAATTGTACCCAATGCTGCTGGTATTGGGGCAATCGCTGTCAAAAGTATAGATGCGGGACGTGTGCTGGACATATTCAATCACCCGGAAAGTGGAATTACAATTACAATTCGCCACACGGGCGGCATTACCGTAACGTACGGACGTCTATCTCGCTCTACCTTAAAGGTGAACGATTGGGTCCAGGAGGGGGACGAGGTCGGTGTGCTGCCAGCAGGCCATAGTGGCAGTGAGGCGGCGACTCTGTTTTTTGCGGTGCAGAGAGGAAATCAGTATATCGATCCGGCGGAAGTGGTAGCCCTTGATTAATGTCCGGGGTGTGAATTTGTCTCTGCATCCACTGTTCGTGCTGGTGATGCTGACCTCTGTGTTGACAGGGCATTTTATCGAGATTATGACTTTGTTTACGCTGGTGTTCATTCATGAGCTGGGACATGCGACAGCTGCCGCGTTGTTGGGGGCGCGAGTACTGACTATACAGATGCTACCCTTTGGAGGGGTGGCTGTCATTGACGATCAGGGAAAGCTCAACGCGTGGAAGGAGATTATCATTGCGCTGGCTGGTCCTTTGCAAAACGGAATTATGATTGTCATCCTTCTATTGCTAAGAAATGTGAGCGGAGTGGGGCATGAATATATAAATTATATGATTCAGGGAAATGCTGTCATTGCACTGTTCAATCTGCTCCCGATTTTACCACTGGATGGCGGGAAAATAATGCAGGCGCTGCTGAGCTTAATCATCCCGTATCACCGTACTCTAGTTTGGACTTTTCGAGCCAGCATCGTGACCAGCCTGCTATTTTGTATCTATGGTGTTTCCCCGTTATTATGGCAAAATGGACCTGTGCATTTAAATCTGCTGGCGGTAGGGATTTTTTTGCTTTATTCTAATATTGTGGATTATCGTAATATCCCCTATCGTTTTATACGTTTTTTGCTGGGAAGGGACGAGCTCTTTTACCGCGAGGCGGCCAAGGGAAGTATTGCCTTGCCAATTGTATCCTTGCCTATGAAACATTTGGAGCCTGTTTTGCGTCTTTTCAAAAGGGACCGATATCATATGGTTTATGTCATGAATGAGCAGGGACGGATTGTAGCCGTATTACCAGAGCAACGCCTTATTCGCTCTTATTTTGCAGCGCGTCCGCCGGATGGCGGAAAATCCAAACCTAAATAGAAAAGTTAGCCGTTTTTATAAGTTGAGGAAAGAGGCTGTATCTAGAGAGGTTGAAAAACCATGAAGCAAATGATTGTACAATGCCAGCAGCAGATGACCCAAATGGCACTGTTGGAAGAGGGACGATTGGTAGAATATGCAGCTGAATTGCCGCGAAAGCGGGGAATTCTTGGCTCCTTTTTCAAAGCCAGAGTCGTCAATGTACTGCCGGGAATGCAAGCTGCCTTTGTTGATATTGGACAGCGAAAGAATGCCTTTTTATATGTGGATGACGTACTTCACGCCCATTTGGACAAGCAACCTGAGATGAAGCCGTCCATTTCCGAGCTGTTGAAAGTTGGACAAGAAATTGTAGTACAGGTGTTGAAAGAGGCCGTGGGTAGCAAAGGTGCTAGAGTAACCACTCATTTTTCACTTCCGGGTCGCTGGATTGTATACATGCCTGGCGCCGATTATGTGGCTGTATCCAAAAAGATCGAGCGTGAGGGAGAACGGACTCGTCTGAAAGCGATGGGAGAGCATCTTCGAACGGGTGAGGAAGGAGTCATTATTCGTACAGTTTCGGAGGAAATGAGCAGAGAAGCGGTTGAAAATGACCTGAACCAGTTGCGTCAGCAATGGGAAGTCATTCAGCGTAAAGCTACCGAACACTCTGCTCCATGTGAGCTGCACCGGGATTTGAGCATCGTCCAGCGTTTGATACGGGATGTGTTTACACCGGAGCAGGATGAGCTGATTATTGACAGTGAGGAACAGGCGAGGGAAGCGGAAATATTACTACGTCAAATCAGTTCGGAGAAAGCTCATGTGAGCATATTTCGTGGTGCAGAAGAGACCATATTTAAAACCTATGGTATCCATGAGCAACTGGAACGTGATTTTGCGCGAAAAGTATGGCTTCAGGGCGGTGGATATATCATCATCGACCATACAGAGGCACTGACCGTCATTGATGTGAACACTGGGAAATTTACGGGGGGTAGCAATCTGGAAGAGACGGTGACCCGGACTAACATCGAGGCGGCCGAAGAGATTGCCCGGCTGCTGCGTGTACGTGATATCGGGGGCATTATCATTATTGATTTTATTGACATGGAACAAGAGGAGAACCGACGTGAAGTGTCCTCTGTGCTGGAGTCTAGGCTGAAAAAAGACCGAACCAAATCATATGTCGTTGGCTGGACACGGCTAGGACTTCTGGAGATGACTCGAAAAAAGGTACGCGAGGAAAAGACGATTTTATAAGGCAATGCGTTTCCAAAATCATTTTAAACTAGAGGTTGAATGTGGGCGAAGCTTATGCTACAATCTTTTAGTATGTGTCATGCGTAAGATTGGCTGCACATGCTGTAACCGCTCCAATCAGGTGCTGAAGTACAGCATCCTCAGGGAAGTTGTCACCTGCGATTAGGCGAGTCTGAGACATAAGGAGGTGCAAGCAAATGTACGCAATTATTGAAACAGGTGGTAAGCAATACAAAGTTCAAGAGGGCGATGTATTGTTCATCGAGAAGTTGGAAGCTACCGATGGTGAAACTGTAACGTTCAACCGTGTTCTGGCAGTATCTAGCGACAATGGCTTGACTACAGGTACACCGCTTCTTTCCGGAGCTACTGTAACAGCTACAGTTGAGAAACATGGTCAAGGCCAAAAGGTCATTGTATACAAATACAAACCTAAAAAGAACTACCATGTGAAGCAAGGTCATCGTCAACCGTACACGAAAGTGACGATTGGAAAAATCCAAGCGTAAGAGGGTGCGATAAGTGATTATCGTGCGTATTACACGACTGGAGGATGGCAGCATACAGGGATTTTCCATTAAAGGTCATGCGAATTACGCCAAATCTGGTGAGGATATCGTATGTGCTGGCGTATCAGCGGTAACTGTAGGGACGGTCAATTCGATTGAAGCTCTTACACACGTTGATATGGAATCGGAAATAGAAAACGGCTTTTTGAGCGCGTATCTTCCCCCCGAAGTTCATCATGATGCGAACGCGCAGGTACAACTGCTGCTGGAATCTATGGTGATTATGCTGACAAGTATTGCTGAATCATACGGTAAGTATATTCAAATAGAAAATAAACAAAGAAGGAGGTAGACATCATGTTGAAATTGACATTGGATCTTCAATTATTCGCATCGAAAAAAGGTGTAGGTTCCACGAAAAACGGACGTGACAGTCAATCGAAACGTCTTGGCGTGAAACGTGCTGACGGTCAAACAGTTACCGGCGGTAGCATTCTGGTTCGTCAACGCGGAACGAAAATTCACCCGGGCACGAACGTGGGCATCGGTAAGGACGACACTCTGTTCGCGAAAGTGGACGGCGTTGTGAAGTTCGAACGTTGGGGCCGTGATCGCAAAAAGGTGAGCATCTACCCGATTGACGTTGCTCCAGTAGCAGCTACTGTAGAAGCTTAATAGCGGCTTAGACACGCTGAAAAGCCTCCGGCAATTTTGTCGGAGGCTTTTTTGTATGATGGTAATGAACTGGAAAGTCAGTCTGTGCTATACTGGATTAAGGTTCATCGTTAATCCATTTTAATTATCGCAGAACGGAGAGAAGCTATGTTCCAGCGGATTAGAACACCTCATCTGGCGTTGGGTTCCATTCTGATTCCTTTGGTTTTTTCACTACTCTATCCTGCAGCACTAACGATTATCATATTAGCCGCGTGGTCTGTTATTGCCGCCTGTTTTAGCATGCGGTATATACAGAGACAGGTTGAAGCTGAGCGGAAAGCTGCTTTGCGTTCTTTGGAGCGTACAGCTATCGCAGCCCTTAATCATCACCGGCATGACTGGATGAATGACTTGCAGGTGCTTTATGGCTATATTCGTATGAATAAGCATGATAAATCGGCTGCTTATGTGGAAATAATAAAAGGGCGCGTGGCGGAGGACAGTAAAATATCCAAGCTGGGTATTCCCTCGCTGGTGTTTTATTTGCAATCTTTTCGCGTGAACGCCGGAAATTTACAGTTGATGGTTCAGGTTGAGGAGCATTTAAAGTTGGACGCTGTCATGTCTCCCGAAGACGGCGAGTCGCTTGCCTCGGCCGTCATAGAAACGGTACGTGCGTATCAATATGGCGGGGGCCGGTCGTCCTGGGGAGAAGTGCGCAGATTGACACTTAATTTCGGTATGGATCAGAATGATGTTATCGTCCGGTTTGAAGGCAGTGACATGCCTGCTGATTTGAATTTGTTAAAGCAGGTCAGATCCGGACACGGAAGTGAACGCATTCGAACAGAGAAGCTTCCTACGGGAGAAATGCTTCAAATTCGGATGCAGTGTCAGACATAAGGAAGGTGTAACCATGTTTGTAGATAAAGCGAAGATTTTTGTTAAGGGCGGCGACGGTGGAGACGGGTTGATTGCATTTCGCCGTGAGAAATACGTTCCCGAAGGCGGCCCTGGTGGCGGTGATGGAGGTAACGGTGGAGACGTGATTTTCCGTGTCGATGAAGGTTTGCGTACCTTAATGGATTTTCGGTACCAGCGGCATTTTAAAGCTAAACGAGGAGAAAAAGGCCGCAACAAAAGCCAGCATGGAGCCAATGCGGATCATATGATCGTACGAATACCTCCGGGTACAGTTATCATGGATGATGATACGGGTGAAGTAGTGGCAGATATGACACGTCATGGTCAGCAGGTCATCGTGGCCAAAGGCGGACGTGGAGGGCGCGGAAATATCCGTTTTGCCACACCAAACAATCCAGCGCCTGAGCTGGCTGAGAACGGCGGAGAGGGACAGGAACGTTATATTACCCTTGAGCTTAAAGTAATGGCTGATGTAGGCTTGGTTGGTTTCCCTAGTGTGGGTAAGTCCACATTGCTGTCGGTAGTATCTTCTGCAAAGCCGAAAATAGGTGCCTACCATTTTACAACGATTACGCCTAATTTGGGTGTTGTAGATGTAGGCGACCATCGCAACTTTGTTATGGCTGATCTGCCTGGATTGATTGAGGGAGCTCATGAAGGCATAGGACTGGGACATGAATTCCTGCGGCACATTGAACGGACACGTATTATTATTCACGTCGTGGATATGGCGGGTTCTGAGGGGCGTGATCCGTTTGAGGATTGGACTAAAATCAACGACGAATTAAAGCAATATAACGCGGCATTAGCCGAGCGTCCACAAATTGTGGCGGCGAATAAAATGGATATGCCGGAATCGGAAGAAAATCTGGCTCAATTCAAGGAGCAAATCGCTGCTGTTCGTCCAGATCTCGAAATTATGCCCATTTCCTCGTTGACGCGCCAAGGCGTAAAGGAATTGCTCTATCGGGCTGCTGATCTGTTGGATCAAATACCGGACGAGCCAATTGTTGAGGAAGTAGCAGAAGTGAATGAACGTAAGGTGTTTAAGCTGGATAAGGCAGAGGATGAAAGTTTCACCATTGTGCGTGACAATGATACATTCGTGGTCCACAGTGTCAAAATCGAGCGCATGATGAAGCGTATGCAGCTGAATTCGCACGATGCGATTTTAAAGTTAGCAAGAACATTGCGCCATATGGGTGTGGATGCTGAGCTGCGCAAGCGTGGTGCCGTTGATGGGACGTCTGTACGCATTGCCGATTTCGAATTTGAATTCGTGGAAGGCAGCAGCTATTATTAAAAATGAAATACTTGTCTGAAGTATGGACGGTTACTACGCTATAGGAAACCCTATAGACGGCAGTAGCCGTTTTTTGTACCGTTGGCTTGCCGATTGTTACGAGATTCGATATAATGTCCTCTATACAAAAACATAAGTCTTTGAGGAGAGGACGTTCGTGAAAGAGCGCTATTACTTGGTACGGGAAGATATTTTACCTGAAGCTATCGTTAAGACGATCCAGGTCAAGCTGTTGCTTGCTTCGGGAGATGCTAAAACCGTGCATGACGCCGTGGAGCAAGTCGGGCTAAGTCGAAGCGCCTTTTATAAATATAAGGATGGTATTCATTTGGTCAACCAGTTGGAGCGTGAGCGAATTGTCAATATCTCCATTGATTTGGAGCATCAATCCGGCATGCTGTCCAGAGTTCTCGGCAAGGTGGCAGATTACGGAGGCAATGTGCTAACGATCCAGCAGAGTATCCCGCTGCAAGGCAGAGCCAACGTTGTCATTTCAGTAGAAATGTCCAGACTCAGTGAAGAGCTTGGGGTTCTGCTGGAGGGACTGGAGACTATATCCGGTGTTAAGCGTGTTCGCCTGATTGGGCAAGGTTAAGAGCTATAAAGCTCATCAGATATAAGTTAGCAGGAGGGGAATGGATGAAACCGGTCAAAGTAGGATTGTTAGGGTTAGGAACGGTAGGAACGGGAGTCGTTCGAATTGTGGAAGGAAATCAGGAAGATTTGAGCAGACAAGTCGGTTCGCCGATCATTATTGAGAAAATAGCTGTGAAAAATATAGAGAAATATCGTTCCATTGAAGTCGATCCCACCAAGCTTACAGAGGATCCGTGGGAGGTCATCCGTGATCCCGAGATTGATGTTATTATCGAAGTCATGGGTGGCGTGGATCAGACGAAGAAGTACATTCTTGAAGCGCTGGAGCGCGGAAAGCATATCGTAACAGCGAACAAGGACTTAATGGCTCTGCATGGCTCTGAAGTGCTGGCGAAGGCGCAGGAAAAGCAGTGTGATATTTTTTATGAAGCTAGTGTAGCGGGCGGTATTCCGATTATTCGTACGCTGATTGAAGGCTTCTCCTCAGATCGCATTACTCGTATTATGGGGATTGTGAACGGTACAACCAATTTCATTTTAACCAAAATGAGTCAGGAGGGGGCTTCTTACGAGGAAGTTCTCAAGGAAGCGCAGAATCTTGGATACGCAGAATCTGATCCGACTTCAGACGTGGAGGGCCTGGATGCTGCCCGCAAAATGGCTATCCTTGGTACGCTCGGCTTCCGTTCCGATGTAGAGCTTAAGGACGTAAGTGTTACTGGTATTTCAAAGGTATCCAGTGAGGATATCGCTTTTGCCAAAACACTGGGCTATGAAATGAAACTGCTTGGCATTGCGGAGCGTCAGGGTGATGAATTTACGATCAATGTTCAGCCGACGATGGTACGCAAGCAGCATCCTTTGGCCTCAGTGAACGGGGTATTCAACGCGGTTTATGTACACGGAGAAGCCGTGGGTGAAACCATGTTCTATGGTGCGGGCGCAGGAGAAATGCCGACAGCTACATCGGTTGTTGCTGATCTGGTTGCTGTAGTGAAGAACCTCAAGCTCGGCGTGAATGGGCTTAAGGCCATCGTACCTTATAACCCTAAAAAAATCAGCAGTGACGAGGACGTGTATTTCAAAAACTTCGTACTCTTGCATGTAGATGATAAGGCCGGAGTATTGGCGCAGATCACGCAGGTATTTGCTGAATTCAACGTCAGTCTGGCATCTGTGGTGCAGCAGCCTAATGAGGTCAATCCAGATGCTGAAATTATTATCGTAACCCATTTGGCCAGTAAGGCGAGTATGAAAAAGGTTCTGGAGCATTTTGAATCTCTGGATGTCATTCGGCGCATCAAGAGTGTGTATCGGGTAGAGGGATAGTTCAAAAAAGCAGGGGGATTGTTTGTATGACCGTTTTGAAAAGCGCAAGAGTGCGTGTGCCTGCAAGTACCGCCAATTTAGGCCCTGGTTTTGATACACTGGGCATGGCGTTGTCCTTGTATGCATGGGTTGAATTGAAAGAAGCCGGACAGACGGCTTTCCATTTATACGGGGACGAAATGAACGGCATTCCCCAGGATAAAACGAATCTGATTTATAAAGTAGCACAAATGGTTTTTCAGGAGGCTGGAGTAACAGTTCCTGAGTTGGATATTTCGATGTATTCGGATATTCCACTTACCCGTGGTTTAGGCAGTAGTGCTTCAGCCATTGTGGGTGCGCTTGTGGCTGCAAATACGCTGATCGGCTCACCTCTGCCAGATTCCAAGCTGTTTGACATGGCAAGTGCTATTGAAAATCATCCTGACAATGTGGGTGCCTCTTTGTTTGGCGGCATCATTACAGCGATGTGGGATGGCAAACATGCTAAACATTTACGGCTTGAGCCGGATGCGAATCTGGAGGTCTTGGTAGTCATTCCAGATTTCCAATTGTCTACCTCCAAGGCCAGAGAGGTTCTGCCCGCACATGTATCCTTGAAAGATGCTGTATACAATGTGAGCCATGCTTCGATGCTCGTAGCGGCATTGGCATCAGGCCGAACCGATTTGATCGCCGAGGCGATGCAGGATCGGCTTCACCAGCCTTATCGGGCGGCGCTTGTGCCGGGTATGACGGAGATTTTGCAGGATGCACATCATTATGGTGCTTTGGGTGTGGCTCTTAGCGGAGCCGGACCGACCTTGTTGGCATTGGCGGATCGCCGGGAGAACCGGAGAACGGAACTGGAACAGTATTTAACCGAAACAATGGGCAAGAAAGGAATCACTGCATCTGTTTTAAAATTGCGCCCAGAGAGCGAAGGCGTTAAAGTATATACTAATGAGAAAGAGATTCCTTTTATGGACATGATTAAAGGGGAAGTTACGATATGAAAAGAATTGCACTTCTTCCGGAGGGAACCGTTTCCCATGAAGCGATTCGGTATTTGATAGGGGATACGCCCTATGAATTGCAGTTTTATAAGTATATAGCAGATGTATTTCAGGCTGTGGACAAGGGAAAGGCTGACTACAGTGTAATTCCGATTGAGAATACAATTGATGGCTCTGTAAGTTTGCATATGGATTGGCTTGTACATGAAGTGGACATTCAGATGCAAGCGGAATGGGTGTACCCTTCTATTCAAAACCTCATTGGATATCGCAGTGAATTTACCAATGACCGGGGCGAGCTGGATTTGAGCAAAGTGGTCAAAATTATGTCTCATCCCGTGGCGCTTCCGCAGTGTAAGGAGTTCATACAGACTACGGCTGCTCAGGCTGAGCTGGAGAGTGCAGGAAGTACGGCAGAAGCCGTCGAAATTGTTAAAAATAATCCGGGCAAAGGTTGGACTGCTCTGGGAACCAAGCTTGCGGCTTCCAAGCACGGATTGGATATTTTGGTCAGCAAGGTGACGGATCATGATAATAACTTTACCCGCTTTGTCCTGATCGGCCATCAGCCTATCAGCCTCCCGCGTAAACCTGAAGGTCAACGGACCAGTATTCTGGTGACACCACCGCAGGATTTTCCGGGGGCGTTGCATCAGATATTATCTGCATTTGCGTGGCGCAGGTTGAATCTGTCACGGATTGAATCGCGCCCGACCAAAAAGCAACTGGGAAACTACTATTTTTACATTGAAATTTTGGAATCTCTGGATTCCGTCCTGCTTCCCGCAGCATTTGCAGAGATTGAGGCTTTGGGATGTCACGTGCGCATCCTTGGTTCCTATCCAAGCTACAAGTATGTTGAAGTAGCGGAACCTATTTTAGAAGAACAATAATCGGAGGTGCGGTTCTTAATGTCAGAGCAATGGATTTATCTAGATGGACAGCATGTAACTAAGGAAAATGCAAAGGTTTCCGTATATGATCATGGTTTTTTGTATGGGGACGGGATATTTGAAGGCATTCGAATTTACAACGGTAATATTTTTAAATGTAAAGAGCATTTGGACCGTCTGTACGATTCTGCAAAATCAATTCAGTTAAACATTCCGTTGTCTCCAGATGAAATGCTGGAAGCGATGGCGGAAACGATTCGTCTTAACGAAATGCGTAATGGATACATTCGCTTGGTTGTATCGCGTGGTGCGGGGAATCTTGGGCTTGATCCTCTTCGCTGCCCGAAAGCAAGTGTTATCATTATCGTGGAGCAACTCGCCATCTACCCCGAGGAAGCTTATCTGACTGGGCTAAAGACGATTTCCGTCTCTCAGCGTCGTAACATTCCAGATGCTCTGAATCCGAAAATCAAATCGTTGAATTATCTCAACAACATCCTGGTAAAAATCCAGTCTAACTATGCTGGTGTGGGCGAGGCTATTATGCTAAATTCCCAAGGATATGTAACGGAAGGTTCCGCAGACAACATTTTTATCGTCAAAAACGGAGTATTGTATACGCCGCCTTGCTATCTGGGAGCGCTTGAGGGTATCACGCGTAATGCTATTATCGACTTGTGCGCCGAGCTCGGTTATGCGCTCAAGGAGCAGCCTTTTACGCTACATGATGTGTATGTCGCTGATGAGGTGTTCTTTACAGGAACTGCAGCAGAAGTTATTGCTGCTTATGAAGTAGATGGTCGTACGATTGGTTCTGGTGTCGCGGGTCCCGTGACTTTGGAGCTATTGGCCGAGTTCCGCAAGATCGTGGATCAAGACGGCTATAAAGTGTGGCAGGACTAAAAATAGTGAATCCTTTTGACCGGATGCCCGTAAGGGAATTCGGTTGAGAGGATTTTTTTGTTTCTATGGGGTCATTCGCCTGGGAAGTGCATAGGATGTAATAACAGAAGCCGGGCGTTTATCCTATCCTGCCCGAACGAATGTCTAGGAGGTTTGTGACCTGTGAAAATACACATCGTTAAGAAAGGCGACACACTGTACTTGCTTGCCCAGAAATATAATGTGTCGCTGGAAAAAGTGATTGCGGCCAATCCCCAGTTGGCTGATCCAAACCAGTTAAGTATCGGCGAGAAAATCAAAATTCCGGCAGACCCTGTTGCGATGCAAGAACAGCCATCAACGGTTTATCAGCACAAAGTCAAGCAGGGGGATTCATTGTGGAAGTTGTCCAAGGCATGGGGAGTCCCGCTCAAGCTAATTATTGATGCCAATTCCCAACTTAAAAACCCGAATGCTCTACTGGTCGGGGAAACCGTCAATATTCCTCAATACAAAGGCGAGGCGAACAGTCCTGCTTCGGATCAAAAGAAGAACACAGGTGTCAAGCAAGAGCCAACAAAGCCTGAAGCAGAATCACCAGCACCAACTGCAAATAATGAAAACGAAAACCTACCCCAGACCAAGGCTGAACAGACTCAACCTAAAGCGGAGCTAACTCAGCCCAAGCCAGACAACACACCTATCCCTAAAGAGCAGATGACCCAGCCTAAGGAAACAGTGAACGTTCCCAAGCTGCCTGAATTGAAAATGCCCGAAATTCCAGCGACGCCCGTAAACCCTGCCCCTCCTCAACCTATAGCTTCCGAGCCAGTTCAACCCAAACCACAGCTGCCTGCAAATGTTGAACTTCAACCTGTAACTGAGAAGTTTTGCGGTTGCACGAACTCGGAGGCAGCGACAAATTCCCAATGGCCGATGCAGCAGCCAATGCACGATTACAACTCACCAGCAAATATGGGTCCAAACTCATGGTACCCAGGCATCGGGGTTGCCCAGCCATGGGGAAATGCGTCAGTAAATACTTCCTTTGTAGAGCAATGGACTCCTTCGGTAGCCCCCAACCAGGGATATCAGCAAGACTGTGAGCATCCATGGAGTTGGGGACCTGTACAAACAGCGCCTATAAATGTTCAACCGACACCCTATCCTGTCTATCCGGACTGCATGTGCCCGGGGTATCATCCAAGCTATGAAGCGGCTGAGAATACATCCTATCCTGTCTATCCTCCATTTATACATCAGGGTTACCCGCAGCATCCTGAGAGTGCAGCCCAAGGCAGTCAGTGGAGTCATGAATGGGGATTCCACCATCACGGCTTACCTATGAGCGGGTATGTATCGGACAATAGCCAGTTACAAGGGCAACAGTCCGCAAATCTCCCGCATCATCCGTTCGCCCATGAGAATGCACCTGTATATCCATTAGAGGGGTATACCACTCCCTATATGTTTTTGCCTGACTGCGGCTGCCGGGAGGGGAATGTGGAATCAGTACCTGCTTTCCCTGGAACGCAGGGAAACAGTGAAAGCCTGAATAATGGACCCCAAAACGAAGTTAACTCTTCTCCCAAACATAAAGATAGCAACGTGCGTAAAGGCAAGGGGAAAGATACCTCAGACAGTGCAGCCAAAGAAGATACATCCAAAGCCAAGGTTTCGGGTAAAAATGGTACTGCTAAAAATCAAAAGTCCCGTAAGACGGTAGCGATGGCTTCCCATTCCACTGCACGTAGCTCCCGCTCTCGCAAAAATCCCTGGATTAAGGACTGACAAAAAGGAATTTAAAAGTGGAGGTAAACTCCATAGGGCGAGTTCAGCTTGTGATTGACCCAAAAGAGTGGAATGATAAAATAGAAAGACTGTCCGTTCTGAAGTGACCCCGAAAAGTTAGACGGTATATAATTAAGCTATCTTGAGGGTATGAGCCCGGTATTGAGCGGGACTCATGCCCTTTAATCTTGTCTTTATACGGTCGTTATTGTAGTACGTGATATATTGATCAAGTTCCTCTTTGAAGTGTTCGATGCTTTCAAATTCTTGTGTGTATAAAAATTCGGATTTTAGAATGCCAAAGAAGCTCTCGATCACGGCATTGTCATAGCAATTGCCTTTACGCGACATACTTTGTGTTATTCCAT